>NZ_PPPD01000001.1:900000-1097500 GCF_002901445.1 Deinococcus koreensis
GCGACGTACGGGCCGGGCTGGGCACTGCTGGACGCGACCTTCCGCGCGGGGGCGCTGGTGTTCGGGGGCGGGCATGTGGTTTTGCCCCTGCTGGAGGCCGGCTTCGTGCCGCGGTTTCTGGATCACGAGACCTTCGTGGCCGGCTACGGCGCGGCGAACGCGGTGCCGGGGCCGCTGTTCACCTTCGCCACCTACCTGGGCGCGGCGCAGGGAGCACTCTCCCCTGGTGCGGGCGCCCTGGTCGCCACCCTGGGCGTGTTCCTGCCCGGCGCGCTGCTGATGCTGGGGGCACTGCCCTTCTGGTCTGCCCTCTCGGCCCTGCCGGCGGCCGGCTCGGCGCTGGCGGGGCTGAACGCGGGGGTGGTGGGGCTGCTGCTCGCGGCGCTCTATGCCCCGGTGTTCACCGGAGGCGTGCGGGGGCCGCGCGAGTTCGCCCTGGCCCTGCTGGCCTACGCGGCCCTGAGTGCGCTGAAACTGCCTGCCTGGGCGGTGGTGCTAGGGTGCGCGGTCGCCGGGCAGCTCGCTCTCTAGACCGTAGATCGCCAGAAAGCGCTCCACGCGCCGCTCCAGCGTGGGCAGGGGCGCGACCTCGCCGCACACCCAGTCCGGGCGGTAGTTGCGGCACACGCCGGGGCGCGACTCGTAGATGCGGCACAGGCAGCCGAAATCCAGATGCACACAGGGCACGCCCAGGGGCTTGTTGAGGGCCGCGATATCGGGCGCCGCGCAGCACGCCCCGCAGGCGGTACAGCTCCGCACCAGCGTGGAGCGCGGGGCGTACTCGGGCGGGGCCTGAAAGGGGTCGCTGTGGCTCACCGACCGGCCTAGCGCAGCTCGGCCACGGCCCGCAGGAAGGCGTCGTTCTCGGCGGGCGTGCCGATGGCCACGCGCAGGCAGCCGGAGAGCAGGTGCAGCCTGTCCTGGCGGCGCACCACGATGCCGCGCGACAGGAAGTGCCGGTAGGCGCCGTCGGCGTCGGGCGTGCGGAGCAGGAAGAAGTTGGCCTGACTGGGCAGGGCCTGGCAGGTCGGGTGATCCCGCAGTGCCCCCAGTACCCGCCCGCGCTCGGTGATGGCCTCCTGCACCCGCGCCTGCACGTAGCCCGGCTGTTCCAGGGCGACTTCCAGCGCGGCCTGGGTGAGCGCATTCACGTTGAAGGCCGAGACCAGTTTCTGGATGTTGGCGGCCAGCCCCGCAGACGTGAGCGCGTAGCCGGCGCGCACGCCCGCCAGGCTCCAGGCCTTGGAGAACGTCCGCAGGCTCAGCACGTTGGGGCATTCGCGCACCAGCGGCCGGAAGTCCGAGGCGCTGTACTGGTGGTAGGCCTCGTCGAGCACGACCACCCACTCCGGGGCCGCCCCCACCAGCGCCCGCACGTCCCGCTCGGCGTCCAGGTGCCCGGTGGGCGCGTGCGGCTGGGTGATGTACAGCACGCCGGGGGGGCGCGAGCGCAGTTCGGCGGTGAGGGCCGCCACCGGCAGCGAGAAGTCGCCCTGCAGGGGCACCTGCACCAGATTCGCCCCCAGCAGCTGCGCTTCCAGGGTGTACACGCTGAAGGTGGGGTTCACGGTCAGCACGGTCTGGCCGATGCCCGCCAGTTCGGTGAGCAGCTTGATCAGCACGTTGCTGCCGGGGGTCACGACCACGCCGCGCTCGTCCCAGCCCTCATAGGCGGCGATGCGGCGGCGCAGCTCGTCGGCGTGCAGGTCGGGGTAGCGGTTCCAGGGGCGCAAGAGCAGCCGCTCGGCGGCCAGGGCCTTGAGCTCGGCCGGGAAGTCGTAGGGATTCTCGTTCTGGTCGAGCTTGATGGCGGCGTCGATGGGCGTGAAGGGATAGGCAGGCACCGCGCGAACCGCCGGGCGGATGCCGTCCGGGCTCTCCTGAAGGGTGGGCACAGAGGGGGCGTGGCTCATGGGCCCAGTTTTACCACCCGTTCCCGCACGGCACAGGGCGCCGGCCCACCCACTCCGAACGGGCGTTTGGTCGCGTGCTACCCTCCGCGTAGACGCCCCCGGCGTTCCCGCGACCATGACCGAGCGCCCCCCCGACCCCAGCAAACCCCGCCGCGAGCAGATCCTCGATTCGGCCAGCCGCCTGTTTTCCGAGCGCGGCTACCACGCGACCTCCATGCGTGATCTGGCCGGCGAGTTGGGGATGCAGGGCGGCAGCCTGTACGCGCACATCAGCGGCAAGGAAGAGCTGCTGATCGAGATCGTCAACCAGGCCTCGCGGCAGTTCGACGGGGCCCTGTTCAGCCTGCGGGACACCCCGCTGCCCGCCGATCAGAAACTGCGCGAGGCCATGCGCCGCCATATCCAGGTCGTGGCCGACAACATGGAGAGCGCGACCGTGTTCTTCCACGAATGGAAGCACCTCTCGCCCGGCGCCTACGCCCGCGTGACCGGCTGGCGCGACTCCATCGACGCCTTCTACCGCGAGCTGATGGTGCAGGGGATGAAGGAGGGCGTGTTCCGGGCCGACCTCGACCCCAAGATGAGCGCGTATCTGGTGCTCTCGGCCGTGAACTGGGCCTACACCTGGTATCGCCCCGGCGGCGCCCTGAGTTCCCGCGACGTGGCCGACAGCTTCGCCGACATGCTGCTCAGCGGCCTGAGGAATCCGATATGAAGGTGCTGCTATGAGTAACCCCACCGTCACCGTCCGGATTCGCGAGGCCCTGCAGTACGCGCAGGGCCGCGCCGCCCGCCTGGAGCGCACCCAGCAACTGGAGATCGGCGCCGATCTGTTCATCCGCATCGCGCCCGGTGGGCGGCGCTTCCTGCTGTTCAGCCTGGAGGGCGAGCCCGAGAGGAGCGCCGCCGTGGCCATCGCCGCCGCGCTGGGTTTGAAGAATCCCCAGTACGGCTGGCATCAGGGCGAGACCCTGCGCTCGCTGACCGTAATTGAGGAGGGCGCCGAGGTGCCCGTGCCAGAGCGCAGGGCCGAGGCGGGCGACGACGAATCGGCGGATTCGGCCCGGGTCGAGCGCTGAGCCGGACAGCGCGAGCATCAAAACCCTTGTGATCCGACAGCAGAGGAGGATTTTCCGTTGCGCTGGGGCAACAGCGAAACTTCCGGGATGGTGTGCGAGATGGCGCTACGTAAACCCCTCTGCTTCGCAGCTCTCCGAGTCCCCTTAGAAGAGAGGCAAGGAAAAGCCCGACTGGTACGCTTTTCCTGGCTCCCTTCTAAGGGGAGCTGGCTGTGAAGCAGACTGGCTGGTACAGCTCCGCAGGAGAGGGGTCGCCTTGCCGCCCACTCCTCAGAGCGCCCACTCAACTTCGCGGTCGCCGTTCCTACAGGCCGGGAGAGATGTTTCGCCTCGCTCAACATCACACGCCATCGTGACGAGCCCTGTCCTCAACTCCCGTCCCACACAACTAAAAAGGAGGGTCGCCCACCTACGCGGGCCACCCTCCTCCAGCACCTGCTTACGCCTGGGCGCTGCTGCCCTCGAAGACGGTCTTGAACTTCTGCAGGTCTTCGGCGATCTGCTGGCTGGGCTCCTCGCCGAACAGCTTGGCCACGGCGGCGCCCAGCGGGCCGGCGGGCGGCCGGTACGAGAGGGCCACGTGGATGCGCGTGTGGCCGCCCGGCAGTTCCTCGAACTGCACGCTGCCGGCGTTATCCACGGTGGCGCCGGGGAGCGAGTGCCAGCCGATGCGCTGGCCGGGCTTGTCGTTCACGATCTCGGCTTCCCACTCGACGTGCGTGCCCAGCGGCGCCTTGGCCACCCAGCGGCTGCGCTTGTCGTCCAGGGTGGTCACGCTTTCCAGGTGGCTCATGATCTGCGGCAGGTTCTCCAGCTTGCGCCAGTAGTCGTAGACCTGCTGCGGGGAACGCTCGACCACCACGCTGTGCTCGACGAAGATCGGCTTGGAGGCGGTCGAGTTGCCGCTCAGCCCGGCGGCGGCCATCACCGGATCGTTCCCGGTGGCGGCGCGGTAGGCCAGGTAGCCCCCCACGGCGGCCATGCCGATCCCCAGCACCCCACGCTTGCGAAGACCCATCAGCAGCAGAGCGCCGCCTGCGGCCCCCGTCATCATTCGAGTCTGATCCATTCCAGTCTGGTTGGTCATGCTTGATCCTCCGTAAAGGGCAGTGTAGACGCGCCGTCAGTGGGACATGTGAAGCCTTGCCCAACTTCACATAAACGCGGGTCGGACGCGGCCCGGCTCACTCAGGGCCGGTGTCCTGCACGTGCTGGCGCTCGATCTCCTCGGTGGCGGCGCGATCGGCCGGGGTGGCCGGGCCACCCTGCATATTGGGATCGAGGTTGGTGTTCACGCCGTGTGTGGAGGCGTCGCCGCCGCCGTGTGTGTCCATCGTTTCCGGCGTGCTGACGCCCGTGCCCTGCTCCGTGGTCTGCGGTTTCTCCTGTCCCATTGCCGAGTCCTCCCCTGTGCTGCCGGATGGCGGTGCTAGGTGCCCTGCGTTCATGCTGAGGCCAGCCGGGGCGCCCCGAGTGTGGAGCAGGTCAACCCCCCCTCACGTGGGAACTGGCTCACATGGGAAATGAGCGGGGACGGATACAGAGCTTCCGATCAGTGGGTGAAAAGGTGATGGATCGACAATTCGGCCATCCACTCCACCCTCCGTTCACCTTGAAGGTGCTTACATAGAGGTTCCCCATGCGCATTCCACTGGCCGCCCTGTGCCTGACGCTCCTGTTTCCCGCCCAAACCGCCCAGGCCAGTTCCAGTCGGCCCAGCGCCAGTCAGCCCAGCACCAGCCGGCCCAGCCCGTTCCAGAGCTTCGTGGGCCGTTGGGCAGGAAACCTCGAATATCAGGACTACGGCGCCGACCGGCGGGTAAAAATTCCCGTGCAACTGACGATCACAGCCAGCGGCACCGACAGCGCCCGCTGGCTCTTCAGCTACGACGATTTCGGCACGACCGTGAGCAGCGACGAGACGCACCGCTGGGCCACCGGCACCTACACCGTGAAGACTGCCGGGCAGCCCACCACGCAGACCTTCAGGAGCACGACCTTCGCGGCCCTCGCCAGACCGGGTGGACAGGCCACGCTGCTGGGCAGCGAGCTGGAAAACGGCGTGAAGGTCGAGGTTCGCCGCACGCTGCGCCTGGGTGCGAGAACGCTGGTGACCCTGACCGAGACGCGCCAGCCGGGCGGAGACTTCCGCTTCCGCAACCAGAGCAGCTACACGCGCAAGTAGAGCCGCCCCGTCTGTTCCCTCCGCTGGGACACCAGCCACCGCCATGCTCTAGGCTCAGGCCATGCGCCCGGCCGCTCCCTCCCCTGCTCCTGCCCCTGCGGCGCCCCAGACCGGCCGACTGGACGCCCTCTCGCTGGGGGCGATCCTGGTCACCATCGTGTTCTGGGCCTCGGCCTTCGCGGGCATCCGCGCCGGGCTGGAGGCCTTCACGCCCGGCCACCTCACGCTGTACCGCTTCGGGGTCGCGGCGCTGGCGCTGGGGCTGTACGCGCTGGTGGCCCGCATTCCGCTGCCACCCAGGGACGTGCTGGCGCGCATCGCGCTGCTCAGCTTCTCGGGGATCACGCTGTACCACGTCTGCCTGAACTACGGCGAACTCAGCGTGCCTGCCGGCACCGCCAGCCTGATCATCGCGGCGGGGCCGGTGATCACGGCGCTGCTCGCCACGCGCTTCGGCGGCGAGCGCCTGAACGCGCTGGGCTGGCTGGGCACGCTGGTCAGCCTGGGCGGCGTCACCCTGATCGTGCTGGGCAGCGGCGAGGGCCTAAGCTTCACGCGCGGGGCGCTGCTGATCCTGGCGGCGGCCCTGTTCACCTCGCTGTACTTCGTGTTCCAGAAACCGCTGCTGAAGACCATGAACCCGCTGCACTTCACGGTCTGGTCGCTGATCCTGGGCACCGTGCCCATGCTGGTGTTCCTGCCGGGTTTCGTGGGTCAGCTGCGCGCCGCGCCGCTGGAGGCGCATCTGGCCGTGATCTACATTGGTCTGTTCCCGGCGGCACTGGCCTACCTGACCTGGACCTTCGCACTCTCGCGGGTGGGGGCCAGCACGACCACCTCGTTCCTGTACGTCTCGCCGGTCTTCGCCATTCTCATCGCCTGGGTCTGGCTGGGCGAGGTTCCCAGGCTGGTCACGCTGCTGGGCGGCGCGGTGGCGATCGCCGGGGTGGTGCTGGTGAACACCCTGGGCCGCCCGAAGGCCCCGGTGAAGGCGTGACCGAGGGAACACCTGGGGGCACGCCCCCCATCCAGCTGCAGGACGTGACCCTGCGCCTGGGCGGCGAGACCATTCTGGACGGCGTGACGCTGGACGTGGAGCGCGGCGAGTTCCTGGCCCTGATCGGCCCCTCGGGCGGGGGCAAGAGCACGCTGCTGCGGGTGATCTCGGGGCTGCTCCGTCCCGAGAAGGGCCGCGTGGTGGTGCAGTCCGCCCCAGCGCTGGTCTTTCAGGACTACCGCCTGCTGCCCTGGCGCACGGCGCTGCGCAACGTGCAGCTTCCGGCCGATCTGGGCGCGGGCGGCGGCCTGGAGGCGCACGAGGCGCTGCATCTGGTCGGTATGGACGGTTACGCGGACTACTACCCGGCGCAGCTCTCGGGCGGGATGCGCGCGCGGGTGGCGCTGGCCCGCGCGCTGGCCCAGAGCGGCGACGTGCTGCTGCTCGACGAACCCTTCGCGGCGCTGGACGCCCTGGTGCGCGAGCGCTTCAACGCCGAACTGCTCAAGGTTCATCAGAAGACCGGGCGCACCACCGTGCTGGTCACGCACTCCATCCGCGAGGCGGTCTGGCTGGCCGACCGGGTGGCGGTGCTGCGCGGCGGCCGGATCGTGGAGGTACTGGACACCCGCGGCGAGGGCCGGGTCAGCGCCTACACCGACGGCCTGGAGCGGCACCTGCGGGCCGTGCTGGGCGCCGGCGACTCGACCCGCATCCGAACCGAGGCGCCCGAACGCTTCGGCTGGTCGCGCCTGCTGCCGCTGCTGGCGATCGCGCTGGGGCTGCTGCTCTGGCAGCTCACCGCCGCGCGGGTGGACGACCGGCTGGTCTTCCCCTCGCCGGCCGACGTCTGGGCGAGCTACGTGACACACGCGCCCACGCTCTGGCGGGCCTTCGGGATCACCACCGGCACGGCGCTGCTGGGCGCGCTGACCGGGGGGCTGGTCGGCCTGCTGCTGGGCTACCCGATCGCCAAATCGCGCACGCTGGAGCGCTTCCTGAGCCCCTTCATCGTCGCCTCGCAGAGTACGCCCATCGTGATCCTGGCGCCGTTGCTGGTGCTGGTGCTGGGCTTCGGGCTGTGGCCCGCCGTGGTCGTGTCGTCGCTCAGCGCCCTGTATCCGCTGCTGGTCGCCACGATGGTCGGCGTGCGCGAGGTCGACCGGGCCTACCACGAGGTCTTCAGCTCGCTGCGGGCCACCTTCTGGCAGCGCCTGACCCACCTGGAGCTGCCCGGCGCCCTGCCGGTGCTGCTGGGCGGCCTGCGCCTGTCGGTCAGCCTCGCGACCATCGGGGCGGTGGTGTGGGAGTTCACCGATTCCAACCAGCAGGGGCTGGGCTTCCAGGTGCAGCGGGCCGGCTACAACTACGAAAAACCGCTGCAGTACGCCGCCATCGCCCTGCTGGTGCTGTTCGGGGTGCTCACCTACACGGTCATCACGACCCTGGAACGGCGGGTCATGCGTAGGCGTGGACGCTGAACGCGGCTTCTCCCCCACGCTAGGCTGGCCCCCATGAACAGGCCGACTGCGTGCGTGGGCGCGCTCGTGTGGGGAACGGACGGACGGGTGCTGCTGGTCCGCACGACCAAGTGGCGCGGGCTGTGGGGCGTGCCGGGCGGCAAGGTCGAGTGGGGCGAGACCCTCCTGGCCGCCGTGCAGCGCGAATTCCGCGAGGAGGTCGGCCTGGAGCTGCATGACGTGCTGTACGCGCAGACCCAGGAATCGGTGCTCTCGCCTGAGTTCCACGCAGAAGCTCACCTGCTGCTGGTCGACTTCTTCGCCTCCACGACCGGGCACACGGTCACGCCCAACGAGGAGATTGAGGAGTGGGCCTGGGTCTCGCTGCAGGAGGCGCTGGACTACCCGCTGAACACCATCACCCGCACGCTGGTGGAGCTGGCCGTGCAGCGGGAGCGCGCATGACTTCGGGGCGCGGCACGGCCCTGGTCACGGGCGCGGCGCGGGGCATCGGGCGGGCGCTGGCGGTGGCGCTGGCCCAGGAGGGCTACCACGTCGCCGTCCATTACCGCTCCAGCGAGGCCGATGCCCAGGAGACCGCCCGACTCTGCCGCGAGGCTGGCGTTCAGGCGGTCGTGCTGCCCGCCGACGTGACCGTGCCGGCCCAGGCCCGGCAGCTCGTCCGGGACGCCCACGCAGCCTTTGCGGACTCGCCGCTGGCCGTGCTGGTGAACAACGTCGGCAATTACGTGCACCGGCCGCTGCTGGACACCACGGACGCCGAGTGGGCCGACATGCTGGGCAGCAACCTGACTTCCACCTTCGCCACCTGCCAGGAGGCGGCGGGGCTGATGAAGGCGGCGGGCTTCGGGCGGATCGTGAACCTGGGCTACGCCGGGGCCCGCAACGTGCTGGCGCGACCGGGGATCGTGCCCTACGTGATCGCCAAGGCGGGCGTGCTGCACCTGTCGCGCTCGCTGGCGGTGGCGCTGGCGGGCACGGGGGTGAGCGTGAACGTGGTCTCCCCCGGCGTGATCGAGACCAGCGTCAGCCAGCCGCTGCGCGAGATCCCGGCCGGACGGCTGGGCACGGTGCAGGAGCTGGTGGACGGCGCCCTGTACTTCGTGCGGGCCAGCGACTACGTGACCGGCCAGGAACTGGAGATCGCCGGCGGCTGGAACCTGTAGACCTGTAGATCAGGAAGCCGAGACCGTGAGATTCAGGGTGGAGCGGGACTGCCGGGGCAGAGGCAGATCGGCGCTGCGGTAGAGCAGCCTGCCCGCGCTGTCCACGATGCGGCAGCGCACCACGTAACGGCGCCCGCTGCTCAGGCGGCCGGCGCTGAAATAGAGCTGGTACGGCGTGCTCAGGCGGCTGGTGCCGAATTCCGCGCTGGCGAGGCTGCCCGACCCCCCGACCTCCTCCACCGTGACCCGGATCCGGCTGCCGGCGGGCAGGCGCTGGCCTTCCTGGCCCGTGCCGATGCGCCCGCGCAGTTCGTACATGCCGGCGGGAACAGCTTCCCAGGTGTATTCCGAAGGGCCGGAGCGGGCTGGGGCGCTGGCAGGCGGCGACGGCGTCAGCGTGACCTGCCCGATGCGGGTCTGGGCAGACGCGGGAAGCAGAGACAGGACGAGCAGGGGGAGCAGAACAGTAACAAATTTCACACTCCTATCCTGCCCCGCTTTCCTGATCCCCGTGTGAAGTGGCCCGCGACCCGCGTAGACAGGCCGGGCGGTGGGCGAAGATGGGGTGTGTCCACGTCCATCCTGCCGCTGACCCACCACGACGACGCCCTGCTTCACCTCGCCCGCGACCCGGTGATGGCCTTGGTCACCGCGCAGGTGGGCCCGCTGCCGGTGCTGGCGCCCACGCCCGACCCCTTCGGCACGCTGGTGCGCTCGGTGAACGGGCAGCAGCTCTCGGTGAAGGCCGCCGCCTCCATCCACGCCCGGCTGGTGGCCCACCTGGGCGAGGTCACGGCGCCGGCCCTGCTGGCCGCGCCGGGCGAGGAACTGCGCGCGCTGGGCCTGTCGTGGGCGAAGGTTCGTACCGTCAAGGCCATCGCCGAGGCCGCTCAGACCGGCGCGGTGGATTTCGCCCACCTGTCCACACTGGACGACGAGGAGATCATCCGCGAG
Source organism: Deinococcus koreensis (assembly GCF_002901445.1). Lineage (NCBI taxonomy): Bacteria > Thermotogati > Deinococcota > Deinococci > Deinococcales > Deinococcaceae > Deinococcus > Deinococcus koreensis. Next base: position 909,776 of record NZ_PPPD01000001.1, read on the forward strand.
CTGCTGCCGCTGCCCGGCATCGGCCGCTGGACGGCCGAGATGTTCCTGATGTTCGCCCTAGCCCGCCCCGACGTGTTCAGCATGGGCGACCTGGCCCTGCGGCAGGGGCTGGCGCGCCTGTACCCGGACACGCCGGGCGCCGAGGTGCTGGCCGGCTGGGCGCCCTACCGCACCCTGGCCGCCCGCTATGTCTGGGCCGACTACACGCGGCTGCAGTCGGGCCAGAAGTCTGGGGGCGCGCCGCTGTAGGAGGGGCGATCAGTCCTCGGGCGCCTTCTCCTGCGCGGCCTGCCACGCCTCGTACCCGATCCGGTCGACCGTGAAGGTGCCCCGCGTGGTCGTGTAGCCGCCCCGGCCCCCCATGCGGCCGATCAGGTCGAGCGCCGCCGTGTCCACGTGATGCTTCCCGGCGTCCTGCACGGCGTCCGAGCGCAGGGTCAGGCCCAGCACCTCGCCCAGGATGATGCGGGTGCGGCCGATCAGCACGGTCTGGACGTGGCGGCATTCCAGGGCGGCGGGGCTGGCGGCCACGCGCGGCGTCCGAACCTGGATGCCGGGCACGAGCGCGATGTCCAGCGTCTCCGGCTCGCCCAGGTGCCGTGGGAAGTCGGTGGCGGTGGCGTTCATGGTGGCCGCCAGCGCCGCGCTGACCAGATTCACGGTGAATTCGCCGCCGGAAGCCACGTTCAGCGCGGTGTCCTTGGGCGTGCCGTCGGCGCGGTCGCCGGGCGCGAAGGCCACCACGGGCGGGTCGGAGCCCAGCAGGTTGAAGAACGAGTACGGGGCGAGATTAACCGTGCCCGTCTCCGACACCGTGCTCACCCAGGCGATCGGGCGGGGCACGACGCTGGCGGTGAGCAGCTTGTAGCGCGCGGCCTGCGGAAGCGCCGTCAGGTCGAAATACGTGGACTCGGGAGCCGTGGAGTCGGGAGCGGGGATGAACTCCGGGGGGTTGGTCATGGCTCAGCCTAGCGGGGTTCCGCCCTATTCGAGCCGCTGCACCTTCAATCTCCAGTGCCCGGCCTCCAGTTCGCGCCAGGCGACCAGCACGCCCCCCGGCCCGGCCGCCAGACTGGCGTGGTCGGTGTCGGCGCGGGGGTCGGCGTTGAGTGGCCCGCCCAGCGGCAGCCAGCGGCCGGCCTCCCAGCGGGCGGCGTGCACCCCTCGCGCCCCGTCGGGCCCCTGGTTCCAGGCCACCACCGCCCGGCCCTGTGGATCGAAGCCCAGCGACGCCGAGGACGCCAGCTGTCCCGGCACGCTGACCGGCCCGCCCAGCCGCTGCCACGTCTGCCCGTTCCAGCGTGAGACATACAGGACGTCCAGGCCGTTCAGGTCTTCGAGCCACGCCACGACCGGGCGCTCGGCCGGGTCGACCCTTAATCTGGGCAGGAAGATGAAGGTGCGGGGATTCACGTTCAGCCTCCCGCCCACGGTCTGCCAGCGCACGCCGTCCCAGACGCGCACCCACAGGTCGGACTGGGTGGTCGCGCCCTCCACGTAGGCGACCATGACCCGTCCGCCCACCGCCGCCACAGAGGGCATGAAGGCCGGGCGCCGGAGGTCAAGGTTGAGGTACGGCGTGGCCTGCCAGCCGCTCCCCGTCCACCGCCGCAGGGAGACCACGCTGGGGTAACGCCGCGAGCCCGTACCGATGTCGGTCCAGCCCACCAGCGGCCGGTTGTCCGGCGAGGCCGCGAAGGAGCGCGAGCGGCCGGCGTCCGAGAGGTTGCGGCGCAGGGCATAGGGCGTGGGGCTCGTCCAGGCCCCCCCCTGCCAGTTGGACATCAGGTACGAGTCGATGTGCGCCAGACCGCTGCCCTCCTCCCAGGCCAGCCAGACCGAGCCGTCGGCGCCCGGATGCACCGTGGGCTTGGCGGCGTTGAAGGGCGCGTTCTCGTTGACCACGCCGCCCAGGGGCTCCCAGGCCAGTCCCCGGAGCCGCGCGGCGTGGAGCTGTTCGGCGGGGTGCCCACCGGCGCGGTTCGTCCGCTCGACCCAGGCCACCACGGCGTTCCCCCGGCCGTCCGTGCCCGCCGCGACCGCCAGCACGGGGTCAGGGCCCGTGGGAGAGCTCAGGCCGGGAGCACCGCCGGCCTCGCCGGCCGGGAGGAGCAGGGAACCGAACAGGGTGAGGGCCAGCCAGTGGGCGCGGTTACGCATGGTTCCTCCATGTCTGGTCATTCTGAGCCGGCAGACCACGGCTGGCAACGGTCAGACCACCCATAGGGCCTGGGGCGGTAGCATGGCGCCGTGAGTTCAGACGCCGCCCTCTCCTACCGCGAGGCCTACGCCACCCTGTCGCGCATCGCGGCCGAGCTGGAAAGCGGCGAGGCCGACCTCGACCGCGTGCTGCCGCTGCTGGAGGAAGCGCGGGTCGCCTACGCCGGGTGCCGCGACCGCCTGGAAGCGGTGCGCGCCGTGCTGGCCGGCACCTGGGCCGACGAGGGTTCAGACGACGAGGCAGATGCAGACGAGTACGACGAGGATGAAAGCTGACCTGAGTCCGGGCGCCATCCGGTACTGCTCCAGGGAAGGGAAAGCCCTTCACGCCGTTCAGGGTGACAGCCGAAGGAACCGGTCTCATCAATAGTCTGGACAGTTTAGGCTCAGTGTCCTTTCAAATGCGCTGAGGACGAGGTTTTTGGCTCCTCTCCCCTTGTGGGGGACTGGAACAGCTCGCTCCGCGAGAGGCTGGGACTCGGAGAGCTGTGCAGCAGAGGGGGGGACGGAAATGGCGTCCCAGACAGCAATAACGGAGTTGTTCAGCACTGGCGGTATGAAACTGTCCGCACCATTGATCACGCCCCCTCCGCTCAGAGCGGCAGGCCCCCCAGCGCGTCGGTGATGCTCTGCTCGCCGGAGACCACCTCGAAGACCCGGCCGACCGTGCGGGGGTCGTCCAGGCAGGCGAGCACCACCGCCGCCACGTCGTCCCGCGGGATCATGCCGCCCGGAAGCTGCGCGGCCACCCGCACCCGGCCGCTGCCCGGCGTGTCGCTCAGGCCGCCGGGGCGCACGATCGTCCAGTCCAGGGCGCTGGCCTGCACGTGCGCGTCCGACCCCGCCTTGATCCGCAGGACGCCCGCCAGGAAGGGCGGCATCTGATTCGGGCGATCCACGCCCATCGAACTCACGACCACCAGCCGGCGCGGGCCGCGCACGGGCAGGGTGTCGGCCACACGGATCAGCGCGTCGCCGTCGATGGCCTGGGCGTGGCCCGCCACGCCGGCGCCGGCGGCCCAGACAACCGCGTCGGCGCCGTCCAGCACGTCCTGCCAGTCGCCGGTCAGGTCACCCAGCACCGGCTCGGCCCCGTGCAGGCGCAGCATCTCGGCCTGTTCCTCGGTTCGTACCAGACCACGTACCCTGTGTCCTGCCGCACTGGCCTGGGCCACGACCCGTCGCCCCACGCCGCCCGCCGCCCCGATCACGCTGAGATTCATAGGCCGAGGCTACGCCGCGGGCGCAGATAAAGAGTTCGTCAATGCACCTTTGCGGGTATCCTGGCAGACATGAGCGACGCCATGCGTCCCGAGTCTCCACAGGCCCCGCCGACCACGCCGGCACTGCCGGCCGACGTGCCGGCGCCGGTCGTGAACCCGCTGATGTACCGCTTCGTGGTGGCCGTGACCTACCTGCCGGTGCTCCTGTCGGGCATGCGGCTGGACGTGGAGGGCCAGGAACACATGCCGCCGCCGGGCACGCCGCTGGTGGTGGCCTCCAACCATGTCAGCGGGCTCGACCCCTTCCTGGTGGCGCGCGCCCTGCCGCCGGGGAGACACCTGCAGTTCATGGCGAAAAAGGAGCTGTTCCTGCCGCTGATCGGCTGGATCATCCGTACCGGCGGTTCCTTCCCGGTCGACCGCTCCGGCAACGATGTCGGCGCGGTTCGCACCGCCCTGCGGATCTTGAAGAACCAGGGCACGGTGGGCATCTTCCCCGAGGGCACACGCGGTGGCCACGAGCTGCAGGGCGGGGTCGCGCTGATCGCCGCCAAGGGCCGCGCGCCGATCCTGCCCGCCGGAATCAGCCGGCAGGGACGGCGCTGGCTGGTGCGCTTCGGCCCGGCTATTTCTCCCAGAGGCGGGATCAAGGCGGTCACGGCCGAGCTGGGCAGCGAACTGGAACGGCTGGCGCAGCCGGGGGCGTAGGGAGTGAACCGGGTTCAGGACGGTGGCGGCGTATACCAGAGTGGAGCATTGGTGTGCAGGACGCTCAGGCCACTCCTGAGTCGGATCGCTGTGCATTCGAAGGCTTCGCGCCCACCCCTCGCGTTCATCACGCCGTCCAATTCCCACCGCATCCGTCCCTTCCTGATGTAGCTCGGAACCCGGGGAGCAGCGTTCAGATCGACCGTCAGGGCCGCGTCGTGGGGATGGAGAAAGCGCATGTCCGCCTCGCAGGCGAGCAGGATGCGCCGCAAAGTCCCCGGACTCGTGACCCACTTGCCGGCCGTGGCCCGCCCTCCAGATGCAAAGCTCGCCAGTCCCAGTAAGGCGAGCAGCAGCAGAGGGATGAACCCGAACAGGCAGTTTCGCATCGTGGATCGGCCTCAGCGTACCTCTACCCTCGCTCTGGAGAATCCACCCTTGGAATGACGGGCAGAGCGACTGGAACGCACCGCCCCACCAACCCTCGCCGCCTCAGCGCCGCAGCGGCGCGGCCAGCGGGATCGGGCAGGGTCGGGGGGAGCTGACAGGCACGGGCGTCAGGGGAACAGGCACCATCTGCGCGCTGCCGGGCCGGAAGGGCTCGCGGGGCAGTACGCGGCCCGAGACCACCGCCGGACATACTGAAAATTGGGAAAGGTTGAAGGCCGGGCCAGAAGCGGCCGAGCCCTTCACGGCCGGGGCCGTGTTCACGCTGAGACCCGTGGTCAGGGCCAGCACCACCATCATCCAGGGCATGCCTCAGCGTACCCCCGTGCCCGCAGCGCTATAGTGCCCGCGACGGCGATGGGGGAAGCCCGGTGAAGGCCCGGCAGGTTCAAGACCTGCACAGCGGCCCAGTCCGGCACTGTCGCGCAACGGTAATCCAGCCTTTCGCGGGTCTGGAAAGTCCGAATACCTGCCGCCGTCCGCGTGACCCACCACAGTGTGGGCCGCGTCTGGCCTGACCTCTCGCGGAAGGAGGGAACGCCGCGCTGCGCCACAGCAGCCCGACGATTCAGCCATCCGCCCTTCCAGCACCCGCTGGCGGGGCGGTGTTCAGTTCCGGCGCCTGTACTCCAGCGCAGAGGTCAGGGGCAAGGAGACCTTCATGAAAAGCACCATCCTGATCAGCCTCACCTTTGCGCTGTCCGCGAACGCCGGCGCGACCACCTATCCCCTGACCCTGCAAGACGACCTGGGCCGCAAGGTGATCATCAAGAGCGAGCCGAAGCGGATCATCTCGATGCTGCCCAGCACCAGCGAAACGCTCTGCGCGCTGAAGGTCTGCGAGCGGCTGGTCGGCGTGGACGCCTACAGCGACTATCCGGCCCAGCTCGGCAAGGTGCCCAAGGTGGGCGACCTGTTCACGCCGAACATCGAGGCCATCGTGGCCGCGAAGCCCGATCTGGTGCTGATCAGCAAGGACGGCAAGCTCGAAGGCCCCCTGACCCAGGCCGGCATCACGGTCTTCGCCCTGTACCCCGTGACCTACGACGAGGTGTTCAGCAAGACCCTCACGCTGGGCAAGCTCGTGAACCGCGAGGCCGCCGCGAAGACCCTGGTGACGGGCATGGCCCGCGACATCGCCAAGACCGAGATCCTGACCCGCTCGGCCGTGAACAGGCCGACCGCCTACTACGAGATCGACCCCACGCCGTACACGGTCGGGCCGAAGTCCTTCCTGGGCGTGCTGCTGGGCAAGGCGGGGGCGCGCAACATCATTCCCGAGAGCATGGGCGAGTTTCCCAAGGTCGATCCGGAGTTCATCGTGAAGGCCAACCCGCAGCTGATGCTGGGGCTGGATCGCCAGGCGGCCGCCGCGCGCCCCGGCTGGGCCGGGCTGCAGGCCGTGAAATCGGGCCGGGTCATCGACATCCCGGCCGAGCTGGGCAGCAGCCTGTCGCGCCCCGGCCCGAGGTTGCCGCAGGCGCTGCGTGGGCTGGCCCGCCTGATCCACCCGGAACTGTTCCGGTAGGGGCGGGAGGTCGTGGCCGTGACCCAGCCCCGCCCGGTGCCCGTCCCCCCGCGCTCCGTGGGCTGGGCGCGGCTGCCGCGCACACTGGGCCTGATCGTGCTGGTGGCGGTCGCGGTCGTGCTGGGCACCGGTCTGGGCAGCGTGACCATCCCGCCGGCCGAGGTGCTGGGCGCCCTGTGGCGCGGCCTGAGCGGGCAGGAGGCGCTGGGCAGCGACGTGATCGTCTGGCAGATCCGCCTGCCCCGCGTGGCGATGGGCCTGCTGGTGGGCGCGGCGCTGTCGGTGAGCGGCGCGGCCTTCCAGGGCGTGTTCCGCAACCCGCTGGCCGATCCCTACCTGCTGGGCGTGGCGAGCGGTTCGGCGCTGGGGGCGACCCTGGCGGTGGTGCTGGAGTGGCCCCGGGCGCTGATCCCGGTGGCCGCCCTGGTGGCGGCGCTGGGCGCGGTGGCGCTGGTGCTCGCGCTGGCGCGGCGCGGCCGGCAGTTCCCGCCCACCCGGCTGATCCTGGCGGGCGTGGTGGTGGGCAGCGTGCTCAGCGCCGCCAGCACCGCGCTGATCCTGCGCGGGCAGGATCGGGCGCGGCTGGTGCTGTCGTACACCCTGGGCGACCTGGGCTTCAGCGGCTGGCGCGACGTGCTGACCGTGCTGCCCTACGTGGCGCTGGGGGCCGGCACGCTGCTGGCGCTGGCCCGCGCGCTGGACACCCTGCAGCTCGGCGACCTGACCGCCCGCTCGCTGGGCGTGCCGGTGGAACGCCTGCGCCTGCTGGTGGTGATCGCGGCCTCCGTCGCCACGGCGGGCGCGGTGGCCTACGTGGGGATCATCGGCTTTCTCGGGCTGATCGTGCCGCATATCGTGCGGCTGGCCTTCGGGGCGGGGCACCGCACGCTGCTGGGGGCCTGTGCGGTGCTGGGCGGCGCGGGGCTGGTGCTGGCCGACCTGCTGGCGCGCACCACGCCGCTCTCGCAGGTGGGCATCGTGACCACGCTGCTGGGCGGGCCGTTCTTCCTGTGGCTCCTGCGGAGGCAGCATGACTGAAGCGGCGCGACTGGGGCAGCGTGACCGGGGCAGCGTCACGGGGATGACGACCGGGCCCGCCGCGCTGGAGGCCGTGAACCTGCACGTCCGGGCGGGCGACCATCCGGCCGTGCGGGGGGTCAGTGCCGCCTTTCCGGCGGGCCGCTTCTCGGCGCTCATCGGCCCGAACGGCGCGGGCAAGTCCACCCTGCTGCGCGCCCTGATGGGCCTGAGCCCCGTGCAGAGCGGCGAGGTGCGCGTGGGCGGGCGGCGCCTGGGCGACCTGGGCCGTGCCGAGCGCTCCCGCACGCTCGCCTTCCTGGCCCAGGGCGAGGCGCTGCCCGACTCTGCCCGTGTGCGCGAGGTGGTGGCCCTGGGGCGCGGCGCGGGCGAGTGGCGCTGGGGCCTGATCCCCACCCGCCCCTGGACGCCGGCCGACGAGGACGCCGTGACCGGCGCCCTGGAACGCACCGACACCCGGCGCTTTGAGGGGCGGCGGGTGTCGGAACTGTCGGGCGGCGAGCGGCAGCGGGTCGCGCTGGCCCGCGCGCTGGCGGCGGAGCCCCGGTTCCTGCTGCTCGACGAACCGACCAACCACCTCGACCTCGCCTACGCCCTGGAGGTGATCCGCTACCTGCGCTGCGAGGCCGAGGGCGGCCTGGGCGTGGTGGCCGTCCTGCACGATCTGAACCTGGCCGCGCGGGCAGATCGTCTGGTCTTGCTACATGAGGGCCTTGTGCTGGCGGCGGGCTCCCCCGAGCACGTCCTGACCCCCGAGCATCTGCGCGCGGCCTATGGTGTCCGAGCAAGAGTGGTCAGGGACGCAGACCGCCTGCTCGTCATCCCGGAGGATGAGGCATGACTGGGCTCAGGTTCCGCGTCCACCCAGGCCCGCCCTCTGCGGCTCCCGCCCTGCCCGGTTCATCGGCCGATGAACACCGGGAGGGCTAGCCCGGTGCCGCCGCTGTACTTCCGCACCTCCGGCCACCTGCTCGTCTGCCAGGGCCCCAACTGTCAGGCGCGCGGCTCGGCGCTGCTCCACAAGGCCCTCTGGAACCACCTGGAGCGGCAATCGCTGGCGTACTACAAGAAGGGCGGCAGCCTGCGCCTGACCGAGAGCGGCTGCCTGGGCTCGTGTTCCTTCGGCCCCAGCCTGTGCGTGTACCGGCGGCGGGAAAGCGGGCTGCAGGAGGCGTGGTACGCCGCCGTGGACTTTCCGCTGGCCGCGCGGATCGCCCAGGCCGTGCACGAGGGCACGGAGCTGCCCGCCGAGCATCAGTACGGCCCGGAACAGCAGCCGGCCCTGTCTCCCTAGCACCGTCTCCACCGTGCTCTTTTTCCAGGGCGCTCGTTCTCACCCGGTTCGCCCCTGGCACCGCACACCCTGAGGGGCGCCGGAAACTCCATCCCCCAGCGCGGCACCCGTTGGCGGGATACAACGGCCGTTTGCGGGAAATGAGGGTCATGTTAAGGTCTCCTCACACACTGGACAGCCTGCAGCGCTCGGCGCAGGCCCCGACAGGCACTAGACCGGCGGGCACGGGGCCGGGTCTGGCAGGCCAGAAGCGGTACCGGACGCCGGCGCCGTGAAGCGTGGGGAGGAACCTATGAAGAGACTGGTCATGGCCGCAGCGACGGCGCTGTTCATGTCGGCCGGCGCCGGGGCCCAGCAGGGCGCCGCCTCGAGCTTCGACACCGAGTTCCCCGGCCTCAATCCCTGTACGGGCGAAACGGTGGCTTATTCCGGCACCTTCCGCTTCGTGAGCACGCCCTCCAGGGTCGGCAGGAGCAGCGTCACGCTGCACTTCACCGGCATCGGCAGCCTGGGCAACCGCTACGTCTTCCAGGACGTCCTGCACGAGACCAGCCGCAGCGGCACCGACGGTTCCTCCGAGTACGAGTCCGCAGAGAAGAGCCTGGTGATCTCCTCGACCAACGCGCCGAACTACCTCCTGACCGTCAGGACGACGCTGACCTACAACCCGCTGACCGGTATGTACACCAATGTGTGGATGAACAAGGAATCCTGCACCGGCAAGTGAAGTCACGCAGACGCTGACGCCCTTGGGCGGTCATCGGTCAGGAGCCATCGGAACACCATCTCCGGTGGCTCCCTGCGTTTGCTGGCCTCAGCCCCGCACGACCTCCAGGATCTTGTCGCCGTACTTGCGGAGCCGCTCGGGCCCCATGCCCTTGACGGCTCGCAGGTCGGCCTCGGTGTAGGGCACGCGGCGGGCGATCTCGGCCAGGGTGGCGTTGCTCGCGATGATGAAGCGGCTGATCTCCTGGCGTTTGGCCTCGGCGTTGCGCCACTCGCGCAGGCGGGCATAGACGGCCGCCTGCTCGTCCGAGAGGTCGGCAGCCGGGTCTTCCTTCCCCTCGGCGACGGCTGCCACGGGCAGGTCGGGCGCGATGATGACCGGGGCCTCGCTGGGGGCTGGGGCCTGTTCCACCGGCCCGCGACCGCCCCGGCGACCAGCCGGAGCCGGCCGGGAGGCCGCCGGAGCGTGCGCCACGGGGGCGTCGGGCTGTGCGTCTGGCCGCGCGTCGGGCTGATCGGCGGGCAGCGAGCGTTCGGGCTGGTGCAGCACGTCGGGCAGTTCGTCGCCCAGATTGGGCGCGTCGGGGCCGGAGCTGACCGGGATCGGCAGCTTCACCTGCGGCTGCGCGATATCGCTGTAGACGATCTCGGGTTCCCAGCTCTCCTCGACCTGGGCGGGCGGGGTGAACATCGGCTCCGCGTCGCTCGGGGCCGTGGCTGCGTCCTCGTCGTGGCGCGGGGCGTCGAAGGTGAAGCGTTCGGGCACGTCCGGCTGGGAGGGGCGTGCCTGATCCGGGCGCTCGCCCCGCCGGCCCTCGCCCTGGCGCCCGCGATCCTGGCGGTTGCGGCCGGGGCGGCGGTCGTCGCGGCGAAACTCGTCGCGGCGGGGCTCCTCACGGCGCAGTTCCTCACGACGCGGTTCCTCACGGTTCGGCTCGCCGCGCCCCTCCTCCCGTCTCGCTTCGGCGGGCGGGTTCATCGGCGCGGGCCGGAAGTCCCCCAGGGGCCGCTCATCGCCGCGCAGCAGCGCCAGGGCCGTGTCGGTCTCCTCCAGGCCGGGGGCCAGCAGCACGCCGCCGGGCACGCTGCGGGCCGCCGCCACCACGCCGCCCAGGGGCGCCGCGCTGTCGGCGGCGGCGTCGGGAGCGAGCAGCAGGGCGGTGGGGCCGGCGGCCTGCGCCGCGCCGCCCAGCCGCTCGGCCAGCTGCACCACCGTCCGGGCCGCCCGTGCCAGGCGCAGGGGCAGGGTTGCCACGTCGCGCAGGGCCATCGCCACGCTCAGGTCGCTGGGGGCGGGGGCGGCGGCCTCGGGGGCGCGGCCCGCCCCGAACACCGCGCTCAGCGGGGCGTCGCCGTGACCGGTCAGGGTCGCGGAGTCGCGGTAGACGATCAGCGCGGCGCCCTGGCCCAGCCAGCCGCCTCCCGGCGCCAGCGTGCCGTCCACGATCACGTCCACCCCGGCGCGGCGGGCCCGCTCCAGCTCGGCGTCGCCGGGTTCCAGCAGCCAGGCGGCCCGCGAGCCGCGCCAGTCGCCGTCCAGGGCGGCCACGGCCAGCCCGGCTTCGGCCAGGGCGTCACGGTTCACGCGCACCCGGGCGTCTACCCGCAGCGTGCCCGGGCCCAGCAGCGCGGCCAGTTGCCGGGCCAGGGCCCGGTCGTCGCGCAGCAGCAGGCCCCAGTCGGCCCCCTCCAGATCGGCCAGGGCGGTGGCCAAGCGGGCAGGCGGGTCGCCGCGCTCGGCGTGCAGTCGCACGAGGCGGGCGTCGGGGCGCAGGGGCGGGAGTGGAGCAGTCATACCCCCATTGTGCGGCACGCCGGCCAGAGGCAGGCGCTACGCTGCTGCTCATGCGACCCCTGCTGCCCGCCCTGTTGCTGGTCTCTGCCGCCACGCAACCAGTCTCGGCCCAGCCAGTCGCAGCGCAGGCAGTCGCGGCGCAACCAGTCGCGGCGCAGGTCGCGGCTCCCGGCCTGCCCGTGCTCACCCTCTCGGCGCCGGTGGGCGCGTCGGTGGAGCTGCGGACGAGCACGAGCAGCCGGCTGCGGCTGGGCGAGGTGAAGGTCTCGGCGTTGCCGGGCAAGGCAGTTCCCCCGGCCGAGCTGAACCGTCTGCGGAGCAGCTTCAACGAGGGCCCCGCCGCGCAGACGACCACCGTGACCGGCAAGGCGTTCTACAGGGTGGCCGCGCGGGGCGAGGGCGGAACCGTGCTCGTGGGCAGCGTGGTGCAGAACGTGGCCGGGCAGCCGCCCCTGACGATGCGGATCAGCCAGACGGTGGCCCCGGGCGGAGAGGTCAGCGGCCTGAAGGTCGAGAGCGACGATCCCCGGCTCAGGGCGGTGCTCGCCCAGCTCACGCCCGAGGGGATCGAGCACATGCTGAGCCAGAACGGCTCCAGTCTGAAGGGGGTCTACGCGCAGGCGCTGGTGCCGGGCACCTTCACCGAGCAGACCGTCACGCTGGACATGCAGGAAATGACGACCGCCCTCTTCTCGTCGCTGGCCGGGGCCGACGGCGCGGCGCTCCCCCAGGTGCAGGTCACCCCGCTGAGCATGCTCACGCGCACGACCTACCAGGGGCTGAGCGCGCAGGGACTGCACACCTTCACCACCCGCTCCTCGGCCCAGGACTGGCAGGTGGCGCTGAAGGGCGAGGGCGACATGCCCGGCATGACCATGCGCCTGGGCGCCCTGGACTCCAGCGGCACCCAGACCTTCCGCCGGGATGGCCTGCCGGGGCCGAGCCAGCAGAGCATGACCATGTCCATGCAGCTGGACATGACGATCGGCGGCGCGCAGGTGAGCCTGACCATGACCCTGGAGCAGCGCACGGCGATCACCCTGCCCTGAGGTGGCCCGCACCGGAGGGGTCTGAACCCGGCCGCGGTGGGCCGCTCCGCCGCCTTCCCGAGCTGACGCGCGGCACCTGAACTTACAAACGCCGCCCCCCAAACGCGCCATGCTGTGCCACACGGAGGTCTTTCATGGCGCGCATCACCCGCTACAGCAAATTCGAGGGCGAACTGGATCAGCTGGAATCCAGCGAACTCATGCAGATGATCCAGGAAGCGCTGCTCGGGCAGGGCATGAACGATCCCTACGACCCCGACCCCAACGCTCGCCCCTCCATGGACGACCTCTTCGACGCGATCCTGGAGGCCCTGGCCGACCGCGGCATGATCCCCGAAGAGCAGCTGATGGAGGCCATGCAGTCGGACGACATCCGCGAGACGCCGCTGGGTCAGCAGATCCAGCGCCTCATGCACAGGCTCCAGCAGGACGGCTTCATCCGCAAGGAATTCGAGGAAGGTGAGGGCGGCGGCCAGGGCGAGGCCGGCGACGCCAAGTTCCAGCTGACCGACAAGTCCATCGACTTCCTGGGCTACAAGAGCCTGCGCGACCTGATGGGCGGGCTGGGCCGCTCCAGCGCCGGCGCCCACGACACCCGCGAGTACGCCTCGGGCGTCGAGATGACCGGTGAACTCAAGAACTACGAGTTCGGCGACACGCTCAATCTGGACACCACCGCCACGCTGGGCAACATCATGGGCAAGGGCTTCGACCAGCTCGAGGAGTCCGACCTCGTGATCCGTCAGGCCGAGTACAACTCTTCGGCGGCGACCATCGTGCTGCTGGACTGCTCGCACTCCATGATCCTGTACGGCGAAGACCGCTTCACGCCGGCCAAGCAGGTCGCGCTGGCGCTGGCCCACCTGATCCGCACCCAGTACCCCGGCGACACCGTGAAGTTCGTGCTGTTCCACGACTCCGCCGAGGAAGTGCCGATTTCCAAACTGGCGCAGGCGCAGATCGGGCCGTACCACACCAACACCGCCGGGGGACTGAGGCTCGCGCAGCAGCTCCTCAGGCGCGAGAACAAGGACATGAAGCAGATCGTGATGATCACCGACGGCAAGCCCTCGGCCCTCACGCTGCCCGACGGCCGCATCTACAAGAACGCCTACGGCCTCGACCCCTACGTGCTGGGCGCCACCCTGCGCGAGGTCGCCAGCTGCCGCAGAAGCGGCATCCAGGTCAACACCTTCATGCTGGCCCGCGATCCCGAACTGGTGGGCTTCGTGCGCCGGGTGTCCGAGATGACCAAGGGCAAGGCCTACTTCACCACGCCGCACAACATCGGCCAGTACGTGCTGATGGACTTCATGACCAACAAGACGAAGATGATCAACTGAGGCTGATGGCGGAAGGCAGATGGCAAATGGCTCAGGATTTTTAGCCATCTGCCATTTGCCTTCTGCGTATCCTCCCCCCATGACCCCCTCTGCACCTGAGGCCCTACCTGTCCTGTCGCGCACGCCGGGCACGCTGGACGCGCTGCTCAGGGGACTGGGATCAGGGTGGACGGAGCGGCGGGAGGGGCCAGGCACCTGGAGCCCACGCGAGGTGGTCGGGCACCTGCTGGACGCGGAGCGCGTGAACTGGCTGCCGCGCCTGCGGGCCATCCTTCATGGAGACGGCGTGTTCCCGCCCTTCGACCGCTCCGCGCATCTGGAGACGTACCGCGAATGGACGCTGGACGACCTGCTGGACGCCTTCGCCGCTGAGCGCACCCGCAGCCTGGACGAGCTGGCCGGGTTCCGGCTCTCCCCCGCCGACCTGGAGCGCCAGGGAACGCACCCTGAATTCGGAACGGTCACCGCCGGGCAACTGCTGGCGACCTGGGCCGTGCACGACCTCGACCACCTCGTGCAGATCACCCGCACGATGGCCGGCGGCTCCCGCGAGGCGGTGGGGCCGTGGCGGGCCTATCTGCGGGTGCTGGAGAATGGTGATGGTTGATCGTAGATGGTTGATGGAGCAAAGCTTTTTCTATCAACTATCTTCCATCACCCATCTACATCTTCACGAACATCGGCGGCGTCACGCCCACCATACGGGCCATCATCCAGGCCTGACCCTTGTGGTGGGCCTCGTGCTGGGTGATGAACTCGAGCAGCATCCACACCGGCATCTCGCGGCCGCCGAAAGCCGGAATACTCCGCTGAAGATCATCGTCGGACAGGGCCAGGACGGTGGACACGAAGGCGTCCTGGGTGCTCTGGAGGCGAGCGCGGGCGTCTGTCAGGCCCGTGCTGGGCGCTCCGGGCGCGTCGGGTTTCTGGCCCTGGAGCATGGCCGGAATCCTGTTCACGCTGGCAGACAGGTGATCGGCCAGCCGGACGAAGGACATCCCCTCGTCCCAGGCCGCGAAACCGCCCTGTTCCTCGGGAAGCTGACCGTACAGGTCGATCAGGGCGCCACGGTGGGACTGAAACGCGCGGGCATAGCGGGTCGCTTGGCTCATGCGTGCAGGATAGCGTTCAGGCGGACTGCCGCTCCATTCAGTCGGATCGATTCCGAACACAGAACGGATGGCATTCGGAGTTCGTTTCAGGCGGGCTGGATCTGCCTCAGCAGGTTCACGGTCTCGATCATGGCCAGCACGGCCTCGGCGCCCTTGTTGCCGGCCTTGATGCCCGCTCGGTTCAGCGCCTGCTCGACCGTGTCGGTGGTGAGCACGCCAAACGCCACAGGCACGCCCGTGTGCAGCGAGGTGTTCAGGATGCCGGTCGCCGCGCCGCCCGCCACGAAGTCGTAGTGGTCGGTGTCGCCCTTGATGACCGCGCCCAGGCAGACCACGGCGTCGTAGCGGCCGGACTGTGCGAGCCGGCGGGCGATGAGGGGCACCTCGTAACTCCCGGGGGCCAGGAAGTGGTCGAGGTTCTCGGTCTTGCCGCCGTGCTGCACGAAGGCAAGTTCGGCGCCCTCGACCAGCCGGTCGACAATCAGGTGGTTCCAGCGGGTGCTGACGACAGCGAACTTCAGGTCGGTGGCGAGCAGGGTGGCTTCGATACGGTTCACGGGGGCTCCTTGTGGGGCTGCGGGCTGCGGGCTGCGGGCTCTGGGCTCTGGAGGCTAGCGGGTCTCGACGGTGACGGATAAAGCAGGCGCTGAAAACGGGGGCTGATCCTCTGGCTCACAGCTCACAGCTCAGAGCTCACAGCCCACATCACCCTGCCCCTCTAATCGCCCATCCCACCCGTGCCGATGTGACCGAGTTTGTCGGCCTTGGTACTCAGATACGCCGCGTTGTAGGCGTTCTGGCCGGCGTGCAGGGGAACGCGCTCCACGACCTCCAGGCCGAAGCCGCCCAGGGCGTGCAGCTTGCGGGGGTTGTTGGTCAGCACGCGCAGCTTGCGGGCGCCCAGCAGATGCAGCATCTGGGCGCCGATGCCGAAGTCGCGGGCGTCGGCGGGAAAGCCCAGGCGCAGGTTGGCCTCCACCGTATCGGCGCCGCCGTCCTGCAGGTGGTAGGCGCGGATCTTGTTCAGCAGGCCGATCCCCCGGCCCTCCTGGCGCAGATAGATCAGCACGCCCCGGCCCTTGGCGGCGATGGCCTGCAGGGCGGCGTCGCGCTGGGGGCCGCAGTCGCAGCGCAGGGAGTGGAAGCCGTCGCCGGTTAGGCACTCGCTGTGCACGCGCACCAGCAGGGGCTCCGGCGTGACCTCACCCATCACCAGCGCCACGTGTTCGGCGCCGCTCAGGGTGTCCTGAAAGCCCACGATGCGGAACTCACCGTACTCGGTGGGCAGCCGAGCCTCGGCCACGAGCTGCACGAACCCGCCGGGCGACGGGCGCGCCGCCGGCAGGCCGTCCGGCAGCGGGGCGCCCACGGAGGCGGTGGCGGGATCGTGCTCCAGGCGCCAGGCGATCAGGGCCTCGATGGAACCGACCTTCAGGCCCTGCTTCTCGCCGAAGGCCAGCAGCTCCGGCAGGCGGCTCATCTCGCCGCCGTCGTTCATGATCTCGCAGATCACGCCGACGGGGGAAAAGCCCGCCAGCCGCGCCAGGTCGCAGGCCGCCTCGGTGTGCCCAGGGCGGCGCAGCACCCCGCCCGGCCGCGCCACCAGCGGGAAGATGTGCCCCGGACGGCGGAAGTCGGCGGGCTGCGCCGCGTCGTCCAGCAGGGCAGAGATAGTCGCGGCGCGGTCGAAGGCGCTGATGCCGGTGGAATTGCCGACATGATCCACGGACACGGTAAAGGCCGTGCCGTTCGGATCGGAGCCTGCCCCAAAGGAGCCGGAACCCACCATCGGCGTCAGGTTCAGGGCCAGTGCGCGCTCGGGCGTGAGGGTCACGCAGATCAGGCCCCGCCCCTCGCGGGCCATGAAGTTCACCCACGCCGGGGTGGCGGTGGCGGCGGGCATCAGCAGGTCGCCCTCATTCTCGCGCCCCTCGTCGTCCACCAGGATCACCGGGCGCCCGGCTCGGAGCTCATCCAGCAGCTCGGGAATGGAAGCCAGTGTCTTGGAGGCCAGCGTCATGCGCCCTCCTCCGGCGTCCAGTCCCGCATCGCCAGCAGGCGTTCCAGATACTTCGCCAGCTGGTCGGCCTCCAGATTGACCCGCGTGCCCGCCGCCCAGGTGTGCAGGGTGGTGACCTCCAGGGTGTGCGGCACCAGCCAGAGCGTGAACTCGTCGGGGCGCAGCTCCGGGCGGCCGGCGGGGCCGCCCACATCCACCACGGTCAGGCTCACGCCGTCCACGGTCACGGAGCCCTTGGGCACCAGATAACGGGCCAGCGGTGCGGGGGCGCGCACGGTCATGGTGTAGGCGCCGGGCCGGGCGTCCACCCGCAGGATCTCGCCCACGCCGTCCACGTGCCCGCTGACGATGTGCCCCCCGAAGCGCGCCTGCGCGGTCATGGCCCGTTCCAGATTCACGGCCCGGCCCTCCTGCCAGTGCGGCGCGGTCTTGGCCAGCGTCTCGCGGCTCAGGTCGACGCTGAAGCCGCGCTCGTCCCAGCCGGTCACGGTCAGGCAGGCGCCGCCGACCGCGACGCTTTCTCCCAGCTGCAGGTCGTCCCACAGCCGCGCGGGCTGGATGGTGACGGTGAGGTTTCCTCCGTTCTCCACGGTGCGGGCGACATGCCCCACCTGTTCGATGATTCCGGTAAACATGATCAGACCTCGGGTGGATGCGGTGGTGGCGCGACTTGGGCGCCCTCCACCGAAAAAGGACGCACTGAACGTCAGAGCCGGGGAATCGGGCTCAGATAGCCCGTGACGAGCACGTCCGGGCCGAGAGGTTCCACGGTCACGTCCTCCAGCGCCCGCGCGTCCGACATGGCGCGCAGGGGCGTGGTCAGCGGCGACAGGCCCGCGCCCAGCAGTTTCGGGGCGAGAAAGACCCGCACCTCGTCCACCAGACCGGCGGCGAAGAAGGCGCTCAGCAGGGTCGGGCCGCCCTCGAGCAGCAGGCTGGAGAGGTTCAGCGAGCCAAGGGCACCCAGGGCGCCGGGCAGATCGTCGGCGCGGACGACGGTCATACCACTGTCCTCGCAGGCGGCGGCGTGGGTCGTCGGGGCTGTGACCAGCACGGTCTCTGGACGCAGGGCCCGCGCCCCGGGAGGAAGGCGCCCGGTGCGGTCGAACACCACCGGACGCGGATTCCGCCCGCCGTCCACGCCACGTACCGTCAGCGCCGGATCGTCGGCCAGCACGGTGCCGCTGCCCACCGCGATGGCGTCCAGCTCGTTCCGCCACCCCATGACGCGGGCCCGCGCGGCCTCGCTGCTGACCGAACCATTCCCCTCGCCCGCTGCGGCGACCTTGCCGTCCAGGGTCATGGCGTATTTGGCGACCACCCAGGGCCGCCCCCGCGTGATCAGGCTGCGGAAGCCCGCCTGCTGGCGCGTGGCCAGATCCTCCAACACGCCCAAGGCGACGTCGATCCCGGCGTCCCGGAGGCGCCGCACCCCCTGACCCGAGACCCTGGGATTCGGGTCGAGGGCGGCCACGACCACCCGCGCGACCCCGGCGGCGATCAGGGCCTCGGCGCAGGGCGGTGTCCGGCCGTGGTGGCTGCAGGGTTCCAGGGTCACGTAGGCGGTGGCCCCGCGCGCCCGTACGCCCGCTTCCCGCAGCGCGAAGACCTCGGCGTGGGGCTCGCCCGCCTTAGGGTGAAAGCCGCACCCGACGACTTCTCTCCCCCTGACGATCAGGCAGCCCACGGGCGGGTTGGGGGCGGTGCGGCCGAGGCCTCGGGCGGCCTCGGCCAACGCGAGGGCCATGAACGCCTCGTCCGCACCCAGGGCCGCCGCCACTCCTGGGGGTGGTGCATTCGTTTCATACATGCGCTGTCGCCACCCGCCGGGGTCGGCAGGGTGACGTTCCTCCTTCTCTCATCCGGACTGTGACCGTCGGCCCCGGAATCTCACCGAGTCGGGCCCGCGCGTACTTCAGTTTGCGCGGGCTTCGCGGGCTGAGGCGACCTGCAACTGGGCGCCATCACCGCCGGTAGGGAGTTTCGCCCTGCCCCGAAGGAAGCGGCCCACCCGACGAGCGGGCCACTGCGAGGCTAACACCCCTCCGGCCGGACACTGTGGGAAAAGCCAGACACGGTGGGGGGGGCCAGCCGGGGGCTCAGCCGGGAGCCAGCAGCGCCACGAGCCCGCGCGAGGCCGTGTCCCGCAGGCTGAAACTCAGGTGCGGCGAGAGTTCGGTTTCCTCCGGATTGATCTCGATGACCACGCCGCCCTCGCCCAGGGTCTCGAAGGCCAGTCCCGCTGCCGGGTAGACCACCCCGCTCGTGCCGACGATCAGGGCCACGTCGGCGGCGGCGAAGGCTTCGGCCGCTGCCTGAAGCGCCTCTTCGGGGAGGTATTCGCCGAACCAGACGATGTTCGGGCGCATCCGGTGACCGTTCGGCGAGACCGGCGGCGTGACCAGCGCGCCCGGCTCGGGCAGCGGAAACACCTCGCCGGTCTGCTCGTCGCGTGCCGAGAGCAGAGTGCCGTGCAGCTCGACCATCCGGCCGCCCAGGGCGCCGCTGCCGGCCCGCGCGTGCAGACCGTCCACGTTCTGGGTCGCCAGGAAGTACCCCTTCCCCTTCTCCCGCTCCAGCCAGGCCAGCAGGCGGTGGGCCTCGTTAGGTTCGGCTCGCAGCACATCCCGGTAGCGCCCGGCGTACCACTCCCAGACCATCTCCGGATCGCGCTGGTACGCCCCCGGACTCGCCAGATCCTCGGGCCGGAAGCGCGCCCAATGGCCCGTCTGGGCATCCCGGAAGGTGGGGATGCCGCTCTCGGCGCTGACACCGGCGCCGGTCAGGACGGCCACGCGGCGGGCATCACGGAGGGCGGCGCGGGCCTGGGCGAGGTTCATGGGCTCAGGCTAACGCGGCAGAACCCAGAGGAACGCGGCAGACACGCCGCCCGTGAGCCACACGCAGTGGGGATGACCGTCTGGACGGGGTCACAGCCTCGAGAGCCACAGTGGCGCCGGCCAGACGGCCACGCGGCCCGGGCCATGAAGTGCAGACCGCTGCCACGGCGCAGCGACCCCTCTCCCGACTCCGCCGCCCCACCGCATCCCACCCCTTCCCCGCCCTCAGCCCTTACCCTGTGCCTATGACCACCGACCCCACCTGGGCCGCCCTGAGCGAGCACTGGCAGACCCTCTCCGACCTGGGGGGCGTGAACTCCCTGCTGGGCTGGGATCAGAGCACCTTCCTGCCCCCGGCGGCGGCGCCGGGCCGGGCGCGGCAGATGGCGCTGGTCTCGCGCCTGCAGCACGAACGCGCCACCGACGCGGGCTACGGCCGTCTGCTGGACGAGGCCCAGGCCCGCAGGGATCTCTCGCCCCAGCAGGAGCGGACGCTGGCGGTGGCCCGGCGCGAGTTCGAGGAAGCGACGCGCTTTCCCGGCGAGTTCGTGGCGGCCTTCACCCAGCACGTGGGCGAGAGCTACTCCGCCTGGACGCAGGCCCGGCCCGAGAACGACTTCGCCCGCATGGTGCCCTACCTGGACAAGACGCTGGAGCTGAGCCTGCAGGCGGCCGCCTACTTTCCCGAGTTCAGCGACCCGATGGACTACTTCATCGACCAGTCCGACGAGGGCATGACGGCGGAGGTGGTGGACGGCGTGTTCCGCGACCTGCGCGCCGCCCTGGTGCCCCTGGTCGAGGCGGTCACGGCTGCCCCAGCGCCCCGCACGGACTTCCTGGCCCGCGCCTACCCGGCCGAGGTGCAGCTGCGGGTCGGCCAGGAGATCGCCCTGGACTACGGCTACGACGTCTCGCGCGGCCGGCAGGATCTCACGCCCCACCCCTTCATGACCCGGCTGGGCGCCCAGGACGTGCGCATCACCACGCGGGTCAAGGAGCACGACCTCAGCGAGGCGCTGTACTCCACGCTGCACGAGACCGGGCACGCGCTCTACGAACAGGGCGTGGCGGGGGAGCTGCTGGACACGCCGCTGGGCGGAGGGGTCAGCTCGGGGGTGCACGAGAGTCAGTCGCGGCTGTGGGAGAACCTGGTGGGCCGCTCGCGGGCCTTCTGGTCGGCGTATTTCGGCAAGTTCAAAGGCGCCTTCCCCCAGCAGCTTTCAGACGTGAGCGAGGACGAGATGTACCGCGCCGTGAACGCGGTGTCGCGCTCGCTGATCCGCACCGACGCCGACGAGCTGACCTACAACCTGCACGTCATCACCCGCTACGGCCTGGAGCGCGAGCTGCTCTCTGGCCGGCTGGCGGTGCGCGATCTGGCCGAGGCGTGGCACGCGGCCTACCAGACGAACCTGGGCCTGCGGGCGCCGGACGACACGGACGGCGCCCTGCAGGACGTCCACTGGTTCGGCGGCGGCATCGGCGGGGCCTTCCAGGGCTACACGCTGGGCAACGTCCTGAGCGCCCAGTTCTTCGAGGCCGCCCAGCGGGCGAATCCGGGGGTGCAGGCCGACATCGCGCGTGGGGAGTTCGGCGCCCTGCACGGATGGCTGCGCGAGAACGTGTATGCGCCGGGCCGCCGCTTCACCCCCGCCGAGCTGATCCAGCGCGCCACGGGTGGGCCGCTGAGCGTGGAGCCGTACCTGCGCTACCTGCGCGGCAAATATGGCGAGCTGTACGGCGTGCCGGTGAACTGACTGCCGGAAACGACCAACCCACCCACAGCCCAGCGGCCGCGCAACCGGGGGAACACCGGGGCGCGGCCGTCTGGCAGGAATGGAAGGCGGGAAGCGCTGTTCCGGCGCGAGCCGCCATGCCGGATGCTCAGGATGCCCCCCGGGCCGTGACAGGACTCTGAACGGGGGCAACGATGAAGTTCACGCGCGGGCGTCAGAGCGCTGTCAGGGAAGCTGCGCCAGACTGCCGACGATCAGGGCCGCCGCACTGGCCCTGGTTGGTGACCCCCGCCGAACCGCGCGGGCCACCGCCACCCTCGGAGGCGTCGACCTTCACCCCCTTAGCCGGTCACCTGGGGTGAAGCGAGCCAATGGTGAGACCGCACGAGGAGACGAGATGAACATCAAGAACACCGCCCTGATCGGGCTGGCCCTTCCCCTGCTCGCGGGCTGCGGGCAGGTCGTCGGCGCGTTCGTGCCCCCCCAGACGGTCTCCAACCCGGGCAACCTGACGGGCGCCACCCTGAGCACCGCCAGCGCCATGAGGATTCAGACCGTGGTGGGCGACATCCAGTACGACACCAGCGCCGCCCTTCCCCCGCAGTCCTTCGCCGACATCAAGTACCCCGACGACGTGCCCTTCGGCATCCGGCCGCGCGCCGTGAGCCTCAAGGTCGCGTTCTCTAAGGCCGCCGTAGTGGGGCCATGCGTGGCCCCCGACACCTTCACCGTGACCCTGAAGACCTTCAGCGCCTCGCTCTGGAATTCGGGCGACAAGGCGGGCGCGGCCACGCTGAGCGGCGCCCCGAACCTGACGGTCAAGGCCACCCGAACCGGCGTGGGCGCTGGCGGCACCACCTACTCGCTGGCCGCCAACTCGGTGAGCGTCAGCGCGAACGCCGCCACGACCGACCGGGCCATCGACATCCTGACCACCGGCGGGCAGAACGACGCCAGCGCCAGCGCCCAGATCAGCGCCGACAGCGACGCCCTGGCCGGCTGCCACCTGTCGTTCACCCTTGGCGATTCCAGCGTGACCCTCAGCAACTTCAAGTAAGCCTGCTCAGAGCGCGATCAGCGCCCGGCTCCCCGAACAGTGGAGCCGGGCGCTGGTCATGGTGGACAGTGGCAGGTGGCAGCCCCGGAGCCCAGGGCGTACCATACCGGGGAACCCCGATGACGACAGACGCCGCCCCCCGCCCCGTGCGCCGCTGCGCTTCCAGGCCGACCCCCGTTCCCTGGCCGGCCGGTGGGAGGCTGCGGTGAGCGCGCTGCAGGCCATGTACAAGCAGGTGATCATGGAGCATTCCCGGAAGCCCCGCAATGCCGGCGAGCTGCCCGGAGCCACGCATACCGGGGAGGGCCACAACCCCAGCTGCGGCGATGGGCTCCGGCTCCAGCTCCAGCTGGAGGGCGACACGATCCGGGACGTGCATGCCACCGCGACGGGCTGCGCCATTTCGGTCGCCAGCGCCAGCCTCATGACGGTGGCGCTGCGGGGCCGGACGGTGGCCCAGGCGCGCGAGACCGCCCAGGCCTTCACGCAGATGATCCGCACCGGCGAGGCGGACGCGGCGCTGGGCGACCTGATGGCGCTGCAGGGTGTCCATACCCTGCACACCCGCGTGAAGTGCGCCACGCTGCCCTGGCAGACGCTGGACGTGCTGCTGTCGTCTCCCACCGACACCCAGCCCTGAACGGCCCAATTCGTCTGGAATAGCGTTGATGTATGGACACCCCCGCAGGTCGATCCATCTCCCGGCCTGTACCCGCCGGACTTCGCGGCTGTGACCGTCTGCCCGGCATCGTCCTGAAGGGGGCCGAGCCGGGCCAGCCCGACACTGCGGCAGCCAATGTGGCCGCCAATGGGGCAGTGACTGGGGCCGCCACTGGAGCAGCGGGCTCTGCTGCCCCCCTGGCAACTGACCACTTGACAATTTTCCGGACACGGCGCACACTGGCCCTATCTGAATGTAATCGTTTGCAACGCCGTCCCCGGCTGCGGGGAGAGTCGGCGCGGCCCGCAATCTCGTCCCGAGGTACACCCCTGCCCATGGCCAGTATCCAGGATGTCGCCCACCTCGCCCACGTGTCCACGGCCACCGCTTCACGCGCGCTGAGCCGGCCGGACATGGTGGCGCCGGGCACGCGGGAGCGGGTGCTGCAGGCGGCCCGGGAACTGGGGTACCAGCCCAACGTGCTGGCCCGCAGCCTGCGGCAACGGGAGACGCGCACCATCGGCCTGATCGTGGCAGACATCCTCAACCCCTTCCACGCCACGCTCGCCAAGGGCGCGCAGGACAGCGCCGACCAGCACGGCTACACGGTCTTCCTGTTCAACTCCGACGAGGAACCCGAGAAGGAGCGCCGGGCCATCGACACCCTGCGCGGCCACCTGCCCCAGGGCCTGATCGTGGTGCCCACCAGCGGCACGCGCGAGCACCTCAGCACCCTGCCCGAGCTGCCCGTGGTCGAACTCGACCGGGTCAGCGGCAACCCCGGCTCCACGACCATCACGGTCGACAACGTGGGCGGCGCGCACGCCGCGACCCGGCACCTGCTGGAACTCGGACACCGCTGTATCGGCATGATCGTGGGGCAGCAGGACATCAGCACCGCCGTGGAACGCCGCCAGGGCTTCCGCACGGCGCTGGAGGAGGCTGGCGTGCCCTCCGACGACGCGCTCGTGGTGCCCGGCAACCACCGTGAGGACGACGGCTACCGCGCCGCCCACCAGCTCCTGAGTCTGCCGGCGCCCCAGCGGCCCAGCGCGCTGTTCGTGGGCAACAACGAGATGACGGTCGGGGCCGTGCTGGCCGTCAGGGAACTGGGCCTGAGGATCCCGGCCGACCTGAGCATCGTGGGCTTCGACGATTCGCGCTGGGCCCAGACCATGTCGCCGCCCCTGACCGTGATCGCCCAGCCCGCCTACGAATTGGGCCGGCTGGCCTGCGAGCACCTGATCGGGCTGCTGGGTCAGGCCCGCCCCGCCCCACCCACCCACGTCCAGCTGCCCACCGAACTCGTGATCCGCCACTCGACCGGCCCACCCCCGGATCCATCGCCCGATCGGCGTCCACACCGTCCGCCCCCTGGCCCTTCGCCCCTTCGCCCCTAAGGAGTCCCACCATGCAGAAAAACAAGATGGTTCTGGCCACCGCCGTCCTCGCCCTGAGCGCCGCCGCCATCGTGACCAGCGCCGTGGCCCAGGCCAACCAGCCCATCATCGGGCTGATCACCAAGACCGAGACCAACCCCTTCTTCGTGAAGATGAAGGAAGGCGCGCAGAAGGAAGCGACCCGCCTGGGCGCCAAGCTGATGACGGCCGCCGGCAAGCAGGACGGCGACAACGCCGGGCAGGTCACCGCCATCGAGAACATGGTCGCGGCCGGCGCCAAGACCATCCTGATCACGCCCAGCGACTCCAAGGCCATCGTGCCCGCCATCGCCAAGGCCCGCGCCGCCGGCGTGATGGTCATCGCGCTGGACTCCCCCACCGAGCCGGCTTCGGCCGTGGACGCGCTGTTCGCCACCAACAACTACCAGGCCGGCATATTGATCGGGAAATGGGCCAAGGCCAGCATGGGCAGCAAGAAGGCCGTGATCGCCACCCTCGACCTGTTCCCCGGCCACCCGGTCGGCATCGCCCGCCACAACGGCTTCCTGGAGGGCTTCGGGGTCAAGGGCGTGACGAGCAAGAGCCCGGATCTCGTGAACACCAGCGTCGTGTGCGCCCAGGACTCCTTCGGCGACCAGGCCAAGGGCCAGACCGCCATGGAGAACTGCCTGCAGAAGAACCCGGACATCAACGTGGTGTACACCATCAACGAACCCGCCGCGGCGGGCGCCTACCAGGCCCTGAAGGCCGCGGGCAAGGAAAAGGACGTGCTGATCGTCTCGGTCGACGGTGGCTGCGCGGGTGTGCGCAACGTGCAGGCCGGCGTGATCGGCGCCACCAGCCAGCAGTACCCCCTGAAGATGGCCTCCATGGGCGTCGCGGCGGGCGTGAACTACGCCAAGACCGGCAAGAAGGCGTCGGGCTACGTCGATACCGGCGTCGCCCTGATCACCAACAAGGCCATCGCCGGCGTGAAGAGCAACGACGGCAAGTTCGGCCTCGCCAACTGCTGGGGCGAGTAAGCGTCACGGTCTGACCGGCGGCCCTGAGCACGCCTGAACGTCCTGACCCGAGCTACGGAACACGGCCTCCCCGCCGTGCGCCGTAGCTCTCGCCACACCTGGGCGCGCCCGGATCCGACCACATCTGTGCCCCACCATGCCGCCGCCAGCCCACGAAGTGTCATGCTGGATCAACCCCCACTGTTCAACGTCCCGCACACTCCCTGAGCCGCATCCCCAGGCGGCCCCTGGCCTCCCTCCGAGTCCTGCGCGCCACCTTCCGGAGATGAACCATGACCCAACCGAGCACCGCGCCGCCGGCCAAGCGTTCCTTCCACCTGCCCAACTTCAGCACGCTGGGGCCGCTGATCGCGCTGCTGGTCGCCTGCATCTTCTTCGCCACGCAGTCCGACCGCTTCCTGACCCTGAACACCTTTTCCCTGATCCTGCAGCAGGCGTCCTTTGTGGGCGTGATCGCCATCGGGCAGACATTGATCATCCTGACCGCCGGGATCGACCTGAGCTGCGGCATGATCATGGCGCTGTCGAGCATGGTGATCGGCAAACTGGCCGTCGAGCAGGGCCTGCCGGTGGGCCTGGCGATCCTGGCCGGCTTCGCGGTCGGGGCCTTCGTCGGCTGGCTCAACGGCCTGCTGATCACCCGCTGGAAACTGCCGCCCTTCATCGTGACGCTGGGGATGTATTCGATCGTGTTCGCGGCGGTGCGGATCTACTCCCGGGCCACCTCCGTGCCCATGCCGCCCGACGGCCTGACCTTCCTGGCGCAGCGCTTCGAGCTGTTCGGTACGCGCTTCTCGTACGGCTCGCTGCTGATGCTGCTGCTGTTCCTCCTGACCTGGCTGTACCTGAACTACACCGCGCCGGGCCGGCACATCTACGCGCTGGGCAACAACCCCGAGGCCGTGCGCCTGAGCGGCATCAACAACAACCGCCTGCTGCTCAGCGTGTACACCTTCGCCGGCCTGCTGTACGGCGTGGCCGCCCTGCTGCTGCTGGAACGCATCGGCGGCGCCTCGCCCGAGGCGGGCCAGACCGAGAACCTGGAAAGCATCACGGCCGTGGTGATCGGCGGCACCAGCCTGTTCGGCGGGCGCGGCAACGTGCTGGGCACCCTGATCGGCGCCCTGATCGTGGGCGTGTTCCGCTCCGGCCTGACCCTGATGGGCCTGGACAGCGTGTACCAGAACCTGATCACCGGCATCCTGATCATCCTGGCCGTGGCCACCGATCAGTTCTCGCGGAGGAGATCATGAGCGCCCCGTTCAGCAGTCCGGGCAGCAGTCCGGGCAGCGCCGCCGCTCCCGGCAGCCGGCCCCTGGTGATGGAAGCGCGCGGCCTCGTCAAGCGCTACGGGCAGGTCGTGGCCATGAACGGCGCCGACTTCGAGCTGCGGCCCGGCGAGATCATGGCCGTGATCGGCGACAACGGCGCGGGCAAGAGCAGTCTCATCAAGGCGCTCTCCGGCGCGGTCACGCCCGACGAGGGCCAGATCTTCCTGGAGGGCCGCCCGGTGGCCTTCCGCTCCCCCATCGACGCGCGGCGCGAGGGGATAGAAACGGTGTATCAGGATCTGGCGGTGGCGCCCGCCATGACGATCGCCGAGAACCTGTTCCTGGGCCGCGAGATCCTGCGCCCCGGCCCGGTCGCCAAACTGCTCAAGCTGATCGACAGGAAGAAGATGCTGGAGGAGGCCACCCGCCACATGCAGGGCCTGCAGTTCGCCATCAAGAGCATGAGCCAGCCGGTGGAAACCCTCTCGGGCGGGCAGCGGCAGGGCGTGGCGGTGGCCAGAAGCGCGGCCTTCGCGCGGCACGTGGTGATCATGGACGAACCCACCGCCGCGCTGGGCGTGCGCGAGGGCAACATGGTGCTCGACCTGATCCGTCAGGTGCGCGACAAGGGCCTGCCGGTGATCCTGATCTCTCACAACATGCCCCACGTGTTCGAGGTCGCCGACCGCATCCACGTGCACCGCATGGGCCGGCGGGCCGCCATCCTGAACCCGAAGGTCATCTCGATGGCCGACACCGTGTCCGTGATGACCGGCGCCCTCCGCCCCGAGGACCTGAGCCCCGACATGCTGGCGGGCTGAGGGCGGGATGCGGACGCCCTCCCCACGGGCCGGGGAGGGCGTTTCGTTGGTGCACCCCATAAACACCGCGCCCCGGAGGAACGTCCAGAGGCGCGGCGCGTGGGAGGGCGGGTGTTCAGCGCCGGGCCGGGCTCAGCTGTTCCTGCTCGCGCCAGAGCTTGAAGGCGCTCACGGCCAGGATGGCCCCCAGCGGCAGCGGCGCGTCGCCCAGATCCATGCGGAGATCCGTGCCCTGCGTGAAGGAGCCGAAACGCCCGCGCACCTCGCCCGCGTAGTGCTTCAGGGCGATGTCCAGGCCGTCGGTGAAGCCCCCGTAGCGGCCCGTGGCGCCCTCCGGCGTGAACGACAGCACGGCGTCCAGCCCATCCGTGTAGCCGCCCAGGTGGAGGCGCAGTTCGCCGCCCACGACCTCGGCGCGCAGGTCGAAGCCCTGGGTGAAGCCGCCGACCCGGCCCTCCAGAACCCCCTGGCCCAGCCCCAGCACGAAGTTCTGCCCGGCCGTGAAGCTGCCGATCCGGCCCCGCAAACTCTGGCCGTCCCACTCGGCCGTCAAGTCCAGTCCGGCCGTGAAGCCTCCCAGGCGCCCCTGCAACGCAGTCATGGGAGCAGCGTAGCGGGGGCGCTCTGGCAGAATCCTGACGGGGGAAGGATGGGTATGGAGGAAAGAGGATGGGTGATGGTCAAACATCTCTTTCCATCACCCATCCTCCATCACCTATCACCGTCTCTTACAGTTCCAGCAGCATCCGGGCCGGGTCTTCCAGCAGGTTCTTGATCATCACGAGGAACTGCACCGCTTCCTTGCCGTCGATGATGCGGTGGTCGTAGCTGAGGGCCAGGTACATCATCGGGGCGATCACGACCTGACCATTCTGGGCGATGGGCCGCTCGATGATGTTGTGCATCCCGAGGATGGCGCTCTGCGGGGCGTTGATGATCGGGGTGCTCATCATGGAGCCGAAGGTGCCGCCGTTGGTGATGGAGAAGGTGCCGCCCGACATGTCCTCCATGGTCAGCTTGCCGCCCTTGGCCTTCACGGCGAAGTCCGCGATGCCCTTCTCGATGCCCGCCAGACTCATCTGTTCGGTGTCGCGCAGGATCGGCACGACCAGGCCGCGCTCGGAGGCGACCGCGATGCCGATGTCGTAGTAGCCGTGGTAGATGATGTCCTTGCCGTCCACGGAAGCGTTCACAACCGGGAAGGCTTTCAGGGCCTCGGTCGCGGCGCGCACGAACAGGCTCATGAAGCCCAGTTTCACGCCGTGCTTGGCCACGAACTGATCCTGGTACTTCTTGCGAAGATCCATCGCCGGCTTCATGTTCACCTCGTTGAAGGTGGTGAGCAGCGCGGCGGTGTTCTGCACTTCCTTGAGGCGTTCGGCGATGCGGGCGCGGATGCGCGTCATGGGGACGCGCTGCTCGGTGCGCGGGCCGGAGGGGATGGCCGGCACTGGCACCTGGGCGGCCGGAGTCTGGGCTGCCGGAGTCTGGGCCGCCTTCATGCTCGCGGGCTCGGCGGCCGACTGCGGCCCCTGGTAGGTCAGGCCGCCCTGGGCCGCCACCACCGCGTCGTCCTTGGTGATGTTGCCGCGTGGCCCGGTCGCGGGAATCTGCGCCGGGTCGAGGTTCTGCTCGGCCACGATCTTGCGGACCGCGGGCGAGAGGTCGTCGCGGCGCGTGGCCTCGTTGGCGGGTGCGGGCGCCGCCGCCTGTGGGACAGACGCGGCGGCCGGCGCTTCCGCCGGAGCGGCCGCGCCCGCCTCACCCATAGTGCCCAGCACTTCCTCGCTGAGCACGGTGTCGCCCTCGTTCTTGAGCACGCCCTGCAGCACGCCGTCCTGCTGGGCCTGGATTTCCAGCACCACCTTGTCGGTCTCGATCTCGGCCAGCAGGTCGCCGCGCTTGACCGCCTCGCCGGGCTTCTTATGCCAGGTCAGCAGGGTGCCCTCGCTGACCGACTCGCTGAATACTGGAACTCTGATGTCCGCCATAACGCCCTCAGTTATACCCCGCGCACGGCGCAACTGCCGTGGGGACGGAAGGGATTGAGGCAGGGTTGGGGGGTTGCCCTGAGCGCTTGGGCTGTGGGCGACCCCTCTCTCCCGGAGCTGTGCCAGCCAGTCTGCTTCGCAGCCAGCCCCCCTCGAAGGGAGCCAGGAAAATCCTTTCCAGCACAACGTTCATCCAATTGGACAGGAGGACAAGACTCAGCAACTGCCCCCCACCTCCGCCCCTGTCGGCAGATGCCCGTACCCCGGCGGCCGTGACACGCGCAGGCTCGCCGCCTGTACCGCGAACGCCGTCGCCTCCAGCAACGACTGCCCGGCAGCCAGAGCGCTCGCCAGCGCCCCGTTGAAGGTGTCCCCCGCCGCGACGGTGCTGACGACCTGCACGGCCGACACCGGGAACTCCTGCACCCGGTCGCCCTGAAGCAGCAGCGTGCTCTGCGAGCCGCGTTTGACGATCACGGCGGGCACCCCCAGCCGCCGGAGCGCCCGAGCGCCCGCCAGCGGGTCGGCCTCGCCGGTCAGGGTCTGCGCCTCGTGCTCGTTGGGGGTGAGGACATCCACGCAGGCCAGGAACTCACGCGGCAGCTCGGGCACCGCCGGGGCCGGGTCGAGGATCACGGTGACGCCCGCAGCCCGCGCCCGCTGCGCCGCCTGGAGGTTCACCTGCAGCGGCACTTCCAGCTGCAGCAGGAGCACGCGAGAACCGGCCAGCGCCGCGTCCAGTGCGCCCAGCTCAGCCTCGCCCAGCGCCTGGTTCGCGCCGCCGTGCAGGGTGATGGTGTTCTCGCCGTCCGGGGCGACGTGGATGTAGGCCTGCCCGCTGGCGCTGTCCGGGATGGTTCGGACACCGGAGACCTCCACCCCGCGTTCCCGCAGGGCCGCCCGGAGCAGCGTGCCGCCGTCGTCGGCGCCCACCGCGCCGATCATGCGGGTGCGGGTGCCCAGCGCCGAGCAGGCCGCCGCCTGATTGGCCCCCTTGCCGCCGGGCACGAAGTCCAGCCCGCGCGAATGCATGGTCTCGCCGGCCCGCGGCAGGTGGGGCACGCGCAGCAGTACGTCCAGATTCAGGCTGCCCAGCACGATCACGGTTCCGGATTTGGGGGTCACGCCCCCCAGTCTAGAAGCAGTCGCCCCTGCTTGCCCAAAGGGAGCGGGCCGGAGATCCCTCCCCGGCCCGTCGCCCGACTCTCTTTCTTAACCGTCCTGCCCTCAGCCGTCCTGCTGCGCGGTCTGGGCCAGTTCCTTCTGCTCCTGAATCACTTCCTTCTGCACCGGTTCGCCCAGCGCGGTGGCGATCACGGCGGCCTGCTCGCGGGCGTGCACCGAGGCGTAGCCGGTGGCGGTGGAGGCGCTGCGGGCGCGCGTGGCGCTGCTCAGGGTCTGCCCCGGGGCGAGCACGCGTTCCAGGTCTTCCCAGATCATCAGCCAGGCGCCCTGGTTCTGGGGCTCCTCCTGCGCCCACACGACCTGCGCGCCGGGGTGGGCGGCCAGCTCGGCGCTCAGGGCGTCGGCCGGGAAGGGGTAGAGCTGCTCCAGGCGGATCAGGGCGGTGCCGGCGTACCCGTCGCGGTCGGCGTCGCGGGCCTCGGCGAGTTCCCAGTGCAGCTTGCCCGAGGAGATGACCACGCGGCGGGCCTTCTGCACCTCGGGATCGCCGATGACCTCCTGGAAGCGGCCGCCCGACAGTTCGTTCAGGGGGCTCATGGCCTGCTTGTTGCGCAGCAGGCTCTTGGGCGTCATCACGATCAGCGGCTTGCGGTAGGGGCGCAAGACCTGACGGCGCAGCAGGTGGAAGATCTGCGCCGAGGAGCTGGGCACCACGACCTGCATGTTCTTCTGCGCGCACAGCTGCAGGTAGCGCTCCAGCCTCGCGCTGGAGTGCTCGGGGCCGGCGCCCTCGTAGCCGTGCGGCAGCAGCATGACCAGCCCGCTCAGGCGCTGCCACTTGCTCTCGCCCGCCGAGAGGAACTGATCCACGACCGCCTGCGCGCCGTTGGCGAAGTCGCCGAACTGCGCTTCCCAGGCGACCAGGCCCTTGGGCTCGGAGGTCGAGTAGCCGTACTCGAAGGCCAGCACCGCTTCCTCGGAGAGCGTGGAATCGACGACCTCCACGCGGCCCTGGCCTTCACGCAGGTGGGCCAGCGCCATGTATTCCTCGTTCAGCGGGTCGGCGGCGTTCTGATCGTGCAATACCGCGTGGCGGTGCACGAAGGTGCCGCGCCCCGAGTCCTGACCCACCAGCCGCACGCCGTAGCCCTCATCCAGCAGCGAGGCGTAGGCCAGCATCTCACCCATGCCCCAGTCGAGCGGCTGCTCGCCGCGGGCCATCGCCTCGCGGGGCCCTATGACGGTGCGCTCGATGGTGCGGTGCACCTTGAAGCCCTCCGGCACGGCGGCCAGCTTCAGGCCCAGTTCGGTCAGCTTCTCCACGGGCACGGCGGTCGAGACCCCGTCCCTGTCCCAGTGGGTGTCGGTGTAGCTCTTCCAGTCGACCGCCAGGGCGCTCTGGGCGAGGTTTTCCATCTCCTCGACCACCGACTCGCCGGCGTCGAGCTGATCGCGGAACTTCGCCACCAGCGCGTCGCCCTCGCCCGGGGCGAGCACGCCGGACTCCTCGAGAGCCTTCGCGTAGATGGCCCGCGCGCCGGGGTGCTGGTCGATCTCGCGGTACATGATGGGCTGGGTCATGCGCGGCTCGTCGCCCTCGTTGTGGCCGTTGCGGCGGAAGCCGATCAGGTCGATGAAGACGTCCTTGCCGAACTCCTGGCGGTAGGCCACAGCGAGGTCGCCGCAGAAGGCCACGGCCTCGGGGTCGTCGCCGTTGACGTGCAGCACGGGCGCGTTGGCGACCTTGGCGATGTCGGTGCAGTAGCGCGAGGAGCGGGTGTCGCGCGGGTCGGAGATCGTGAAGCCGATCTGGTTGTTGATCACGATGCGAACCGCGCCGCCCGTGGCGAAGCCGCGCAGGCGCGAGAGGTTCAGGGTCTCCATGACCACGCCCTGCCCGCTTACCGCCGCGTCGCCGTGCACCGTGATGGGCAGCACGGTGCGGCGCTCGGTGTCGCCCCGGCGATCCTGGCGGGCGCGCACCGAGCCGTGCACCACCGGCGAGACGATCTCCAGGTGGCTGGGGTTGAAGGCCATCGCCAGGTGCATGGCGCCGCCGGGCGTCCGCACGTCGCTGGAAAAGCCCATGTGGTACTTCACGTCGCCGGCCACGTCAGGGTCGTCGCTGATCTTCTTCTTGCCGTCGAACTCGTCGAAGAGGTCGCTGGGCTTCTTGCCGAAGATGTTGACCAGGGTGTTGAGTCTCCCGCGGTGGGCCATGCCCAGCACGACTTCCTTCACGCCCGCGCGCCCGGCCTGCTGGATGATCCGGTCGACCAGCGGGATGAAGCTCTCGCCGCCCTCCAGGCCGAAACGCTTGACGCCGGGGTACTTGTTGCGCAGGTAGAGTTCCAGCCCCTCGGCGGCCGTGAGCTTCTGCATCAGGCGGCGGCGTTCGCCGGGGGTGAGGTCGTGGCGGCCCTGCCCACGCCCCTGCTCGATGCGCGCCTGGAACCACTGGCGCTCGTTCGCGGGCAGATAGTTGTATTCGAAGCCGATGGTGCCGCAGTAGGTCTCCTGCAGCTGGGCGATCACCTCGCGCAGCGGGCCCTCGAAGGGGCCGTCCCTGACGTGCTCCTGCAGGTCGGCCTCGGTGAGGCCGTAGAACTCGGGGGTCAGCTCGGGCACCACCGGCAGCCCGCGCATCCGCAGCGGATTACTGCGGGCGCTGATGTGGCCGTACACGCGGTACGAGGTGATCAGCGCGCCCGCCGCCTGCTGGGCGCCGCTCATGCCCTGGGCGGCCCCGCCTGCCGGCGCCGCGGCGCCCCGGCGCGTCTGGCCCAGGTCGTAGAAGGCCCGCTGAATGGGCGAATGCGCCGTCTCGGGCGCGCCTCCCCGCACCTGATCGAAGTAGGCGCGCCACCCGGCGTCTACGCTCTGAGGGTCAGCCAGGTACGCTTCGTACAGGCCCTCGATGAAGGCCGCGTTCGCACCTGACATGATCGTCTGAGAAACCGTCATAACGCCCCCCAGCATAGCGCCCGGCTGTCACGGCAATGGCACCGCGCGCCGCTTTGTCCCCCGGGGCGTATCACCCTGAGGGGATGTGGGCTATGAGCTATGGGCTGTGAGCTATGGGCTCTGGGCTGAAGGGGCCGGGCTGCCGGGGGAGGCGACGGGGCGCTGTCCAGAGTCTCAGGTCTGTACCCTGTGCCCGGCCTGGATGGGCCTCACCCCCGGCGGCCCGGCAGGGCGCAGCATAGGGGCATGACCCTGAGCGCGACCCATCCCCGTTTTTTCGATCTGTTCCCTGCGGGGGCCACGCCTGAAAAACTCGCGGACGGCTTCACCTGGTCCGAGGGGCCGGTGTACGTGCCCTCGCGTGGGGCGATGATCTTCAGCGACGTGCGGCAGAACCGCACCTGGCGCTGGACGGACGCGGGCCGGCTGGAGCAGGAGACCTTTCCCAGCCACCACCAGAACGGCCACTGCCTGGACGCCCAGGGCCGCCTGATCGCCTGCTCGCAGGGCCTGCGCGCCCTGCTGCGCCAGGGCGAGGACGGCCTGTGGACGATCCTGGCCGACGCCTTCAAGGGCCAGCGCCTGAACTCACCCAACGACGTGGCCCTGCACCCCGACGGCTCGCTGTGGTTCAGCGATCCCCCCTACGGCCTGGACAACCCCGCCGAGAGCTACGGCGGCGCGCGTGAGCTGGCCGGCAACTGGGTGTTCCGCCTCGCCCCGGACGGCACGCTCTCGGCCCCGATCCGCGACCGGGTCAAGCCCAACGGGCTGCGCTTCGCCTCCGCCGAGCGGCTTCTGCTGGCCGACACCGGCGACTCGCAGACCCACGCCTACCGGATAGCGCCGGACGGCAAGGCCGAGTACGAGCGCGTGTGGTTCACGGTCGATCCCGGCAAGACCGACGGCCTGCGCCTGGATACGGAGGGGCGCATCTGGAGCAGCGCCGGAGACGGCGTGCATGTCCTGAGCGCCGGGGGCGAGGAACTGGGCCGGATCGGGCTGCCCCAGAAAGTCAGCAACCTGTGTTTCGGCGGCCCGGGGGGCACCACCCTGTTCATGACCGCCATCCACGAGCTGTGGAAGATCGAGACGACCGTGCAGGGGCAGGCCGGCGGCTGAGGGGCCAAGTCGACCCGGCGCCCAGCGCTGGAGCCGGAGCCACGGGGGCGGGGAGGCGATCCTGAATTCCAGGGCAAAGCGCCGTATCCAAGGCAAAACACCAAGGCCGCCCCCGCCACCGCCCGCCTCCCAACCCTTAAGATCGGGGCATGAGAATCCTGTCCCGTCTCCTGCTGCTGGTGGGCGTCATCGTGATCATCGTCTCAGCGATCATGCTGGGCAAAGACGTGATCGACATCAACCAGCTCCACGCGGTCGCCAACGCCAACCGCAGCACCAACTTTCCCAGCCCGCTCAACAACGTGCTGATCACCTACGGCCTCTCGCTGGTGGGGGCCTTCCTGCTGGGCCTGGGCCTGAGCCTGCCGCGCGGCCGCGCCCCGCGTCCCTGAACGTCTGAGCTGAATCCGGCACCAGAGGAAGGGCCACGGGCGAGACCGCGCCGTGGCCCTTCCTGCTGCCCCGAACCTAGACGGAGCGGCAGCCGCTGAGCTGCAGGCGGCCGGTCAGGTTGTTCTTCATGGCCGCCGTGCCCGCGTCCTGGGTGAACCACGTGACCTGCGAGTTGCGGTAGGTCGAGCCCTCCACCAGCGAGAGCGTGCGGGTCTGTCCGGCGAACGCCACGCGGGCCGCGCCGGTCATCAGTGTGACCTGCACGCGCACCCCGCCCCGGCACACGAAGGTCGCCCGCCCGGTGACCGGCCCCGCCGCCGCGCCCTGCGCCCCCGGGCGCGGCATGCCGTCCGCCGACGCCGTTCCCGAGAGGCCCACGCCCAGCAGGCCGGCCACCAGCGCCGCCGCCCTCCATCCACTCCGAATTGTCTGCATGGGTCAGCCTGTCACGGCGACTCCCTGGCGTGGGTGAGGCGCCGCTTAAGCCGCCTCATGCCGGGGGGCCGGGCTACTGCGACAGTTCCCGCAGCCGCTGGGGCAGCAGGGCCGCGCCCACGATGCCGAACTCCTGCACCTGCCCGGCCGAATCCAGGCCCAGGATGACCGTCCAGCCGTCGCTGGGGCCGCGTTCGAAGGTGGCGGTGCGGGTGTAGTAGGTCACGCCGCCGCTGCGGGTCAGCTGTTCGTTCAGGACGCCCGTCTCGGCTCCGTAGGCCTCGCGCCCCCCGGCGCGGAAGGCCGCGAACTTCTGATACGAACCCCACTCGGCCCGCACCTTGGGCGAGAAGGCCGCCCAGACGTCCTGCAGCCGGCCGTCGTAGAGGCGGCGGGTGAGCAGCCGGGCCCGCCCCAGCGCGGCGTCGGCCGGACTGCTGGTGGCCGGGGTCGCGCTGCCTGAAGCGTCGGTGGCGGGTGCCGGAGAGGGAGGGGCCAGGGGCCGCGCTGGAATGACCGGGGGCTCAGAAGGAGCCGCGAGGCGGGGCTTCGCCGGGCTGGGGGCCGCAGCGGCCGGCTCCGGCTGCCCGGTGGCCCCGGCGCCGGGAATCGCCGGCAGGGCGCCGGTCGTGACGTCCGACCCCTCGACCGTGGCGCGGGCCACCACCGGCGCGGCGCCCTGGGGGGCCCGGGGCACCACGGCCTCGCTGACCACCTGCGGCCGCGAGGGCAGGGGCTCTCCGGGAACCGGCGCGGCCGGAGCCGCCTGGGCGGCAGGAGCGGCGGGCCGCTGGAACTGGTCGCGCAGGCTGGCCCCACACACCACCAGCACGCTGAACACGGCCACCAGACCATAGGAGATGGCCGACGTGAGCTGCTCGTTTCCCTTCCCCCTCATGCTGCCTCCTGCGGGCCGTGCACCGTCGCCGGTGGGCCCCGATCCGGCCACGACAGCCTGTAGACGAGGGGCCAGGATACCAGGGAGGCCGCGCTCAGAAGTTGTTTACGGCACAGTCGGACAGCACGAGCACCCCGCCGGGGTGGAGCTGGTCGGGTCAAGCGGCGGCGTCCGGTGCAGGGGCCTGAACCCCGAAGCGGAGCCCATGTGCCCTACCAAAAAGCGGGGCCAGCCCGCAGGCCGCCCCGGTGTCGTGAAGCCGTGCTTACTCGGTGATGCCGCGCTTGGCGACTTCCTTGTCTTCCAGGATCTTGCCCAGGATGAAGAAGGTGGGCGCCCAATGGCCCACGAACAGGCCGTCGCGCTCCTTGCTGGAGGAGTCGCTCTGGAAGTACTGGCTGGCGCTGAGGATGATGGAACCGAAACCGAGCAGATACAGGATGTTGTGAAGTTTCATGGCATGCTCCTTGTGGTCTGGCCCGCGGGTGCGGACGCTGAACCCTGCGGGCATGACACACTGCGGGCCAGGGCGCAAAAGTACCTCCGGGCACGCTATGAAGCCCCGCTGAACGCTTCGTAACGGCGAGCGCAACAGTGCCTGAGAAGGGCCCGGCCGTCCCGCCGGGGCTGGTGGGGGCCCCGCGTCTGGACGCGGCCGGGCCCTCTTCTCCGCAAAGCGCCGCCTCGCGGACGACCCCCCCGGAGGCCGGACGGGCACCGCCCAGCGCCCCCCGAGCCCGCCCGCTCTAGAGTGGAGGGCGTGACTGCCCCCACCGCCCTGCCGCCGATGCCGCCCGCCCCGCCGCTGCTGGGCCACGCCCTGCCGGTCATGCGCGACGTGCTGGGCTTCATGACCCAGGTGACCCGGCAGTACGGCGACGTGGCGCGCGTGAGACTGGGGCCGCGCGAAATCTGGGTGGTGGGCCACCCCCGCGATATCGAGACGCTGCACCTGCACACCGGGCGCGCCTTCGACAAGGGCCTGTGGCGCAACCCCCTGCTGACCCGCCTGCTGGGGCGCGGCCTGCTGATCTCGGAGGGCGACTTCTGGCTGCGGCAGCGGCGCCTGGCCCAGCCCGCCTTCCACTCGGCCCGCGTGCAGGGCTACCTGAGCGTGATGCAGCAGCAGGCGCACGAGCTGGCCGGGCAGTGGCAGGCCGGCGGCGTGCGCGACGTGAACGCCGACCTCTCGGCCCTGACCATGCGGATCGTGATGCGCAGCGTGATGGGCGTGCCGGAGGGCAGCGGGCGCGTGGACGCCATCTCCCGGAGTCTGGACATGGCGCTGCGCGGCTTCCAGCGCGACCTGGGCAACCCGCTGCCCGCCGCGCTGCCCACCCCGGCCCGGCGCCTCTTCGGCCGGGGCGCCGCAGGGCTGGACGAGGTGATGCGCGCCATCATCGAGGAGCGCCGCGCCGAGGGAAACCCCGGCAGCCGCGACGACCTGCTGGACATGCTGATGTCGGCCCGCGACGACGACGGCCAGGGCATGAGCGACCAGCAGCTGCTCGACGAGGTGAAGAACATCCTGCTGGCCGGGCACGACACCACCGCCAGCACCCTGAGCTTCGCCCTGGCCATGCTGTCCCAGCATCCCGCCCAGGCCGCCGCCCTGGACGCCGAACTCTCGGGCGTGCTGGCGGGCCGCGCCCCCGAGCTGGCCGAGCTGCGGCAGCTTCCGTATCTGGACGCCGTGATCAAGGAGACCCTGCGCCTGTACCCGGCCGCCTGGAGCACCCAGCGCGAGGCCCGCGAGAGCGTGCAGATCGGCGGCTTCACGGCGCCCCCCGGCACACTGTTCTGGATCAACCACTGGGTCACGCACCGCGACCCGCGCTTTTTTACGCGCCCCGAGAGCTTCGAGCCCGAGCGCTGGCTGGGCGACCTGGAAAGCCGTCTGCCCAAGTACGCCTATTTCCCCTTCGGCGGCGGCGGGCGCATCTGTATCGGCCGGGATTTCGCGCGGCTGGAGGCGGCCACGGTGCTGGCGGTGCTGTTCCAGCGCTTCACCTTCCGGATGGCCGGGCCGCTGCGCCTGGAACCCGCCGTGAGCCTGCGCCCTCGCCAAGGCCTGAAGATGGACGTGCGCCCCCGCTGAGCCAGGATGGGGTCAGTCCTGTGCGCCGACGACCGCCTGCACCCGCCCGACCTCCCCGGTGGTCAGCCGCACCTTGATTCCGTGTAAAGCCAACCGCGGTGTGCTTGTCAGCATTATCTTTATAACTTGAGCAAACACCAATCAAACTACTTCAAAACATCTCCATGTTTCAACTTTAATCGTGATCCTTGAAAATTTGAGGTTTAGAATTGTGAAATGCGTAGTGTATTCAAATGAAATGTACACATCAATTTTGCATTAGCAAATTATACTAATCCTTCAATTTAAGCACTTTCAAAAATGCATCCCTCATATAGAATGATCTATGCAGGATAAATAATGGAGGTCTATCCGTATGCTCAATCAGACCTTGATCAATAAATTGTGATTTAAGTATAGATCTTCCACTTGAACTTTGACTCAGATCTTCAATTAATTCCTTAGGCACAAGATTGCCCCTCTGTATCTCCCTTGCTTCGTCATTTGTTACTAGGATGAGATTAGTCAAGGCTTTTTGTGACGATGATTGTCTATTCGCTAACCTCCTTATTTT
Source organism: Deinococcus koreensis (assembly GCF_002901445.1). NCBI lineage: Bacteria > Thermotogati > Deinococcota > Deinococci > Deinococcales > Deinococcaceae > Deinococcus > Deinococcus koreensis. The sequence continues at coordinate 948,666 of NZ_PPPD01000001.1, forward strand.
TGAGACGTCTACAATAGAAGCGAAATTTTTGCCCTCAAACTTATTCATATATTCTTCTGGATCAATCAGTTCTCCAGTAGTCAAGCTCCTAGCCCCATTTATAGCAAAGAGATTGTACACTGCAGACGATAGAGCTGCTCCTGAAATTAACTTTCTATCCCTGAGTTCAGTACCATTGAATTTGATATACTCTTTTGAAATTCCAAAATCTGAGGTTGATATAGCTATCTGCAGTTTCGCAAGATAGTTAGTTATGTATGAATCGGGTTTGCCTCTAAGTCCCTCATTTAGACTGATTGTCCAATACCAACTCCATAAAGCATCCAACAATTTTTTACTAGGATTCGGCTGCAGGATAAAAGCTTTAACAAGATACAAAAACTGTCCCTCATAAGGAATGAAATCATACGATCCCATTCTGTAATATTGCTTCAAATAATCTACCGTACGACTTATAGCCCTTTCAGCGTCATTAACATACCCCAAGAGGGTCTGCCGATTTATAAACCGCATTGACAGCATGTCCTCTATGTTTGGATTCTTACCTGCTGCCATAGCAATTGATTTCATAATCGCTTCATCATCTATGTCAAATCCAGTAACTCTAATCCCATCTTTAATTCCGTTGATTTCGTCTGCCAAATCAAAATCATTACTCCAAGTCAGAGCTCTTACGAAATCCACTGAAGATAATCGCACACCTGTATTATTAATCCTCTCGAATATTTCGGCTACCTCCTCTACAACTTCGTTAACGATGGTGACAGTAGGAATCAGGTACTCTTGAAACGCCGTTTGTAATTTAAATAGGTTATCGAACAAGTGATCGCTATTTTCCGCTACAACAATTTTATTCTGCTCAGAGAGCATTTTTCTTGGATTAAAAATATTGTAAAGGTGTATGGCATTGACGGGAATTTGAGAGCTGTCTAAGCCAGAAATATTTATAAAATCCTCTGAATTTAAGTCAAAAGCAACGTCGAATTCGGGATATTTATTTTGATTCACTTGATCAAAGTGGAAGACACCGTATAAAGAGGATAACCGCTGCATCCCATCCAATACGTATAAGACTCTGGTAGATGAGTTTTTGCCCGGTAATGGAGTATCCGATCGATCCATTTCGGCGAACCTTACATGTTCAGTTCGCCAAAAAAGAAGGCTACCTATGGGAAAACCCTTATATATGCTGCGCAATAACTCAATAACCTGCTCCGCCTTCCACACAAAATTTCTTTGAAAGGCTGGTATCCGAACTTCACCTTCTGCTACTCTGCGGAACAGAGTAGGGATGTAAATGACCTCAGGTGTTGGCGCTGTAGAAATCATCTTCGCTCTCCTTTAAAATAGTCACTGTCCCTCACTTCTAAAATGAGGCTTTCAAGTAGATGTAATGTATGACTAAGATAGGCAGACTTAAATTTCACCGAATCATATTCCCATTGCCAATTCTCTGCCTCCATTACTCTACCAACACGCAACATTTCATAATATGGATGCGTCAAGCTATATAAAACTTGTTGGAGTTGTGTAGTGATCTGCATTTCAAACCTAATATCCTCTCTGGTTGCCTCCCCAGCTCTATAGTTCACAACATCAATTGGGAAAGTAAACTCAATATGATATGCATAGTACCCCCTATCCTTCGCCACAGCAACCAGATTGCTATAGCATCCCAACGATTTCAAATACTCGCAGATTCTACTGCCCAAATATAAAGGCCCATCAATATAACGGCAAACAATTGTACCGCGACATATATCTGTCACTTGATTCATCCATTGATTGGGGATGATTGGTTGAAAATCTCTGATGCTTGGATCATCCTCAAGAATCTTATTTATCCTATATGCCTTGTTAATGATTGATTCGATTGATTTTACTTTAACAGGGTATATGAGATCATGAGAAGCCAGTCCATCGTCTCCTCCGGTCATTAATAATCCAACCCTGTTGCTCTGCCTATACTCAGAATCCCATTCAATAATCTTTTCCCTTAAGCCAAATATCAACGGATCAGATTTCGAGAAGTGGTCAATAGTCCTCTCAAATCTACTATGGAAGCGCTCCAACTCGGGATCTTCATAGTCGATCCCAAGATACTCTCGCGTCCAGATCAAATGAGATTGCGGAATGTTAAATCTACTATTCCATTCACCTGTCATCGATTCCCTTTCAAGAAGTGAAGAGGAATAACAGGTAAGCCTACGTAAGCTGTCCAGAAAGTAGTCAGTCCAAATTCAGTTTTAAACTTAGTAATGAGCATACCAATCTCCTCATTTCCATCACACCAGTGTTGTATACCTACTGAAACGGTGTCACCCACCCGGAAACTCATTTACATAATGCCAGACACAACCCCCCGGTGTCAGCATATTTGCGGAAATCATACCCAATCTCAATGTCACTTGACAGCGAGCATGCCGAATCTAACGAGTGCTCGAATCCTCCCAAATTGTTACCAAGACGAGCAAGTGCCACTTGCCTATCTCAGACATCACAAACGTTCAGATCAGGCCCATTCGCTTCTCTTCCTCATACAGCCGTTCATCCACAAACTGCTTGAGCAACGTCTGGTACGGGATTTTCTTCAACTCAGCAATATGCTTCAGGCGCTTCTCGATATCCCCGTCCAGGCGCAGTGTCGTGACATGCGTGGCCTTGGGCTGACGCGGCTGCCGGGGGCGTCGGCGGGGGGCCAGTTTTTCCAGGAACGCCCACGCTTCCGGGTCATTCTTTCCAGCCTCCCACAGGGCGGGGCCAGCGGAGTGCGTATCCCAGAATTCGGCGGCTTCCTCGGTGGTCATGTTCTCCGGGATGTCCTCTGGACTGTTGATCACGATCAGGGGCTTAGTGGCGGTCATGGTTCACTCCTCGGTGTCGTATTGCTGGCGTTCTTCCGCAGTGGCGGGGCGGGCGGTGACGACGCGAGCCCGGCCGAGCCTCTGTTCGAGGACGATGTAGAGCAGGCGTCCGCTCTCGGTCGTGCCGAGCAGGCCATAGCGGGGCTGGCCCTGTGGCCCTCGGTGGATCGTGTGCATGGGGAGGGCATCGGGATCGCGTGCCGCTTCCTCCGCCTCGTCGGGCTCGACCTTGTGACGGGCGATATGCTCCATGTTGGCAAAATCCCAGTCGAAGTCCATCGGCTGAGATTCAGTGTATACGATTGTATGTCGTTCCTCTACACTTCTAACGCCAGCTTATCCACGTCGTTCAGCAGCGGCGTCCCGGCCGGGTATTCCCCGTTGAAACACGCCAGGCATAAGCCTTTGCCGTTCACGGCCTCGCGGATGCCCCCCTCGGAAATGAAGCTGAGGCTGTCGGCGCCGATCAGCTGCCGGATTTCCTCGATAGAATGCGTGCTGGCGACCAGTTCCTTGCGGGCGGCGGTGTCGATGCCGTAGAAGCAGGGGTGCTTGATTGGCGGGCTGGACACCCGGAAATGGACTTCCGTGGCGCCCGCCTCGCGCAGCAGGTTCACGATCTGCGAACTGGTGGTGCCCCGCACAATGCTGTCATCGACCAGGATCACCCGCTTGCCGCGCACGGCGGAGGTGGGCGAGAGCTTCATCTTGACCTTCAGCTCGCGCGCCTCCTGCGTGGGGGCGATAAAGGTGCGGCCCGCGTAGGGGTTCTTGTACAGGCCGTAATCGAAGGGAATCCCGCTCTGCCGCGCGTACCCAATCGCGGCGCCGATCCCGCTGTCGGGCACCGGCACGACCACATCGGCCTCGACCGGGTGCTCTTTGGCGAGCTGGATGCCCATGCGGACGCGGCTCTCGTGGGTGTCCACGCCGTCCAGCTCGGAGTCGGAGCGGGCGAAGTAGATCCACTCGAAGGCGCAGGGGGTCGGGGCCTTGGGTTCGACCATCAGCGAGTGCAGGCCGTCGCGGTCGACCCAGACGAGTTCGCCGGGCTGCACGTCGCGGATCAGCCGGGCGCCGACCGTGAACAGCGCGCAGGGCTCGGAGGCGATCACATACGCCCCGTCTTCCCGCTGCCCGATCACCAGGGGCCGGACGCCGTGCGGGTCGCGGAAGCCCAGGAGCTGGGTGCGGCTCATCAGCACACAGGCGTAGCCGCCCTTGAGCTGCTGCATGGCGGCGGCGGTCGCCTCGATCAGGTCGAGGTGGCTCTCGCGGGCGATCAGGTTCAGCATCACTTCACTGTCGTTGGTGGTGGCGAACAGCGCCCCTTCCATCAGCATGGCGTTGCGCACTTCCCGCGCGTTCACGAAGTTGCCGTTGTGCGCCAGCCCCAGGATGCCCTTGTTGGTGCGCGTGGTCAGCGGCTGCGCGTTGAAGCGCAGGTTGGAGCCGGTGGTGGAGTAGCGCACGTGCCCGATGCTCACGCGGGCGTTGGCGAGGCGCACGGCGTCCAGCCGCCGCTCGTCGAACACCTGCGTGACCAGCCCCAGATCCTTCTCGACATGGAACTTCTCGCCGTCGCTGACGCACATGCCCGCCGCCTCCTGGCCCCGGTGCTGCAGGGCGAACAGGCCCAGGTAGGTGAACCACGCCAGGTCGGCCGGCTCCGGCGAATACATGCCGAACACGCCGCACTCGTCGCGGGGTTTATCGGTGGCGGGGTCAAAGATCATGGGTGGCTCCGGTGGGACGCTGAGCTAGGGAGCACTGAGCTGGTCTGTGCGCCCCCTCACCCCCGGCCCCTCTCCCACGGGGGGAGAGGGGAGCAGGGCGGTAGATTGCGGTATGAAGGGGCGGGCGGTGACTCGGGCGACGGTGCGTGCGCGGGAGCTGCGCCGCACGCAGACACCTGAAGAACAGATGCTCTGGCGCGTCCTGCGGAACCGTTTCCAGCACGTGAAGTTCCGCCGCCAGTGGCCGGTGGGCGGGTACATCGTGGACTTCGTGTGCTTCGAGGCTCAGCTGATCATCGAACTGGACGGTTCCCAGCACGCTGAAGAGTCTGGCCGCGCGTACGACGCTGTCCGAACCGAGTTCCTGCAAGCCGGCGGATTCAAGGTGCTGCGTTTCTGGAACAACGAGACCAGAACCAACCTCGAAGGCGTTGTACAGGCCATCCACCTCCACCTGCCCTGACCCGCCCTGCTCCCCTCTCCCCCCGTGGGAGAGGGGCCGGGGGTGAGGGGGCGTGTGACCCACGCCTCCGCTCCTCCAGGGCTGAAGCCTCATCCCAGAATCCCCACGAGCGGGCTGTTGTACGCGTCGGCCAGGGCCTGAAGGTTCACGCTCAGGTGGACGTGCTGCGCCGGCAGGGCCACGGTGACGCTCGGCCCGCCGCTCTGTCCCAGGCGGGCGAAGGGGACGCCGTGCTCCCGCAGCAGCACCTCGGTGGCCGCCTCGTCCTGCACGGCGACCAGCACGCGGCTGTGGGCCTCGCCGTAGAGCACCGCGTCGGCGCGCACCTCGGCCGGGGCGTCCAGGGTCACGCTCAGGCCCACCCCCCCGGCAATCGCCATCTCGGCCAGGGCGACCGCCAGCCCGCCCTCGGCGCAGTCGTGGGCAGTATCCGTGAGGCCGGAGCGGATCAGGGCCAGGGTGGCGGTGATGACCTTCTGCTCCAGCTCCAGGTCGAGGGGCGGCACGGCCCCGGCTTCCAGGCCGTGCACCGTCTCCAGGTACTGGCTGGCGCCGATGCTGTCGGCGTGCGGGCCGAGCAGGTAGAGGGTGTGGCCCTCCCCTTTCAGGTGCAGCGTGGCGCGCCTGGTGATGTCGGGCAGCACGCCCACCATGCCGATGGTCGGTGTGGGGTGGATGGCCACCCGTTCGGCCCCCTCGGTGTACTGGTTGTAGAGGCTGACGTTGCCGCCCGTGACCGGCGTGTTCAGCGCGCGGCAGGCGGCGGCGATGCCCAGCACGGACTGCTCGAGCTGGAAGTAGACCTCGGGGCGGTGCGGGTTGCCGAAGTTCAGGTTGTCGGTGATCGCCAGCGGCGTGGCGCCCACGCAGGCGAGGTTGCGCGCCGCCTCGGCCACGGCGGCGGCAGCCCCGGTGTACGGATCGAGGTACACGAAGCGCGGGTTGCAGTCGGAGGTCGCGGCCACGCCCATACCGGAGCCCTTCACGCGCAGCACGGCGGCGTCGGCGGCGCCGGGCACGACCACGGTGTTGGTCATGACCTGATGGTCGAAGCGCTGGAAGATCGGGCGCTTGGAGGCGATGGTCGGGTGAGAGAGCAGCTCGCCCAGCACCGCGCCCAGGTCGCCGGGCAGGGGCACGCCCGACAGGTCGCGCTCGCGCCGGGCGCGGATGTCCGGGGACTCGATGCCCTCGCGGGTGTACCTGGGCGCCTCGTTCAGCAGGGCCACCGGCAGGTCACAGACGACCTCTCCCCCCCAGGTCAGGCGGTAGCTGGAGTGCGCCTCTACCTCCCCGATGGTCACCACGTCCAGCTCCCACTTCGCCAGCAGATCCAGCAGCGCCTGCTCCTTCCCGGGCACCGGCACCAGGATCATGCGCTCCTGAGACTCGCTCAGGCACAGCTCCATGGGCACCATGCCGTCCTCGCGGGTGGGCACCAGATCGAGGTTCATGGTGATGCCCAGGCCCGCGCGGTAGGCCATCTCGCAGGTACTGGAGACCAGCCCGGCCGCGCCCATGTCCTGCACGCCGGCCACCACGCCCGCCTGGATGGCCTCCAGGGTCGCCTCCAGCAGCAGTTTCTCCATGAAGGGGTCGCCCACCTGCACGGCGGGGCGGTCGGCCTGGCTGGCACCCGTCAGGTCGGCGGAGGCGAACACGGCGCCGCCCAGGCCGTCGCGCCCGGTCTTGGAGCCCACGTACACGATGGTGTTGCCGACCGCGCCCATGGTGCCCTTGGCCAGATCCTCATGGCGCAGCAGGCCCAGGGCCATGACGTTCACCAGCGGGTTCTCCTGATAGCTGGGATGGAAGGTGACCTCGCCGCCCACCGTGGGCACGCCGATGGCGTTGCCGTAGTGCGCGATGCCCTCCACCACGCCGCCCAGCAGGAAGCGCGTGCGGGGCGACTCCGGGTTGCCGAAGCGCAGGGAGTCCAGCACCGCGAAGGGCCGCGCCCCCATGGCGAAGATGTCGCGCAGGATGCCGCCCACGCCGGTCGCCGCGCCCTGCACGGGTTCCACCGCCGAGGGGTGGTTGTGCGACTCCATCTTGAAGGCCACGCCCCAGCCGTCCCCGATGTCCACCACACCGGCATTCTCGCCGGGGCCCTGCAAGACCTGCGGGCCGGTGGTCGGGAAGTGGCGGAACAGCGGGCGCGAGTTCTTGTAGCCGCAGTGCTCGCTCCACATGGCGCCCACGATGGCCGCCTCCAGCGCGTTCGGCTCGCGCCCGAGCTGGGTCACGAGCAGGTCGTATTCGCCCCCCGACAGGCCGAAGGTGCCGGCGCGGTCGCGGAGGGATTGGGGTGGGGTGGCTGGAAGCTGGGTCATAGGGATGCCTCTAACTGGGTTTTAGAAGGAAAAGCGTGCCTGGGTTACGGGTGATCGGTCGGTCTAGGCTCGAGGAGATCAGTCAGAATGACCTTCCTGCCCTCAAGTCGGCTCAGCCCTTGAAGCAGCCTGCCGATGATCTCGAGATCAAGTTTGTGGATGGGGCGACGGGCCAGTCCATAAATCGTGCTCGGCGCTCCCCTGCCCCGCACTTGCCGGATCAATTCCAGGGTCGTCAGATTCTGACGCCGGAGGTACCCCCCAAAGTTGAACTCCATCATCCCCCGTGCTTCTTCCCCAGCTGCACCTGGCCCCGGTGGTACGCCACGTGCCGTAGCTGCATGCCCAGGCCGGTCAGGCGTTCGCGTTCGCCGGTGGGCGCGGCGGGGGCGCGCAGCATCTCGCCCAGCTGCTCGCCCTGCAGCTCGCGAATGTGGCGCACGATCAGGGCTTCCACCCGCGCGAGTTCGGCCATGATCATGACCTTGCCCTCGGTCTCGGCCACGGTGGGCGTGCCCCGGAACTCGCCCATCCACGGGGCGTCCTCCCAGCCCAGGTGGGCATACGAGGCGGTGAAATCCTGCAGGACGAAAAAGCGCAGCCACTCGGCAATGTGCAGGGCGTGCCAGGCGGCCGAGTGCCCCAGGCGCGGGTTCTGGAACTCGGCGCCCGGCACGGCCTCCAGCGCGGCGCGGAACATGGACAGTTCCATCTCGAAGGCGTCGGCGACGAAATTCTGGACAGTCGGGGCGGTCATGCGCCCACCTTAACGGCCCGCAGGCTGCGGAACAGGCCCTGGCCGTCCTCGCTGCCCAGCAGGGCCTCCACGGCGCGTTCGGGGTGGGGCATCATGCCCAGCACGTTCCCACGCCCGCCCACGATGCCGGCGATATCGTTCAGCGACCCGTTGGGGTTGTCCGCATAGCGGAACACGACCTGCCCCTCGCCCTCCAGCCGCGCCACGGTCTCGGGGTCGGCGTAGTAGTTGCCCTCGCCGTGCGCGATGGGGATCTCGATGACCTGGCCCTGGGCGTAGGCGGAGGTGAAGGCCGTCCGGGTGTTCTCCACGCGCAGATGCACCGGCCGGCACAGGAAATGCAGGTCACGGTTCCGCGAGAGCGCGCCGGGCAAGAGGCCGGCCTCGGTGAGCACCTGAAAGCCGTTGCACACGCCCAGCACGTAGCCGCCACGGGCGGCGTGGGCTTTCACCGCCTCCATGATCGGGCTCCGGGCGGCAATCGCGCCGCTCCGCAGGTGGTCGCCGTAGGTAAAGCCGCCGGGCAGGAACACCAGATCGGTGCCGGCGGGCAGGCCGCCCTCGGTGTGCCACATGAAGCGGGCCGAGTCGTCGAGCAGCAGGCGGGCGGCGTGCAGCGCGTCGGCGTCGCAGTTGGAGCCGGGGAACTGGATCACGGCAGTCTTCATAAACCTCCGGTTGAAGCCGCGTGAGCGGCGAAATCCGAGCGGAGCGAGTGGGAGAAAACGCAAACGACTGGAACTGCAGCGGCCTGCGGCGTGTTCCCGCTGGCTGCGGAAGTGGAGGGCGTGTGCGTCACAGGTGCTCCGGCTCCGCCACGGTGCGCTCGTTCACGACGTTGCCGGTGTTCAGGGTACCGGCGGGCTCGAACATCAGCATCCAGACCTCCGGGGTCTCTGCGACCGGCAGGTGCTCCACGCCGCGCGGCACGACGATGAACTCGCCCACGCCGATGCGTCGCTCGCCGTCCCGGAAGCGCATCAGCAGGGTGCCCTTGGTGACCAGAAAGAGCTCGTCCTCGTGCTCGTGGCTGTGCCACACGAACTCGCCACTGATCTTGGCCAGCTTGACCTGCTGGCCGTTCAGCTCGCCGACCACCTTGGGCGACCAGTGCTCCTGAAAGAGGTCGAACTTCTCCTGCAGGCGAACGACTTCTGGCACGACTTCGGGCAGGCTCATGCTTCGCTCAACTCCCAGCGCGCGTCCTCCATGACGGGGTTGCTCAGCACGTTCTGGGTGATGTCGCGCAGCTGCGTTTCCACCTCGGCCGGCTCGCCGCTCAGGCTCAGTTCGATGTACTTGCCGACCCGCACGCCGCTGACGTTGCCGTGCTCCAGGTGAGACAGCGCCCGCTCGACGGTGCGCCCCTGCGGATCGAGGATGGAAGGCTTGAGGGTGACGTAGACGCGGGCTTTGTACTGGGGCATGGGGGGCTCCTTGTCGGTGATGGTCGATGGTTGATCGTTGATGGAAAGAGACTGGCCTCTATCAACCATCAACCATCGACAGGCGCGGTCACGCGCCGAAGCATTTCCGCATACGCATCTTCCACGCCGCCCAGGTCGCGGCGGAAGCGGTCTTTGTCGAGCTTCTCGTTCGTCTGGGAGTCCCAGAAGCGGCAGGTGTCGGGGCTGATCTCGTCGGCCAGGATCACGGCGCCGTCCGGGGTGGTGCCGAATTCGAGCTTGAAATCGATCAATCTCACGCCGCGCTGCTCGAAGTAGGGCACCAGGAAGGCGCGAACTTTCAGGGCCAGCTCGCGGATGCGCAACAGTTGCCCCTCGGTGGCCCAGCCCAGGCTCAGCGCCGTGTCGGAGTTGATGAGCGGATCGCCCAGCGCGTCGGACTTGTAGCAGTACTCGACGACGGGGTGATTCAGGGGCGTGCCTTCCTCGATGCCCAGTCTCTTGGAAAAACTTCCGGCGGCCACGTTCCGCACGATCACCTCGACCGGGATGATGGTCACGGCCCGCACGCGCTGCTCGGTGCTCGACAGCTGCTCGATGAAGTGCGTGGGGATGCCGGCCGCCTCCAGCTGCGGGAACAGGTGCGCGGTGATGGCGTTGTTGATCTGGCCCTTGCCCCCGATCTGGGCCTTCTTCACCCCGTTGAAGGCGGTGGCGTCGTCCTTGAACTCCACGATGTATTCATGGGGATCGGCCGTGGCGTACACGCGTTTGGCCTTGCCCTCGTACCTCAGTTCGCCTCTGTACCGTTCGCCGCTGCTGGTGCTGGTCATGGAGCCTCCGCCGTGCAGGTGGGGAATGGGCACCGTCCCGGTGAAGACCGTGCCGATGAACGTAGGACAGGCGTCCCCCGAACGGTGCCGGGGCGACGCCTGGATGTCGCGGTGGTGGGCATGTGGTCTCCATCGCCGCCTCTCGGACGGACTTACCGCCCACGAGGGGCGGGGCGTCTCGCAGGACGCGGGTGGAAAAAGGGTGGCGTGCAACCGTTCGCGGCTGCCGTACCCCAGCCTAACACCCCCGGCGCCGGGGGCAGCGGGGGTGTTCAGGTGAGTTGGCGTGGGCGGGCGCCGCGCGCCTCAGTCGTGGCTGTGCCCCGCCCCCTGGCCGCGCTTGCCGGCCACTTCCTCGCGGATCTCGGCGACCAGCAGGGTGCAGGCCTCGGCACAGGGAATGCCGCCGGGCACGCCGTCCAGGAAGGTCTTGGGCAGCTTGTGGCCGGCCCACAGGCGGGTACGCAGGCAGGACTTGCAGATGTCCCCGGCGACGTGCTCGACCTGCTCGGGGGTGGCCTTCTGCACCCTGGCGTAGATACCGGTCTGGCGGCGGGCGGTGGTGGGCCAGGGGGTGGCGCGCAGGGCGTGGCAGGTGTGGGCGTAGGTCTCCTCGACCACCGCCGGGTACAGGTAATGCACGGCGCGGCGCAGATCGTGGTCGCTGAGCACCGCCCGCCAGCCGCGCGGCAGGTTGCGCAGGGTATGCACGGGGCGGTGGTCGCCGCCGTCGTCGAAACGGATGTGGTCGCGCACGCCCTCGGGTGTGACGAGTGTTTTCAGGTCGCCGCCCGGCAGGCCCTCGTCCAGCGCGTGGCGCATCTCGAAGACGCCGCTGTCGGGGCGGATCAGCACCTCGCCCATGCGCAGGCCCACCTGGGCCTGTTTCAGGAAGACCTGCCAGGCGTGCTCGTGGCCGCGTTCGAGGTCGCCGCCCGCGCCCGCCGCGCCGCTCGCTTCCTCGGCGAGGTGCAGGATCACGTCGGCCACACGGGGGTGGGTGCCCACGGGCCTCGCGTAGTACACGGTCTGGGCGCCGGCCGGGTTCTCGGGGAACACCGTGACCTCGCCGCTCAGGCCCATGTCCTCGGGAATGGTCTCCAGGGTGTGCCAGCCCTCGCTGGCGAAGAAGGGCACCACGACCACGCGGGGCGCCTTCACGACCTCCGGCCAGGTGCCCACCTTGGGGTCTTCATCGAGGAACAGGGCGTGAACCTCGGCGAACTGTCCGCCCTGACGCAGCAGCTCGGCGTTGTGGTACACGATCTTGTTCGAGTTCTCGTTGCGGGTGGTGCCGTGGCCCAGCACGATCAGGGCGGTGTCCTCGGCAGTCGCGTCGGGCAGCACCTCGCGGGCGCGGGCCAGGATCACGTCGGTCATGGAGGGATGCACGCCGTAGGGCAGGGTGTAGCGCACGGTGCGCCCGCCGATCACGCGGGCCACGCCGCCCGGCGGCACCGGCCCCTGGTGGCCCAGGCCCAGCTCGCGGGGAATCACGACCTCGGTGAAATAGCCTTCGCTGATGAACAGCGGAATGACCGTCACGTCGGTGCTGGCCGTGGTCTTGAGCACCTGTCGCAGCGAGGGCTCCTCTTTCCAGTAGCCCTCGATCACCTCGTCGTAGAGGCCGCGCTCGCGGATGAGTTCGGCGTAACGGTAGACCGCCAGGGCCGACTCGCCGTTGAGGTGGGAGCCATGACCGATCAGAACCAGAGAGCGCATACGAGCGCACTGTAACGCCGCCTGGGGCGCACGATTGTCCCGACGGCTGCAGGTTGGGACATTGCGGCGGGGGGCGGGCCCCCCGTGACGCCGCGAGTCCCGCCCCGGAGGCCCGGCTTCCGCACCCTCTCTGGTGCATCTCCTCCGCTCCGGGTACGCCCGCCCGGCGCCGCGGTAAACATGCCTGAATCTGACCCTCACCCCCTTGAACGGTCGGCTCCGTAGCGTGGAGAGTGCCGCGCCTACGTTTCAGGGGAATCCGCCCCTGGCTGGCGCCTGCCATGTTCTGGAGGTTTCCTATGTTCTTTCAGCAAAACGACCGTCATGAGAAGATGGCCAGCCTCGACCCCCGCGACACCAACCAGGACGGCGTGGTCAGCCCTCAGGAAGCGGCCGCGTACATTCAGGACTACATGGCCAACGCCTCGCCCGAGGAGCGTCAGCAGATCCTGCGCGACTACATCGGCGGCATGAGTCCCGATCAGCGCCAGCAGATGGGCGACGCCATCGTGCAGAGCCCCGCCAACCCGGTGCAGAGCGTCAACCCCAACGACCCGAACGATCTGGCCGACGCCTACGCCCGCACCGCGCAGGCGCCCGCCCAGGACGGCCGCAGCCCGCTGGAGGCCGCCTTCGGGGCCGGCGGCGCGCTCAGCAGCCCGCTGGTGAAGGCCGGGCTGGTCGGCCTGGCCGGCATGATCGGCAGCCGCCTGCTGCGCGGCAACAGGTAAGGCCGGCAGGCTAGGAACAGTTCAGGACAGCGCACGAGCGGAGGCCACCCCCAGCGGGTGGCCTTCTCGCTGGCGGTGGGCGGCGGGGACATCGTCCGGGCAGGCCACCTGGGCACGGTTCGGGGAACGCCGGCGGGACGCGGCGGCCGCTTTCAGGCGCCGACCCGGCACACCTCCGGCGCGGTCTCTGCGGACGATGAACGCCGCCGCGCCGCCCACGGCTCCATGCCGTGCGCGCCGAGCCGCTAGAATTGCGCGCAATGCCTTTGTCCTACCTGGCGCGGATCGCGCAGACGCCGGCCCCGACCTTTCAGGAGGAGCGCCGCGCCGAGCTGATCGCCTCGCTGTGGCAGGAACTGGGTCACGTCACCGAACGCGACGAGGTGGGCAACGTGCTGACCCGGATCACGCCGCCCGGCACCGAGGGGCGCCCGGCCCTGCTGCTGGCGGCGCATCTGGACACCGTGTTCGACGCCGGCACCGACGTGACGGTGCGCGAGGAGGGCGGGCGGCTGGTCGGGCCGGGCGTGGGCGACAACTCGGCCAGCCTGGCGGTGGTCACGGCGCTGCTGCGTGATCTGCGCGGCGTTCAGGGCCACCTGAGCCGGCCCCTGTGGGTCGCGGCCAACGTGGGCGAGGAAGGGCTGGGCGACCTGCGCGGCAGCAAGCACCTGATCGCCCGGCACCGCGACTCGCTGGGCGCCTTCGTGGCGGTGGACGGCTACCTGGGGGTGGCGGTCACGCGTGGGGTGGGGGTGCGGCGCTACCGCGCGACCTTCCTGGGGCCGGGCGGGCACTCCTGGGGCGACCAGGGGCCGAGCGCCATCCACGCGCTGGGGCGGGCCATCCAGGGGCTGTACGCGCTGAAGCTGCCGCTCACGCCCCGCACGACGCTGAACGTGGGCATGGCGGACGGCGGCACCTCGGTGAACTCGATCGCGGGCAGCGCGGAGCTGCTGCTCGACCTGCGCTCGCTGGACGCCGGGGTGCTGGCCGATCTGGACACCCGCGCCGTGGCCGCCCTGCACTCGGCCGCGCGCGACGTGGGCGTGACCGTGCGGGTGGAGCGGGTGGGGGACCGGCCCGGCGGCGACCTGCACAGCGAGCCCCTGCTGCCCCTGATCCGCGAGGCGGCCCGCGAGATCAAGCTGGAGGTGCGTACGGCGTCGAGCAGCACGGACGCCAACGCGGCGGCGCCACATGGCCTGAGCGCCGTGGCGGTCGGTGTCTACCGGGGCGGCAACGCCCACCGCCAGGACGAATGGGTGCAGACGACCAGCCTCGCCTCCGGGCTGCGCTTCCTGCGCCGGGTGGTCGAGCTGTACCAGCACCGACCGGCGGTCTGAACCTCCTGCGGGGCCAGACCCGGCAGCACTGTGGGAATCCACCCGATCCCCCCTGTCTGGGGGCAGGTTTTTGGTGACTCAGATGGCAATTTAAGCCCACCAATTTCCCATTTGGAAAGCGCACAATGGGCGGACTGATGAGCACCCTGCGGCCTGCCCAAGCTCCGGTTCGCCCCTTGCCCGCCGTGCCCCGCATGGCGAGGGCGCTGGCGCTGGCCGGCGCCCTGTGCCTGCCGGCAGCGGTGGCCCAGGGCGCGGCCCAGTCGTCGCCCCAGGCACCGGCACCGTCATCCGTCCAGTCTCCGGCATCCGTCCAGTCGCCGGCCCAGCGGCTGTTCGACACGGTCAACCGACTGATCCAGCAGGAGTACGGCGGCCTGTCCACGGTGGATCGCCTGGCGCTGGCCCGCGAATACCAGCTGCGGCTGGACGCCGTGTGTGCGCCCAGCCCCGCCGACTGCGCGGAGGCCAGGGCCTACCCGGTGATCGAGGCCGAGATCACGGCGCTGGGCGACGAGCACAGCTTTTTCATGACGCCGGACGACCTCAAGGAATTCGTGACCCGCGCGACCGGCGGCAGCCGCAAGCAGTTCGGCGTGAAGCTGGCCACTCTGGACGGTGAGAACCGCGTGGTCACCGAGGTCGTGCCGGGCAGCGCCGCCGAGCAGGCCGGGCTCCGGCGGGGCGACCTGCTGCAGACCCTGAACGGCCAGCCCTACACCTACGCGGCCCTGCGAACCGCGCGCGACAACGGCACGCCCATCACGCTGGGGGTCAGCCGGGTCGGGCAGACGCTGAGCCTGACCCTGACCTCCCGCGAGAGCAGCACGCGCGAACTGCCGCTGCTGCAGTACGTCCCGGCCGCCACCGCCGCCGCGCCCCAGGCCGAGGTCGCGGTGCTGCGGATTCCGACCTTCCTGTCGGGCGGCGGGATCGCCCAGCAGGTGCACGATCTGGTCGGCGAGGCCCAGGCCCGCGGCGCCTCGGGCATGATCATCGACCTGCGCGGCAACGGGGGCGGCAGCCTGAACGAGTGCGACAGCGCCGTGAGCGCCTTCGTGCCCTCGCTGACCCGGCTGGCGCGCAGTGCGGGGGGCAACAGCCGCACGGTGGTCAGCCGGGGCACCCGCCTGGAAGACGGCCTGCCGACCGGCGGGGTGCGCCGCCCCCACCTCTGGACGGGCCCGCTGACCGTGCTGGTGGATCAGGGCAGCGCCTCGTGCTCGGAATTCTTCGCCTACGAGGTGCAGTACGCCGGGCGCGGGCCGATCATCGGGGAGAACACGGCCGGGGTGGGCAACACCGCCACGCGCATCTTCGATACCGGCGAGGGCGGCCTGCAGCTCACCATCCTGAACTACGCCAAGCCCGACGGCACGCCCTACCCCACCCGCGTGCTGCCCAACCAGGTCTTCGCGCAGGGCGAGGAGCAGGTGCGCCACCTGACCCAGGGCCGCGACGACCTGCTGGCCGAGGGCCTGAAAGCCCTGCAGACCGCGCCCGTGCTGAGCAGCGATCCCTTCAAGGTCAGTCCCTGAACTGAGGTCGGGGCAGGGTAAAGGGCGGCGAACAGGTCGCCCTTTTCTGCTGATCATGGGGGACTGAGCCTCATGGGGGACTGGGCCCGGGCTCAGACGTGGTTGGAGAGGTCGTCCGAGTGGGCGGACGAGACACTCCATCGGACAGGCGTACGAAGACCCGCGGCGAGGCGCCGCTTGCTGTGCCAGTGCAGATCCCTCGCGGTGTTCAGGATGACACTGTCGAAGGTGCCCGATTTACTGATTCCCCCCCTCGTCATCCCCGAACTCCAGCCCCCGCAGCGCCCAGCGCAGTCCCAGCACGGTCAGCACGCCGATTCCGGCCAGCGTCAGCCAGGGCAGGGCGCCCAGGCCCAGGCGGGCGCCGGCATCGACCAGCGTGCCGCCCAGCACACTGCCCAGCGCCCCGCCGACCCCCAGGCTGATGGCCGAGAAGCCGAAATACGAGCCCACCAGCCCCGGGGGCGCGAAGCGGGCGGTCAGGGTCTGCTGGGTCGGGTAGACCAGCATGGTGCCCAGCGAGTACAGCGCCACGCAGGCCAGCAGCGCCGGGAACGTGGTGACCAGCGCCATCAGGCCCAGGCTCAGGCCGACCAGCCCGACCGCCACCATCAGGGCCGCGCGGGTGGGCAGGGTGCGCTCGGCGAGGCGCAGCAGGGGGTACTGCAAGGCGACCGCCAGACCGGCGCTCAGGCCGTACAGGGGGGCGGTCGCGCCGGGGCCGGCCAGCGAGATGGCCTTCAGGGTCACCGCCACGTTGATCTGGGTGCTGAGGATGAAGTAGCCGATCAAGACCAGCGTGAAGCGGCGGAAGTGCCGATCCAGCGCGGCCGTTCTCAGGCCGCCGAAGCCGCTGACCTTGCTGCCCGCCGGGCGCAGGCGCGGCAGGGTGGCGCCCAGCACCACGGCGGCCAGCAGGTACACGCTGGCCGCGCACAGGGCGGCGGTGCGGAAGCCCAGGCCCAGCAGCGCGGCGCCGATCAGCGGGCCCGTGACCATGCCCAGGTTGCCGGAGATGCTGGTCAGGCCGAACATCCGGGTGCGGTGCTCGGGCCGGGTCACGGCGGTGATCGCGGCGCTCTTGGGGGCGTCGAAGAGGCCGCCGCCCACCCCGGCCAGCAGGGCGGCCGAGAGCAGCACGCCGGGCGTCTCCGCGAAGCCCATCCAGGCGAAGCCCGCGCAGCGCAGCACACAGCCCGCCAGGATCAGCGGGCGCGGCCCCACGCGGTCGGCCCAGGCCCCGCCGAAGACCGTCAGGCCCTGCTGGGTCAGCTGCCGCAGGCCCAGCACCAGCCCCACCGTGGCCGCCGGCCAGCCCAGCCCGCCGGAGCTGGTGGGGCCGCTGAAATGCACGGTGACCAGCGGGATGACCGCGAAGAACCCGCCCCACATCAGGAAATTGGCGGCGATCAGACCGAGCTGCGCGGCCGAGGGGCGCAGGGGGCTGTTTACCGGGTGGGGCGGGGGGCTGGGGGACGCGGGCAGGCTCACGAGGCCGAGGCTAGCGCGCGGCCGGCGCGGCTGGGCCACAGTGAATGGGGTCACAGTGAACGGGGCCACAGTGAACGGGGGAGTGAGCTTCATCGCCCACCCCCCCGGTCTGCCCTCCGTTTGGAAAGGCCTGGGCTTACCCGCCGACGTGCACCATCGGGCGCCGGCTGGCCTCGCGCTCGGCGATCCGCAGGATCTCGTGGGTGAGCGGCGGCACGTCGCCCTCGCCGGCGAGCAGGAAGCGCAGGGCGTTCTGGGCGGGGCCCTTCTCGCTCCACTCGAAATAGACGTGCGGGGGCACGCCGGTCAGGTCGCGCACGTGCAGCAGCACCGCCGCCAGGGTATTGGGCACCGAGCTGCCCTTGGCGCGCAGGATGGCGTGCTGGCCGACCCGCACGCCGCAGACCTGTACGGTGGAGCTGAAGTCGCTGGCGTCGCTGATCTTGACCTCCAGGAACAGGGCGGCCTCGCCGGGCGCGAGGTGGTTGTCCACCCGCACGTCCAGGGCCTTCTCGCGGTACTCCAGATCGTCGCCCTCGTTCAGGCGGTTGGCGATGAAGCGCACCGGCAGGCCGCGCCCTGCCACCTCGTCCAGCATGGCGCGGGCCGTGTCGTCGAGCACCACCGACTGCACCCGCAGCTCGGTCGAGCGGCTGATGCGCGAGGCCACGGAGACGACCAGGATGGCCAGGATGAACATCAGGGCGATCCACAGGCCCTCGGGGCGATCCTTGACGGTCACGAAGGAGGTGTAGACAAACACGGCGCTGACCACGGCGAAGGCCACAGCCGCCCAGCGGTGGCCCCGGCGCAGCTCGGTCAGGAAGACCGCGATGGCGGCCGAGGTCATCAGCGCGAGCACCCCGGTGGCGTAGGCGCCCGCCTGGGAGTCGACGTTGGCCCTGAACAGCACGGTGACCAGGGCGCTGATCAGAGTGAACAGCACGACCAGCGGGCGGGTCGCGCGGGCCCAGTCGGGCGCCATGCCGTAGCGCGGCAGGTACCGGGGCACGATGTTCAGCAGCCCCGCCATGGCCGAGGCGCCCGCGAACCACAGGATCAGGATGGTCGAGAGGTCGTACAGCGTGCCGAAGGTCTCGCCGAAGCGGTCGTGGGCTAGGTAGGCCAGCGCGCGGCCGTTGGCCTGGCCGGCGGGGGTCGAGACCGTGACCTGATCGGTGTTGTCGCCGGGCACGGCGCGCACGTTCACAGTGATAGGGATGCGCCCGCCCACCGTGTCGGCCTGCACAGTGTAGGTGCCCACCTGACCGGCCGGGAGCCGCAGGCTGTAGACCTCCTTGGGGTTCTCGGAACTGTCGAGCGGCACGTCGATGACCGCCCGGCCGGCGTTCAGGTCGGCGGCGTTGAGGGTGCGCGTGGCGCTGGTCACGGCCCAGAACTCGTGGCGCGGGATGAGCAGCGTGGTCACCAGCGACGAGCCGATCAGCATGACGCTCATGATCAGCGCGGCGGTGGTGAGCAGCTTGCGCGTGTTGCGGATGCGCCCCACGGGCCGGGCCTGGGTGTCGCCCTTCTCCCCTTTCACCAGCGGCATGACCACCACGCCGGTCTCGAAGCCGGAGAGGCCCAGCGCCAGCGCCGGGAAGACCAGCAGCGCTCCGCCCACGATCGCCAGCGGCGAGAGGTAGGCCTGCGAGAGCGCCTCCCACCAGCCCGAAAGCAGCGCGGGCTGCGCGGCGACCTCCAGCACGCCGCGCCCCACGACCAGCAGGCTCATGCTCAGGTACAGGATCACGATGCCCACCGCGATCCCGATGGCCTCCTTGAAGCCCTTGAGGAACACGGCCGCCAGCAACCCGATCAGCCCCAGCGTCAGGGGCACCTCCAGGCCCTCCAGGGCGCTTTTCAGGAAGGGGTTCTCGACCAGGTGCGCCGTGGCGTCGGCCGCCGAGAGCGTGATCGTGATGACAAAACCCGTGGCGACGAAGCCCAGCAGCGCCAGCACCAGCACCTTGCTGGGCCAGTAGTTCAGCAGCCGCTCCAGCATGGACAGGCTGCCGTCGCCGTGCGGGCTCTCCTGCGCGACCCGGCGGTACATGGGCAGCGCCCCGAAGAGGGTCACCAGCACCAGCACCAGCGTCGCGACCGGCGAGAGCGCGCCCGCCGCCAGCGCGGCGATGCCCGGCTGGTAGCCCAGCGTGGAGAAGTAGTCCACGCCGGTCAGGCACATGACCTTCCACCAGGGCTGCGTGTGGTGCTGGGCCGCCACCTGCTGCTCGCCCTCGTAGAAGCCCTCGGGCTCGGGTTGGTTGGTTTCCAGAAACCACTTCAGGAAGGGGCTGCGCTGTGGGTCGGCGGACGACATTGCGGCAGTCTACGCATACTCCGGCCGGGCGCATGTGACGCCGGAGGCACAAACCTGTCTGGTCGTCCGCCTTTTTGTCGGCCAGGAGCACGGGGCCGCGGGGCGTGACGTGGGGTCGGCTGGGCGGGCTAGCATTCCGCCATGTCCGCCTCCGCGTCTCCCTCTGCGCTGATCCCCCTGGCCCCCGGCGTCTTCTATCTCGCGGGCGCGGTGAACTCCTTCGTGGTGGGAGACGGCCGGGGCGGCGCCCTGCTGGTCGATACCGGCCTGGACGAGGCTCATGCGCGCCGGCTGCTGCGGGCGCTGGACGCGGCGGGGCTGACCCCCACCGGCATCCTGAACACCCACAGCCACGCCGACCACCACGGGGGCAACGCCAGCATCCTGAAGAAGTTCCCGGAGCTGAAGGTCTTCGCCCCGCCGCTGGAGGACGCGGTGATCACGCACCCCATCCTGGAGCCCATCACCCTGTTCGGCGCCCGGCCCCCGCGCGAGCTGCAGACCAGGTTCCTGCTGGCCCCGCCCAGCCCCGCGCGGCTGGCCCCGGAACCCGGCCTGTGCCGGATCGGCGGCGCCACGGTGGAATTGATCGAGGTCGCCGGCCACGCCTCCATGATGTACGCCGTGCGGGTGGGCGATGTGCTGTACGCCGCCGACGCGCTGTTCGGCCCGGAGGCGCTGGAGAAGCACCCGCTGACCTTCTGCGCCGACTCGCGGCTGCAGAAGGAAGCGGCCGCGCACCTGGGCACCCTGGAGGGCGTGCGGGTCACGCTGCCGGGGCACGGCGAGCCGACGGACGACCTGGCCGGGCTGGTCGCGGCGAATCTGGCTGTGTATGAGCGCACCACGCAGGCGGTGTTGACGGCCGTGCAAGTCGGCGCGGCGACCGTGGACGAGCTGCTCTCACGGGTCTGCGCCGCCCTGGGCGTGACCATGACGACCCCCGGCGCGGTGGTGCTCAACCGCGCGGTGGTCAGCGCGCACCTGACCGAGCTGCTGGAGGCGGGGCGGGTGGAGATGACGGTGCAGGACAACCGGCTGATCTTCGGCGCCTGATGTCGTGCCCCTGGCACTGGCCCGGTATGTACACTGGGTCATGAGCGTCCTGCGGGGGGCGGATCAGGCGGCGTCCGGGCAGCCGGCGCTGGTGGGCCGGGACTACGAGCTGGTGCTGGCCCAGGAACTGCTGATGCGTCCGCAGGTGCGCGTGCTGGTCGTGCGGGGGCCGGGAGGTGTGGGCAAGACGCGCCTGGCCCGCGAGGTGCAGGCCAGATTGAACCCGAACTTCGACCTGGGGGCCGTGTTCGTGAACCTGGCCCCGCTGTCCGGCGAGGATCAGGTGCTGCCGGCGATCTGCCGGGCCCTGGACGTGCGGGACGCAGGCTCCCCGCTGGACGCCCTGAGCCGGGCAGTCGGCGAGCAGGGCCTGCTGCTTGTGCTGGACAACCTGGAACACCTGCCAAACCCGGAAGGAGACATCGTGGCCCTGTGCGCCCGGCTGCCCGGCGTGCGGCTGCTGGTGACCAGCCGGCGCGTGCTGCGGGTGCGGCAGATTCACGAGTTGCCTCTGGCGCCTCTGGCCCTGCCCCTCCATCCCGAGGGCGCCGCGTCCAGCGCCGCCGTGCAGCTGTTCGTGCAGCGCGCCCAGGAGGTCGAGCCGGACTTCAGCCTGACGCCAGACAATACGGCGCTGGTCACTGCCGTGTGCCGGGCGCTGGACGGCCTGCCGCTGGCGCTGGAACTGGCGGCCGCGCGGCTGCGCACCGTCGACCTGACGGGCCTGCTGGGCTGGCTGGAGACGCCCCTGGAGGTGCTGGACGGCGGCCCGCTGGACGACGCGCCGCGCTCGCGGTCACTGCGGGACGCCGTCCGCTGGAGTTACGACCTGCTGACTCCCGGGGAGCAGGCGGTCTTCACGGCCTGCGGGGTGTTTGTCGGCGGCTTCACCCTGGACGCCCTGGAGGCGGTCACCGCCCGCCCGGACGCGCGGGCGACCCTGATCGCGCTGGTGGAGCACAGCCTGATCCAGCGGGCAGAAGGTACCCCGCCCCGCTGGCAGCTGCTGGAGCCCGTCCGGGAATTCGCGGCCGAAATCCTGCGGGCCTCGCCGGACGCCGCCCTGCTGGCAGGACGGCACGCCCGCTTTTATCTGGAGCTGGCCGAGGAAACGGACGCTCTGGAGATGAGACCGTCCCCGGAACGCATGGCGCGGCTGGCCACCGACGAACCCAATCTGCTGGCGGCTCTGGAGTATTTCATGGCCTCCAGCCAGGCCATGCGGGCGCAGGCGCTGGCCTATGGTCTCGTGCCGTTCTGGTTCGGGCGCGGACACCCTGCCCAAGGAATGCTGCACTTGCAGCGGGTACTGGATATGCAGGACAGCGTCCCCGGCACCCAGCGGGCCAACCTGTACGGCAATGCCGCCGGCCTCGCCAGCCGGGCCGGGTTCTCTGAGCAGGCAGAGCGCTGGGCCCGGATGAGTCTGGCCTTGTACCGCGACCTGAATGACTCGGCCGGGGAGGCCGACGCCCTGGCGACTCTGGCCGACATGCTGTCCACCCAAGGAAACCACGCCGAGGCCATTCCACTGATCCAGCAGGCCCTGGCGCGGCTGGAGGCACTCGGCAACCTGACAGGCCAGGGCGTGGTGTCGCACAATCTGGCGGCCACCCTGAGTCAGTCCGGACAGTACCGTGCCAGCATGCCTTTCTTCGAGCAGGCTCTGAAGTTGTGGCATCAGCTGGAACATCCCATCGGCGAGGCCTACACCAGAGGTGTCCGGGCAGTGCAGCACCTGCGCCACCACGAGCTGGACGCCGGCAGGATCGACGCCCGGCGGGCTTGGCAGCTCGGACGTGACTTCCAGGACGTCATCTTTCGAGAGGCGCTGCTGTTCATCGCGGGCCTGCTGGCCGCGCGGCTGGGTCACCAGCTGGTAGGCGTGCGGCTGGCCGCCGCGAGTGAAGCGCTGCGAACCCGTGCCAGCGTCCACCTTCCCCGTGCCTGCTACCGTGAACGCGACGAGCTGATCGCCGAACTGCGCGCCGCCCTGCCCCCCGCCGACTTCGCCGCCGCCTGGGAACAGGGCACGCAGGCCGGGCCGGAGGCCGTCACCGCCGATCTCGACTGCGCCATGCAGACTGAAGCACAGAGCGCGGTCTCACCTCCAGACGCGCTGACCCCACGCGAACTGGAAGTGCTGGCCGGGGTGGCGCAGGGCCACAGCGACAAGAGGGTCGCCCAGACACTGGGCATCAGCCCCGGCACGGTGGGCAAGCATGTGGCGAACATGCTGGGCAAGCTCGAGTTGCACAACCGCGTGGAACTGGCGCGCTGGGCGCTCGAACGTCACGTCACCCCCTAAGCCTCCCCCACCCCCTGGATCCCCGACTGGGTAGTTCTCCCGATGCGGGCCCCGGGCCTCTCCTCCTACCGTGAAGGCGTCGGCCGAGCCAGCCCTGTCTGCACGTCACGCGGGGCCGGGGCCACGAGGGGGAGAGACATGAACGCGCACACCAAGAGGATGGTGGGATGCAGTCTGCTATGCGTCCTGACGCTGGGTACCGGGTCGGCCGGGGGCGCCGGCCGCATGGTGCTCGATCCGGGCGAGGGCGTGCGGGTGACGGCAGCCGCCGCGCTCGCCGGAGAACTGGTTGAGGCCGGGAGCACGCTGCCTCTGGTCATGGCTCTGGGCGACCACCGCATCGAGGTGCTGGACGGCGAATTGACCCTGATGCTCCCGGGAGGCTCCGAGGTTCTTCCCGCCGGGGCAAGGCGAATGGTGCCCACCGGCACCGCGTTCCAGCTGGTCAACCGCAGCGCCCACGCAGCGCGGGTCGTGGTCACCGTGCAGCTGCAGCGCATGGACGCGCCCATGCGCTTCTCGGCCAAGCAGCACCCCGTCTAGCCGCGTCACGTCTGGGGCGCAGTCCGCCTCACCATGTCCGGCCCACCGCACGCGCCCCCTGGCCCCGTGTCCGGGGAAGGAGACCCCATGCTGATCGTCATGCCGCTGCTCGCCCAGGCCACCGGGACGCCCGGCAGCGCCCGGCGCCAGGAAGTGCGCCAGGAACACCACCCCCGCCCGCCCCGGGAGATGAGGGCCACCGTATCGACTGGCCTGCCGCCACACCTTCCGCCGGCGGGGCCGGAACACACCCGCTCGCCGCCCGGCCAGGGCCGCCTGTACTCCGTGAGCCCTTTCGCCCGATCTGAACCCACTTTCCCGCTGGAGGATTGTATGAAGACCCTGCTGCTTATCCTGAGCCTCTCCGCTTCCTCCCTCGCCGCCACCCCGTCGGTGCCGCAGGTCTACGCGACCGATGACGCCGGCATGGCTTATCCCGCCCTGTACACCGAAAGTTCCTGGATGGCTCTGGAAGTTCCCCTCTCCACCCTGGGCGGCGCGGTGCCCAGCGACCTGAACCTGGCGGCCAGCGGCCTGCCCGACGGCGTAAGCCTGACGCTGGGCACGGTCAAGACACGCGGCGCGATGGCGATCGTCCATGTCAAGGTGGCCCGTTCGGCCGCCGCTAAAACGAGGGTCGTGAACAGCCTGGCCACGGTCGAGGTGCGATCCGGCAGCCGGGTGCTGAGCACCATGGCCGTCCCTGTGATGGGCGCCGCGTACGGCCAGTAATCCCAGCGCCGGGCGCCGGGAGAAAGGCAGGCCCGCCGTGGCCCGGCCGGGGGCTTCCACCCGAGCCGGCCACGGCCAGTCATCCTGCAGGAGCCTTTCCCGCAGAGGAGGACCGATGAGACGGCGAACCCTGCTCCAGCTCATGCTGCTCGATCTGGCCTCAACCCTTAATCCAGCCGGCGCCGCTGGCCCTGGCCTGTTTCACCCCGACCTCGGGGCAGAGGTCTCCGGTTTTGCCCCAGCGGCGCAGACCGTGTTCCCGCCGATAGACCTGACGGTCGAGCCGGGCGGCTGGGTGCCCCTGGGCATGGCCCCCGTGGATCGCTGGATCGAGGTGAGGGCCGGGGAGGTGCTCGTGGTGTTCCGGGGCGAGCGGCTGGTGATTCCGGCCGGAGAGATCCAGCCGCTGCCGGCGGGCACGGCCCTCGGGCTGCTCAACACCGGCACCGACCCGGCGCAGGTGCGCATCACAAGCACGGCCCCAGTCGATATGGCACTCCCGCCGGACTGAACGGTAAAGCCCGCCTGCCCTTCCCCGCCGTTCCCAGGGCAGCCTCCAGAGAACCCGGGAGTGTAGGCTCCGCGTGCACCACCGACGCTGTGGTAGTACCATGAAGGGGTTCGCCAGGCCAGTTGAGAAGTCATCACCTTTCAGGAGGTTGATATGATTCTCGTCGTCGGCGCCACCGGAAATCTTGGTTTCAGCATCTGCTCTGAACTCGCCGGGCGGGGATACTCCCTGCGGGCGGTCGTCCGGCCCTCGTCCGATCCGGGCCGGGTGGAGGCCCTGCGCCAGCTGGGAGCGGAACCCGCCCTGGCCGACCTGAAAGACCCCGCGTCGCTGAGGCGGGCCTGCGATGGCGTGGATACGGTCATCACGACCGCCACGACCACCCTGCGCGACCAGGAAAGCGACTCCATCGCGGACGTGGATCTCCAGGGCGGCCGGAATCTGGTGGAGGCGGCCCGGCAGGCCGGCGTGAACCGCTACGTTTTCTTGTCCTTCCCGGAAGCCGCGGACGGCCCACAGTCCTTCCCGCTCGCGCAGGCGAAGCGGGCCGTGGAACAGGCCTGGCGGCAGAGCGGAATGAGAGGCGTGATCCTGCAGGCGGCCCTCTTCGTGGAGTTCTGGCTGAGCCCCGCAGCGGGTTTCGATGCCCCCAACGCCTCGGCCCGGGTTGTGGGAGCCGGCACGGCCCAGATGCCCTGGGTCAGCCTGCGGGACGTGGCGCGGGCCGTGGCCGCCTGCCTGGAGCACCCCGAGTGGGACGGCACCCTGAGCGTGGTGGCTGAGAACCTGTCCATGAACGAGGTGATCCGGGTCTTCGAGGAGGTGGGGGGCAACTCTTTCACCATCCAGACGGTTCCCCAGGCCGCCCTGGAGGCGCAGCGCGCCCAGGCCACCAGCCCGCTCGACCAGAGTTTTGCCGGGCTGATGCTGTCCCAGACCCGGGGCGTTTTCATGACCCCGGACACCCGGCTGGCCGAGCTGCACCCGACCTTCACCACCGTGCGCGGCTACGCGTCGTCGGTGCTCGGGGCCCCCGCCGCCCCTGCCTGAGGCTGCTACCCGGGGCGCTCCGGCCTGGAGAGCGGGACGGTTCGTAAAGAAAACCCGTATGGGCACCCCCGCCTTGGGGGGACTACGCTCGGCCCATGACTAAGAAGAGCAAGTCCGCCCCCGCCAAGGCCACTGCGACCCCCTCCAGTTCGGGGGCCGGCACCCGCACCAGCGACGGCAAGAGCCCGGCTGGCAAAGCCGGCGGCAACGCCAAGGCCGACGCCGCGCACCTGAACACCACCAACAACGCGCTGGTGGATCACGCGTACCTCAGCGAGGCCGAATTCGGCACTGTGGCTGAGACGCTACAGCGCAACCTCGCCACCACCATCAGCCTGTACCTGAAGTTCAAGAAGTACCACTGGGACATCCGCGGCCGCTTCTTCCGCGACCTGCACCTCGCCTACGACGAGTTCATCGAGGAGATCTTCCCCGGCATCGACGAGCAGGCCGAGCGGCTGGTGGCCCTGGGCGGCAGCCCGATCGCGGCGCCCGCCGATATCGCCCGCTATAGCGTTGTGCAGGTGCCCACCGAGACCGTGCGCGACGCCCGCGTGCAGGTCAGCGACCTGGTGGCCGACCTGACCCGCGTGGGCAAGGGCTTCCGCGACGACTCGCAGACCGTGGACGACGCCAATGACCCCGCCACGGCCGACATGTACAACGGCTACGCGCAGACGGTGGACAAGATCCGCTGGATGCTGCAGGCCATGATGGACGACGAGAGGATGAACTGACGCAGATGGCTGATAGCAGATGGCCAAGGGCCAGGACTTGAGAGCCATCTGCCATTGGCCGTCGGCCATCGGCCTTTGATGCCCAAATTCGACTACACCCTGAATTACGCCCAGCTTGACCTGCGCCAGCACCCGGAACTCTACCGGGTGGGCGTGGGCGAGCAGGGTGTTCTACTGGTACAGCCGTACAAGGGCGAGATCCTGCCGCACTGGCGCTTCGCCACGCCGGACGTGGCGCGGGAGAGTTCGGAGACGATCTACGCGCTGTTCCTGGACTACCTGACGGCGGGGGACTTCGTGGGGGCCGACATGGCGCGCAAGTTCCTGCAGATGGGGTTTACCCGCTCGCGGCGCTACGCCAACCACAAGGGCGGCAAGAAATACGACGGGCCGGTGCCGGAGGACAAGAAGGGGCAGAGCGGAGCGCATGGCCGCGCCGAACTGCCCCGCCAGCCCGAAGACCCCGTGAAGGCCGAGTCCGCCCGCATCTTCAAGGCGAAGTGGGACGAGGCTGAGGCGAACGAGGAGTATGCCCGGCTGAAGAGGGAGCACCGGGCGAAGTACGGGTAGCGGGGACTGGCGCTCAGCTCAGCGTGTTGATCCGCTCGCCGGCCGCGGCCAGCAGCCCGTCCAGCCCCCGGTCGTAGCCGTCGTCCAGGCGCGCCCAGGTAGGGGGAAAGGGCTGGGTGCGCGTCACGTCGTTGGGCACCACGACCACACGCATCCCGGCGGCCACCGCGGCCGAGGCCCCGTTGAAGGAGTCCTCGACGGCCACGCAGTCCTGCGCGCGCACGCCCAGGCGCTCGGCCGCCAGCAGGTACAGTTCCGGATCGGGTTTGACCCGCCGCACGTCGTCGCGGGTGGCGAGGGCGCCAAACAGCGAGAGCAGGGCGTGCTGCTCCAGCCAGCGGCTCACCCACTCGCGGTCGGAACTGGTCGCTAGCCCCAGGCGCAGCCCCCGCGCCTTCACGTCCTCCAGCACCGCGCGCACGCCGGGGCGCACGTCCTGGGTGGCGATGTCGGCCATGATCCGCTCGCGCAGCAGCGCGTGGACATTCTCCCGGTCGGCCTGGACGTGCTCGGGCAGGCCCGCCCAGGGGTCGAAGGCGCCCCAGGTGCCAATCCCGCGCTGCCAGTCCTCCAGGGCCAGTTCGCGGTCATGCTCGCGGTACAGGGCCTGCCAATGCCCGAATTCGCGGGTCTCGGTGTCCAGGATGGTTCCGTCGAAGTCGAAGATCACGGCCTGCACGGAGGAGGGGGAAGGACTCATGGCGGCAGTCTAGAGCGGGCCCCGGGGGGTCGCCCAGCTCCTTCGGGCACGGGTAAGAACAGGTGAACGCCAGCGGGGCAAGCGTCACACCTGCGTCCCGTACCCTGGAGGCTATGGCCGAGTGGGTACAGAACCTGATGGACAGCATGGGCTACCTGGGCATCCTGCTGTTGATGATCCTGGAGAACATCTTTCCGCCCATTCCGAGCGAGCTGATCATGCCGTCGGCGGGCTTCGCGGCCTCACGCGGCGACCTGAACGTGGCCCTGGTGATCGTCATGGGCACCGTGGGCAGCGTGCTGGGCACCCTGCCGCTGTACTACGTGGGGCGGGCCTTCGGCGAGGAGCGGCTCGTGAAGTGGGCCGACAAACATGGCAAATGGCTCACGCTGAGCGGCAAGGACATCCGCAAGGCCGACGACTGGTTCGATCGCCACGGCACTAAAGCGGTGCTGTTCGGCCGCATGGTGCCCGGCATCCGCTCCCTGCTCAGCCTGCCCGCCGGTATGTCCGAGATGCCCATGCCGAAATTCCTGCTGTATTCGGCCATCGGCTCGGGCCTGTGGGCCTCACTGCTGACCGGCGCGGGCTACCTGCTGGGCGAGAACTATGACCGGGTGGAGCAGTACATCGGCCCCATCGGCCAGATCGTGCTGGTCGTGGCGGTGATCGCCGCCGTGGTGTGGTTCGTGCGGCGGCGGCGCGAGCAGCGGCAGCAGCCGGGCTGAGCTGGCACCCAGAAGCGTCTCCTCAGTGCTCCAGCTCCACCCGTGGCACCCGCCGATCCAGCCAGCCCGGCAGCCACCAGTTCCAGCGGCCCGCGATCTTCAGGAACGACGGCACCAGCACCAGCCGCACCAGCGTGGCGTCCAGCACCACTGCCACCGCCAGCCCCAGGCCGATGCTCATGGAGGCGACCACCCGCCCGAAGATGAAGGCCACGAATACGATGAACATGATCACTGCGGCGGAGGTGATGATCCGCGCCGTGTGCCCGAGCGCCTGCACGATGGCCTCGTCGTTGTCGCCGCTCCTCAGGTACTCCTCGTGCACGCGCGAGAGCAGGAAGATCTCGTAGTCCATGCTCAGGCCGAACATCACCGCGAAGAGCAGCACGGGCAGGGTGGCATCCAGCACGCCGACATCCTGCGGAAAGCCCAGCAGGTTCGCCAGGAAGCCGTCCTGCACGACCAGCGTGACCACACCGACGGCCGCCCCGACGGTCAGGCCGTTCATGATGATGCTCTTCAGCGGGATCAGCAGCGAGCGGAAGGCGATCATCAGCAGCAGGAAGGTGCCGATGAACACCGCGACGACCACGGTGGGCAGGGTGCCGGTGATCGCGCGGCTCCATTCCTGCCCGCCGATGGGCGCGCCGCCCAGCAGGAAGCGGTAGCCGCTGCCCGAGAGCACGCCGCGCAGCCGCGCCTCGAAGGCCGGGATCTGCTCGGCCTTGAGGGTGTCGTCCGGAATCACGGTGACGCGCAGGAAGGTGCGATCCTGACTGAATGAGCGGCGCGTCAGGGTGCTCAGCGCGGCGAGGCCCTCGGCGGAGCTGCCGCCGGCCTGGGCCAGATCCTCGCGGGTCACGAAGGGGCTGAGCACGGCCCGGACGCCCTCCAGACCGCGCAGCTCACCGACCACCTTCTGGAACCTCGTCCGCCCCTCCGGCGTGTAGCGCTCGCCCCCCAGATCGAGAATGACCTCGAACTGGCTGAGCAGGCCCCCGGCACCCAGGTTCCGCACGTCGGCCAGCGTGTCGCGGCTCTCCAGGCCGGGGGTCAGGCCCCAGGCGCCCGCGTAGCCGGTTCGCATGTTCAGCGCCGGAATCGCCAGGATCAGCAGCAGGGCCGAGCCGCCCAGCAGGCCCACCCAGGGCCGCGCGATCACCCGCCGGGCGAAGGCCGTCCAGCCTGCCGAGGCGCCCCCGGCCTGCGCCCAGCCGATTTTCAGCACGCGCGGCGAGTTGATCCGCTCGCCCAGGATCGTGAACAGCGCGGGCAGCGCGGTCAGGCTGGCGAGCACGGTCAGCAGCACGGCCAGCACCCCGCCGATGCCCAGCGAGCGGATGACCTCGACCGGCGGCACGATCAGTCCGGCCATCGCGATCGCCACGGTCAGGCCGCTGAAGGCCACGCTGCGTCCGGCGGTGAGCATGGTGCGCGAGGCGGCGGCGGCGCTGTCGCCTGGGCCCCGGGGCGCGGCACTCCATTCCAGCGATGACGGGACAGTGCCGTCATCACCTCCACTCCGGCCACGCCCGCTTCCGGATGCTCGCTCCGCTCGGCCAGCTCCGCTGACGTCCGCCTTAAGTTCCTCGCGGAAGCGGTTGACCATCAAGAGGGCGTAGTCGATGCCGGCGCCCAGGCCCAGCATGGTGATCACGCTCTGGGCGAAGGTGCTGACCTCGGTGACCAGGGTCAGGCCGTAGAGCCCGGCCATCGCCACGGTGATGCTCAGCACGCCCACCACCAGCGGCAGGGCGGTGGCGACCAGCGCGCCGAACACCAGCACCAGCAGCAGGGCGATCAGGGGCAGCGCGGCAAATTCGCTGCGCTTGGTATCCACCTCGGCGTAGTACGTGAAGTCGTCGGCAATCGCCTGCCCACCCGTCACGCGGACGTCCAGCGCGGGGCCGTCCACGGTGTTCACGTAGGCCCGCACCCGCCCCAGCGTCTCGGTGGCACCGTCCAGCAGCGGAATCTGCGCCAGCGTCAGGGCCTGCAGGCCGTCGGGGGTGCGGGTGGGGAGCGGCCCGCCCGCCTGCGCCCGCACCACGCGGGTCACGCCGGGCACGGCCTCCAGCCCCCTGACGAAGCGGTCGTAGGTGGCCTGACCCTGCGGCGTGGTCAGCGGGGGCGCGCTGCGCGTGAGCAGGAGCACGGTGTTGGTGTCGCGCTCGCCGAACTTCTCGTTCAGGATGCGGGTCACGCGGGAACTCTCGGTGTCCGGCAGGGTGCCGGGGCCGGCGCCCAGTGCGCCCGGCGCCCGCGCGGCCAGCGGGATGCTCAGCAGCGCCGCCAGCAGCCACGCCAGCAGCACTGCCCAGGGATGACGGGTGACGATCCGGGCCAGGAGGTGCACACTCAGAACTGTAGTGCTTCGCCGCTGTCAGACCGTAGGCGGGGCTCAAGAGCAGACGTCCGTTTAGAACAACTCGTCCAGCAGCATGAAGTACCCGATCTTGCCCCTGTCCACGAGGTCGCGGCCGTAAAGGTCGAGCAGCCGCTCGGCCCACCCCTCGTCCAGGATGTCCCGCACGGAGCGCCACGCCAGCGCCAGATCGGCGTGGCGGTCGGCGATCCCGGCGCGACCCAGGTCGATCAGGCCCTCGACGTGCTCGCCGCTCACGATGAGGTTCGGCAGGCAGGGGTCGCCGTGCGTGACGACCAGATCCTCAGCGTCCGGGCGGGTTCGCGCGAGTTCGTTGAAGACACTGACCGCCGTGCGGCCCCGCCGCTCCTCGTCGAAGTCGGCCTCGTCCACGGTTCCGGCCTCGACCTGTTCGCGGGCCAGGCGCAGGGTCACGTCCAGGGTCATGCGGAAAGGGCAGTCGCGGATGGGCAGGGCGTGCAGCTCACGCAGGGCGCGGGCCAGCAGATCGACCACGCGCTGCGGGTGCAGCGTGGCGTCCGGGTCGCTCATGGGAATGCCGGGCACTCGGGTCATTGCCAGGTATTCGTGGCCCGTCGTCACCTCGTAGCCCACCACCTGCGGCGCGGGCAGGCGACCGGCGAACCAGCGCAGGCGCTCACGCTCCTGCAGCAGGGTCGAGACCGGCGAGCCGCCGCGCCCTTGCACCTTCACCACGTATTTCGTGCTGCGCCACACGCCCGCCCCGCTTTTCCCCAGGGTCACCCGTTCCCAGCGGGCGGCGGGCAGGGTGCGCCGCAGGGAGTCGGGCAGGTGCAGAGGATCGGCGGGCATGGGCCGAGGCTAGCGGGCCAGCCCCCGCAGCTCAAGCCCCGACCGGGCGCCCGACCCGCCGGGCGCGTAGACTGTTCACGATGAAGGTCGGACTGCTTGAATCACGTGCCGCGCGCCTGAACGCCTACTGGGCCACGCTCCTCAAGGAACTGGAGGTGGAGTTCGTACACAGCGCTCTGCCCGACGACCAGGCCCTGGCGCTGGGCCGCGAGACCCTGCCGACCGAGGCGCTGGGCGTGCAGCTGATGGTGGGCCGCGTGCTGGCGCTGGGCCGGGTGGACGCCGTGCTGATCCCCCGGCTGCCCTCGGTGACCGGAGACGCCTGGGGCGAGGCCTTCGCGGAGCTGCTGCCCCGCCGGATCAGCAGCCTGCCCCCGCTGATCGAGGTGCCGGACGGCGGCGACGATCTGGAGACCGTGGCCACCGAGGTCGGCCTGCGCCTCTCGCAGAATGCCGGCCGGGTGCGCCGGGCGCTGGAGAAGGTGCGCCGGCTCGCCAGCGGCCCCCGGCAGGAGATGCCGCTGCTGGCCCGCGCCTCGCACGCGACCGTGGCCGTGATCGGCCCCCGCACCCTGCTGGCCGAGGACATCCTGGCCGGCGGCCTGCGCCCGGCCCTGGAACGGCTGGGCCTGCACGGGGTCTTCAGCCACGAGCTGCCGCTGGCCGAGGTGATCCGGCGCGCCGAGCGCATGGAGAACGCCGGGAAGGTGCCGGCCGGTGAGCGCGAGCTGTTCGGCGCGGCCTCGCTGCTGGCCGGCAAGAGCGGCGTGCGCGGCCTGATCTTCGCCGTGCCCGCCCGCGACGGCGCCGCCGGGGCCGCCCTGGAACGGCTGGCGCGCCGGATGCACAAACCCACGCTGCAGCTGATGGTCGATGCCGGCCAGACCGGGTTCCCGGAGCTGGAAGCCTTCCGGGGCCAGATCGCGGCGGCGGCCCAGGGCGCGCCGCAGGACACAGCCGAGAGCGGGGAGCGCGCATGAACCTCTGGCGCTGGCTGACCACCCCCGATCCGTCGCCCGGCCTCACGCGCGGCAAGCTGCTCAAACTGACCGTGCGGGTGCTGCTGTTCGCGTTCCTGGCCACCCTGCTCAGCTCGCTGCTGAGCCTGACGCCGCTGCGGCCGTACCTGAACACCTGGTGGGGCTCGATGCTGTTCGTGCTGGCACTGTACATCCCGCTGGCGCGTTTCATGACCCTGGACACCTTCAGCGCCCGCCGTGCGCCCCGGGGCGCGAGCCCGGCCACCCAGGCCAGCACCTCCCGCGCCCAGCGCCGCAAGGAGCGCAACCGCTTTGCCGGCGTGAAGAAGGGGCCGCCCAAGTACGGGGGCCGCCGATAGGCCCGGGGCCGCTCGAACAGGGGCTGGCCCAGACCCGAAAGAAGCGGCCCGCCGACGAGTGGTCGAGCACCTGGATCTTCCGGCCGCTGGCCCAGCTGCTGGTGCCCCCGCTGGCCCGCCGGAACGTGAATCCGGCCCATGTGGTGCTGCTGCACACCGCGCTGGGCCTGTACGCCGCATGGCTGATCCGCCGGGGCGGCCGCCTGAGCCCGGCCCTGCTGCTGCAGGTAAAGACCGTGCTGGACAATCTCGACGGCCAGCTCGCCCGCGCCACAGGCCAGACCACCGAGACCGGCCGCTACCTGGACACCGAGATGGATCTGGTCGTGAACGTGGCCCTGAACGTGGCCATCGCGGGCCGCGCCGGGTGGCCCCTGACCCTGCTCCAGAGCCTGATCATGACCACCGAATTCCTGTGGGAGCGCGAGCACCGCGGGGCCAGGGGCGAGGTCTTCCGCGATCCGCCGGCACAGGCCGGCGACGACCCGCGCCTGCTGACCGCCCTGAGAGGCGTCTATGCCGCCTATTTTACCCCACAGGAGACAGGGCTGGCACGACTCTTCGAGCGACGCCTGCGGGCGATCACGGGAACCGAGCCCTCGGCGCTCCAGCGGCAGGCCTACACGCCCAGGACGATCAATGTCGTGACCGCCAACCTGGGCCTGAGCACCCAGCTCCTGGCGCTGGGGCTGTGCGTGATGGCCGGGCGCCCGCGCTGGTACACGCGCTCCCTGCCCGTACAGGCCGCGCTGCTGGTCGGAGTCCAGCTGTGGCGCGAGCAGCAGCTGCGGCAGAGCGCCAGCGCTACCCAACCCTCCTAGGGTCAGCCCTCCTCCAGCGGATAGGTACGGGCCGCGCGCAGGGCCAGGGCGATCAGGTAGAGGTAGAACACGCCGACGCCCAGGAATACCACCCAGCCGGGAAAGTTCCCGATATCGGCCAGGGTCAGGGCTTCAGGGAACTCCAGAATCCAGCCCTTGGGCTGCGACAGATCCAGTTTGGCCAGCCACGCCAGCAGCACCGCCGCGTAGATCCACAGGTAGTTGCGGCTCAGGCGCCAGCCCAGCGCGTCCGAGCGGCTCATGGGGGAGCGCGGCTTGGCGAGTTCGGCCAGCAGGAGCTGGTGCCAGCCGGGATCGACCCGGTCGCCCAGCATGGCCGGGTAGAAGAAGCGCTCCATGATCCGCACGCGGTGGTGGGCGATTTCGTAGGCGCGGAAGCGGCGGGCTTCCAGGCGCAGGAAGAAGTAGTTCATGAACATCGAGAACAGAAAAGTGGCGTGGGAATTGTTCACGTCGCCCAGCGCGAAACTGGCCAGACCGGCGGTGGTGACCACGGACCAGTTGGTGGTCATGTCCAGCCGCTGGCGGTAGGCGGTCATCTTGCCGACCTCGGCGCGGTACAGGTGGATCAGGGCGTTGGCCGTGTTGGTGCTGTAGCTGACCTCGGTCAGTCCGCCGGCCAGCAGCGCGCCGGAGCCGCCCCCGGTGCCTGGCATCAGGAGGCTCCTCTGCAGCGCCCACCGTGCCCCGTCATGTGTGCCCTGTCATGACGTCAGGGTAGCGCCTGCGGCGATCCGCAGCGAGAGAATCCAGGGCCCACAGCGGTCTGCCGTTCCCCCCACGGGTACCTGTGTGTCGGTCACTTCCTGGGTTCGCCCCGGAGGGGTCACCGCTCTCAGCGCAGGAACGGATTGCTGCGCCGCTCGTGCCCCACGGTGGTGCGCGGGCCGTGGCCGGGATAGACCGCCACGTCGCCCGGCAGGCTCAGCAGTTCGCGCTGCAGACCGGCGATGAGCCGGGCGTGGTCGCCGCCGGGCAGGTCGGTGCGCCCGATGCCGCCCTGGAAGAGGGTATCGCCGGCGACCACAAAATCCTCGCCCACGAAGACCACGTGCCCCGGCGCGTGTCCGGGCAGCTCGCGGGCCCGCAACTTCAGGTCACCGGCCGTGAAGACCTGATCCTGCGCGATGGCGTGCTCGGGGTCGGCGGGCTGGACGAAGGGCAGGTTCCAGCGGGCCGCCGAGGTGGCGCCCGCGCGGTAGAGCGGCAGGTCGGCCGGATGCAGGAACACCGGCACCCGCAGCGCCTCCCGGACGGGCTGCACCGCCCCGATGTGGTCGAAGTGCGCGTGCGTGAGCAGGATAGCCTGCACCGTGACCCCTGAGTCTCGCACCAGCTCCAGCAGCCGCGCCGCGTCGTCGCCGGGGTCGATCAGGAAGCCCTGGCTGTCGGCGCCCGCGACCAGCACGGCGTTTTCCTGAAGCGGGCCGGTGGGCAGCGACCAGACCCGCGCCCGGCCATGAATCTGTGGAGAGGGCATGACCGGAGTCTAGCCGCCGCAGCTACCGCTGGAGTGTCGCCTGCACGGTGCCCGAGGCCGGGTCGACGGTGACGCTGGGCCAGGGATTGGCGCTGCCCCCGGTGCGGGTCTCGATCCGGTAGGCGGTGCCCGGCTCCAGCGTGACGGGCGTGACCTGGCCGCGCGAGACCAGCGCCAGGGGTGGGCCAGCCGGCGCCGATCCGGCCAGCGGGGTCACCGTCACGCTGATCTGGGCGAACTCCGCCTGCAGGGCCTCCGGGACGTCCGTGGGCGGGTCGGCGTCCACGCGGCCGTCCGAGGGCCGCACGCGCAGCTCGGCGTAATAGGACAGAAAATAGGCGTCGTTCCGAAACACCGCCAGCGCGGCCGCCAGGGTGGGCGCCCAGACGGTCAGCGTGCGGCCCTCGGCCTGCACGCGAAGGTCGGGGCAATTGAGGGTGTAGTCGGGGGGGACGCTCCCGGCCCCGGCACCCACGCCGTACTCCAGGGCCCCGCCCTCGCCCACGCGCGGCCCGGCGGCGCAGATGCGCGCCTGATCCTCGGTGCTCAGATCCGTGAAGGTGTTCTGCACGGCGACCGGCGCACAACCGCCCAGCGAGCCGCCCAGCAGACTGCACAGCGCGGCCAGCAGGCCCACCCCCACCCACTGCGGATACCTCCTGTCCCCCCGCCCCTTGCCCATCCTGTGGCCTCCCCCGACTGGTGAACGACCAGCCTGAAGCCCATTTCATTCCACCGGGCCCAGGCGCGCAAGCCAGAGTGTGCACGCCGCCGCCCCCAGCAACCGACCATGACTGAACCTCCCAGAGCAGCGCCGGGAGGTCTCGGACTCGACAGGAACGGAGGTCGACAACGGGCCGGCTCCAGCCACCCTCAGGTCTGGTCGTCGGTCGTGGCCCCCTCGGCGGCGCGTTTCACGGCGTCCATGCCGCTGCGCGCGGCGTCGGCGCTGGAGTACGCCTCGCTGTGGCCGATGGCCTGCCCGTTGGCCGCCCTCAGGTCGAAGCGCAGGCCGTCGGCGCTGGGCTCGTAGCGGGCGCCCTGGCCGGCGTTGCTCTGCACCGAGGCGATGCTGCCCAGGGCGCCCGCCCGGCTGGCATAGCGCTCACTGGTCAGCACGATTTGGCCGTTCCCCGCGTGCAGGTTGAACATGAACTGATCACCGGACGTCTTGAGCACGTACTTTCCTGCCATACGTGACCTCCCGGAGGGCTGAAGTGTGAGATGACCCACTGTACACTTCGGGACTGAGGAGTCAATTCCGGGCGTGCGCCACAGCTGCCGCCACCTGCTCGGCCGTGGGGCGCACGCCCGTATACAGCACGAACTGCTCCAGCGCCTGCAGGGCGATCACCTCCAGGCCGGTGATCACGGGCCGACCCTGGCGGCGGGCCTCCCGGATCAGCGGCGTCTCGGCGGGCAGGGCCACCACGTCGAACACCGTGGACGCCGCCGCGATCTGCTCAGGGGTAAAGGCCAGCGCGTGTTCCTCCGCCCCGCCCGCCATGCCGATGGGCGTGACGTTCACCAGCAGGTCGCCCGGCTGGCTCTCGGGCCGTTCCGGCGACCACGTCCAGCCGCAGCGCTCCGCCAGCGCCGCGCCCGCCGCCCCGTTGCGGGCCACGAGGACGCCGCGCGTGAAGCCGGCGTCCCGGAACGCACTCGCCACCGCCTTGCCCATGCCGCCGCTGCCGCGCAGTACCACGCCCCTGGAAGGGTCGAGGCGGTGCCGGTCGATGAGGTGCTGGATCGCCACGTAGTCCGTGTTGTACGCCTTCAGGTGCCCGCCGTCGTTCACGATGGTGTTCACGGATCCGATGGCGGCGGCCGAGGCGTCCAGCTCGTCGAGCAGCCCGATCACCGCCTCCTTGAAGGGCATGCTCACCGCGCAGCCCCGGATGCCCAGCGCGCGCACCCCGGCGATGGCCCCCGGCAGGTCAGACGTGGTGAACGCCTTGTACACGTAGTCCAGCCCCAGTTCCCCGTACAGAAAGTTGTGGAAGCGCGTGCCGAAAGTGCCCGGACGCCCGGCCAGGCTCATGCACAGGGTGGTGTCGCGGGTGATCTCTCTCACTATCGCGGCTCTGCGCTGTGGGAACGGAACAGCTTGCGGAAACAGGACAGAGGGCGTCCTGTTCCCTGCACTCCGGCCGCTCCCGTCACGGCGACTCGCTCCGCTCGATCCGGGCTGCGCCCGAATGGCCGCCCAGGCCCAGCATCAGCTCCAGGTTCTGCACCGCCGCGCCGCCCGCGCCCTTGCCCAGGTTGTCGAGCCGGGCGGCCAGCACCACGCGCCCGCTGTCCGCACTGGGATACACGAAGAGTTCGAGGTCGTTGGTGTCGTTCAGCGCCTGCGGGTCGAGGGTCTCGGGGTTCTCGTTCATGGGCACCACGCGCACGTAGCGCTGCCCGGCGTAGTGCTGCTGCAGCGCCCCGTGCAGGGCCTCCGGGGTGGTGCCCAGCTCGCGCAGATGCAGCGGGATGGTCACGGTCATGCCCTGCGCCCAGCCGCCCACGTTCGGCGTGAAGATCGGCGTGCGGGTCAGGCCGCCGTAGCGCATTGTCTCGGGAATGTGCTTGTGGTTCAGCCCCAGGGCGTAGCCCAGGAACGCGCCGCGCATGGGGTGGGCCTGACCCTGCTCGTGGGCCTCGACCAGCGCCCGGCCGCCGCCGCTGTAGCCGCTGTAACCCTGGATGGACACCGGGAAGTCGGCGGGAAGCAGGCCCGCGGCGGTCAGCGGAGCCAGCAACGAGATCGCGCCCGTGGAGTAGCAGCCGGGATTGGCGACGTGGCGGGCCGAGCGGATGCGCCCGGGCTGATCGGCGTCCAGTTCGGGAAAGCCGAAGACCCAGGCCGGATTGACCCGGTGCGCGGTGGAGGCGTCCAGCAGGCGCGCCGCCGGGTTGGTCGTGAGCCGCGCGGCCTCGCGCGCCGCGTCGTCATGCAGGCACAGGATCGAGACGTCGGCGGCGTTCAGCAGTTCCGAGCGCGCGACCGGATCTTTGCGCCGCGCGGGGTCGATGCTCAGAAGGTCGAGATCCGGGCGGCCCGCGAGCCGGGAGCGGATCTGCAGGCCGGTGGTGCCGGCCTCGCCGTCGATGAAGATCTGGGGTTTAGTCATGGGTGTACTCGCCTCTCATCCGGGAACGAACCTCTTCATCCGTCCATTGTCCAGTATGCGGCGGGCTGGACGACCCAGGCGGCCCTGTCCAGGTGGCCCAGTTCTGTCCAGGGCAGCAGGGCAGGACGGAGCCGCCCGGGGGCGGCTCCGTCCTGCAGAGAAAGGCGCCTACTTGCCGGGAATGACCTGCGTGATGCGGGTGGCCCAGTTCGCCAGGGTGGTGCGCGTACCGCCGCAGGAGCCGAAGGGCGCGGCGGCATACTGCGCCAGCGTGCAGTCGGCGGCGATGTACTCGTTGGCCAGCCAGATGCTCGCGCCGTCGCTGGCGGCGGCCGCGTAGTCGCCCCAGCGCGGGCGCGGCGGATCGCCGAAGGCGCGGTAGCCGCTGAAGCCGTCCTGGGTGCCGCGGCCGGCCGCCGCGATGGCCAGCGGGCTCACGCCGTCCTTGCTGATGCCGAAGTAGGCGGCGCTGGGGTGGTGATCCGGGCCGACCAGGGTCACGCCCACCGCGCCCCGCCCGGCCGAGGTCACGGCGACCGCCGGGAAGAGCACGTTGTTGCCCGGCACGCTCAGCACGCCCTGGTTCACCACCACGGCGTCGGCCTTGTTCTTGTTGGTCTGCGGGCGCAGCACGAACCAGGCCGCCCCGACCCGGTCGGTGCCGGCGTCGTTCACGGCGGTGCCCAGCGTCGTCCAGAGCTTGCCGTCGGCGTACATGACCTGCTGCACTCGGCTGTCTCCGCCGTCCAGCGGCGAGAGCACCTCCGTGTGCGGGGGCTCGGTGGCCAGCAGGTTCCGCCAGCAGCCCGGCCCGAGGGGGGTGGGCAGGGTGGTGTCGTTGATGCACTGGCCCAGCGGGAAGTTGCCGGCCTTCTGGGTGGCGGCCGGCGGCACGGCGTAGGGCTGCACGCGGATCACGCTGGCGTTCAGCGTCAGCGCGGGGCGGCCGGCGTTCAGCGACGAGGTGTTGGTCAGCGCCCACACGACCAGCCGGTCGCTGGCGCCGCTGTCCTCGAAGACCGCCAGGGAACTCACGAAATGCTCGGTGCCCCTGGTGCCCCGGTCGAATTCGCCGTCCGGCGAGCGGGAGGGCATGAGCGTGAAGGCAGGGATCGGGCTGGCGGCCAGGTCGTAGCTGACGATATTCAGCGTGCCGGCGCCCGCCACCAGCTGCGCCTTGGGCAGGGCGTAGATCTGCGTCCCGTTGAAGTCGCCGGTGACCAGCGAGAACTCGTTGGTCGTGATGTACACGCCGTGCTCGTCCACGCCCAGGTGCGGGTAGTCGCCGAAGCAGGGGCAGTCCCTGTGGGCCGGGGTGCCGTCGGTGCCGTCGTTGTGCGCGGCCAGGCGGTAGATCGTCCAGGCGCCGGTCGGATCACCCGTGCGGCTGACCGCCAGATCCAGGGAGTTCTTGCCGGTCAGCGCGCCCGTGGCAGGGTTGGTGCCCAGGACGTCGGTCAGGTGGAACCAGCGGCCGCTGGCAGCGTCGTAGTGGCAGCTGGGGTCGAAGGTGGTGGGGCCGAAGACCGGCGCCGGCCCGCGGATGATGGCGGCCGGGTAGCCGTTGAAGGTGTTCAGATCGACCGGAATGGTGCGGGGCGCGCCGTCGGTGCCGAACACCCGCAGTACGCTGTTCACGGTTTCCAGCACGAAGCCGTTGCCCACGCACAGGCCCTGATCTGGCGGCTCGTTGCTGAACTGCCGGCCGCCGTTCGCAGTGCGGGTGTCGCGGTGGTTCAGGCCGTCGAAACTGCGCTGCAGCGCGGGCTGGGGGGTGAGCTTCAGGGCGCCGAGCCCACGCGGCGCCACGCCCTTGCCGGGCCGGGTCTGCGGCAGCCGGCGGTTGAAATCGAAGTCCAGGCCGCTCAGGGCCTGTGCACCCAGCACCGGCGCCGGCGGCGCGCCCAGGAGCTTCCTGCCGCGCAGTTCAGGATTCTGCAGGGCCCCGCCATCCGGCGCCCCGGCCTGCAGCGAGGTGCTCCCCGCCGCCGACAGTTCCCGCAGGGTGGGCGGCACCTCCAGCACCTGGGCACTCAGGGTCGCCCCGGAGTCCCCCGCCCCCGAATCCCCCGCCAGCGGGTCAGGGGTTCCACCACCACAGGCCACCAGCGCCAGGCTCAGCGCGGCGGCCGGCAGCCACTTCCAGTCCGTCCCCATAGCGTCTCCTCTCGTGCCATCTCTGCATGAACGGGCGTGCGATCAGGCCGCGGCGCGGGTACCCGTCCAGCGGCCCGCAGGCCGGCAGGAGGGTAGCAACGAAGGCCGGCAGCGCCTGAGAGCAGGCACGGCGCCCTACAAAAGCGCCCCCTGGACAGAGGGGCCGGAGACGTTGACCCGACCACTGTACCCCCGTCCGGGGGTGGGAGTCTGCAGGATGGCCGCCCGGGTCTACCAGCGCGGCCGCAGGCTGCCCATCAGGTGGTAGAGCAGGGCTTTCTGGGCGTGCAGGCGGTTCTCGGCCTGATCGAACACGCGGCTCCTGGGGTGCTCGGTCGCCTCGGGCACGGTTTCCTCGCCGTAATGGGCGGGCAGGCAGTGCAGGAAGATACCCTGCGGGGCCAGCGTGTCGAGCATGTGCGGCGTGACCTGATAGCCCCGGAAGGCGCGGCGGCGGATGTCGGCCTCGGCCTCCATGCCCATGGAGATCCAGACGTCGGTGTACAGCACGTCGGCGCCGGCCACCGCGCCCAGGTCGTGGGTCAGGGTGATCTCGGTGCCGCTCTTCACGGCGTCCATCAGCACGCCGGCGTTGGGCTCGTAGCCCACGGGCGTCACGATGGTCACCTGGGTGCCGGTCAGCACCCCCATGTGGATGTGGCTGTTGGCGAGGTTGTTGCCGTCGCCGATGTACACCACCCGCTTCCCGCGCAGATCGCTGCCGAACTCTGCTTCGATGGTCTGGTAGTCGGCCAGCAGCTGCGCCGGGTGCAACATGTCCGAGAGGCCGTTGATGATGGGGACGTCGGCATGGTCGGCCAGTTCGTGCAGGGTCTGCTGCAGGTACACGCGGCCCATCACGCCGTCCACCCAGCGCTCCAGGTTGCGGGCCACGTCACTGACGCGCTCGCGGGTGCCCAGGCCGATCTCGGTGTTGCTCAGGGTGATGGCGTGGCCGCCGAGCTGGTACATGCCCACGTCGAAGGTGGTGCGGGTGCGGAGACTGGCCTTCTCGAACACCAGCGCGAGCGACAGACCGCTGAGCGGCTTCACGCCGCGCCACTCGCCGCGCTTCATGGAGTGCGCGGTGTCCAGCACGGCGCGCAGTTCGGCGCCCGTCATGTCCAGATTGCTCAGGAAATCCCGCCCGGCCATCACCGGGGCCGGCAGCGTCTCGGCGGTCAGCAGCGCTGGGTTATTCACCCCACGCCCCTGACCAGCTGAAGAGCCCGAGGTCGACTTTGGCTGGCTGGATTTCGGTGCAGTGCGGGCTGAGCGGGCGGCCTTCGTCATAGGCAAGGAGTATAGCTGGCCCGGCGAGACCATATCCATCCGGCTCAAAGCCGCATGTTTATTCACCGGATCTGCTTGAAGATGCACGCCCGCCGACGGGAACATCCGGTTCCTCTCGCGGAGGGAACCGGCTGAACTGAGGGGACGGATTACTTCGTCTGGATCAGGGTGTAGCTGCCGGTGCCGCTGTAGGCGTACACGCGCCAGCGGTAGGTGCCACTGGCCGCCGCGTAGCTCACGTTCTCGGTGCTGGTGCTGCCGGTGCCGCTGGCGACCGTGCTCCAGGTCGTGCCGGAGAGCTTCTGCAGGTAGAGGTCGAAGTCGGTGCCGGTGGGGCCGCTCAGCTTGCCGGTGATCGTGCCGCCCGCGTAGGCGAAGCCGCCCGTGCCCGGCTGGTAGGAGTTCGCCCCGCGACTCGCCAGCGTGCCCGTGTAGGTCGTGCTGACCGCGCTGCTCACCGTCACGCTC
This sequence comes from Deinococcus koreensis, assembly GCF_002901445.1. Lineage (NCBI taxonomy): Bacteria > Thermotogati > Deinococcota > Deinococci > Deinococcales > Deinococcaceae > Deinococcus > Deinococcus koreensis. The sequence goes on from NZ_PPPD01000001.1 coordinate 991,047, forward strand.
TGGCTGGTGGTGGTGCTCAGCCCGCCGTTGTCGGTCACGGTCAGCGAGACCGTATAGGTGCCGGACGCCGCGTAGGTCTTGCTGGGGTTGGTGGCCGTGCTCGTCGTGCCGTCGCCGAAGTTCCACGAGCGGCTGGCGATGGTGCCGTCCGAGTCGGTGGAGGTGTCGGTGAACGTGGCGCTCAGGCCGCTGACGGTTCTGGTGAAGGAGGCGGTGGGCGCCGCGTTGGTGCCGGGCGCGGTGACGGTCACGAACACGGCCGAGACCGGGCCGTAGCCGCCGGCGGAGTTCTTCGCGCGCACGTAGACGGTGTGGCGGCCCTGGCTCAGCCCCGTGGTCGGAATGCTGACGCTCAGGCCCTCGACCGAGGCGTTGAAGGTGCCGTCGGCGGCGTTCACGGGCTGCGGAACCGCGCCGTCCCAGAAGGGCGTATCGATGGTGTACTCGGCGCTGGCGACCGTGCGGCTCGGCTCGGCGCCGTTCGAGTTGTTGAAGCGGGTGTTGTCGGCGCTGGCATTCAGGGTAAAGGCGTTGCCCGAGGCCACGCTGGCCGGCGCCGAGAGGTTCAGGACATCCGCGCCGCCCCCCAGCAGGTAGGGCGCGCGGGCCACCCGCAGGGCGTACAGCAGCGCCGCCTGGTTCTGCGGCAGGATCGTGCCCGTGAAGGTCGAGCAGGGCTCGAAGAAGGCCGTGCCGAGTTCAATGGTGTAGGCCGCGACGCCCAGCTCACCGTAGGCGAAGTCGGTGGTGGTGCCCGAGGTGGCATACAGGCCGATCGACTGCTCCGGCGTGTAGCCGTTGAAGTAGGCCAGCTTGCGGCCCAGCGACTGCATCGCCACGCCGTTCGGGGCCACGGTCGCGGTGTGTCCCCAGGGCCAGAGCACCAGATCGGAGTAGGAGTGGACGTCCACGTACACGCCCATGGTGTCGCTCGGGGCGGCGTCGGTCAGGGCGGGGCCCCGGTGGTCGCCGAAGACGTTTCTCATCAGGGTCTGCACGTTCTGGGTCTCGGGCTCGGAGGCGGCCGAGGGGCCCCGGTAGGTCTCGTTGCAGGGGTCGGCGCTGCTGCCGCCGGTGTTCCACAGGAACGAGAAGTTGCGGTTCAGGTCGGTGCCGAAGGCGCTGGTGGCACAGGCGTTGGTGTTGTTCACGTTCTTGCGCCACGACGCCCCCGCCTCGGCCTTCTTGCGGCCGTCGGGGTTGGTCTGCAGCACCAGCTGGACTTCCTGGGTATCCAGCATCCAGGTCACGTCGGCGTCCTTGCCGTAGTTGCTCAGCAGGTACTCGGCGAAGCGGGTGGTCAGCTCGGCCGGGGTGTACTCGCGGGCGTGGATGGAACCCGTGACCAGCAGCTTGGGTTTCACGCCCGTGGTGGCCTTGTTGGTCAGGGTCAGCACCTGCATGTCGTAGCCGCCCTGATTCCGGGTCTTCAGCCAGGTCGGGCCGATGCTCGTCCAGCTCGCCAGATTCGGGTACTGGGTGACCAGATTCTGCGCGGAGGCGTAGGTCTCCTCGACCGTGCGGTAGCAGGAATAGCCGGGAATGCTCAGCGGCTTGATGCTGGAGGGGGTGTTCGCCTGCTTCGTGGCGGCCTCGTCGATCTTCACGGTCCAGCCGCGCACCAGGGCGGTCACGCGCAGCCGCTCGAAGTCGGGGCGGCCCACGTCCAGCAGCACGTAGCGCTCGGCCCGGGTGCCGCCCACCGGCTCGAAGGTCTTCACGATGTCGATCCAGTCGCGGTCGGTCTTGAAGTCCACGCGGGTCACGACGTTGGGCGTGGAGGCGAACACCGCGCATTCGGCCGGCGTGGCGGCCGAGAGCTGGGCCTCGTTGCCTGGCGTCCCGGCCGAAACAGGCGGCGGGGTCTGGGAGCAGGCACCGAGGAGCAGGGTGACGGTCAGGAACAGGGGGACGCTGAGCGGTCGGTGCATGAATCCTCCGGATAGGGCGCGGGCAGAACCTGAACGGCCCTGGGCGCTGAATGTGGCGTGGGCTGAATCTAACATGAGCCCAGCGTGAAGTCGCCCTGAAGCGGTTCCTTCCTCCCGGACGCCCTGCCCGGATGGTCTGCAGGCAGCCGGCGTACACTCGCCGGACGTGACCCCGCGACCCGCCGCCCCGCTCCCGCTGAACGCCCGCGCGCTGGCCCTGGCGCTGCTGATCACCTTCATCTGGGGCGTGAACTTCGTGGTCATCAAGTGGTCGGTGGCCGGCGCCCCGCCCCTGCTGGTGGTGGCGCTGCGCTTCACGCTGGCCGCCCTGCCCGCCGTGTTCCTGGTGCCGCGCCCGGCGGTCAGCGCCCGGCTGCTGTGGGGCTACGGCCTGAGCGTGGGGCTCGTGCAGTTCGGCCTGCTCTACCTGGCGATCGGCCTGGGTCTGAGCGCCGGCATGGGCTCGCTGCTCATGCAGACCCAGGCGTTTTTCACCGCCCTGCTGGCGGCCCGCGTGCTGGGCGAGGGCGTGCGCCCCTGGCAGGCTCTAGGCATGGCCCTGGCGTTCGGCGGCATGGCCCTGATCGGGGCCCTCTCCGGCGCCGACGTGCCCCTGCTCCCGCTGGGCCTGACCCTGCTGGCGGCGCTGGGCTGGGCGACCAGCAACCTGCTGGTGCGGGCCTCGGGCGGCGCGAACGTCTTCTCGCTGGTGATCTGGAGCAGCCTGATCCCGCCCCTGCCGCTGACCCTGCTGGCCGGGCTGACCAGCGGCTGGGACGCCGTGACCCGTACCCTGCTGCACTCCGGCCCCGGCTTCTGGGCGGCCATCGCCTTCATGGGGCTGGCGAACACCGTGCTGGGCTTCGGCGTGTGGTCGCTGCTGATCCAGCGCCACGGCGCGGGCCGGATCGCGCCCCTCTCGCTGCTGGTGCCGGTTTTCGGCGTGCTGGCCAGCGCGCTGGTCTTTCAGGAAGGCTTCCCGCCCGGCAAGGCCCTGGGCGCGGCCCTGGTGTTCGTGGGGCTGGGCCTGCACGTCTTCGGCGGCCGCTGGTGGCGGAGCCGGCGGGCGGCACTGAGCTGAGGCGCCGCCCCAGGCGCCCAGGGGCTCATCCGGTGGCTTACCCTGGAGCCCATGTCCCCTCCCCTCTTCGACTCCCACCTGCACACGCCCCTGTGCGGCCACGCGACCGGCACCCCCCGCGAGTACGCCCAGGCCGCCCTGGACGCCGGCCTTTCGGGCCTGTGCTTCACCGACCACATGCCCATGCCCTCCTGGTACGACGCCCCGTGGCGGATGCGACGTGAGCAGCTGGCACAGTACGTGGACGAGGTGGCCGCCGTGCAGGCCGAGTTTGCCGGGCGGCTGGAGGTCAGGCTGGGACTGGAAGCCGACTTCCACCCCGGCACGGAGCGGTTCGTGGAGAACGTGCTCAATGCCCACGACTGGGACTACGTGATCGGCAGCGTCCACTACATCGGGGCCTGGGGCTTCGACAACCCGGAGTTCGTGGCCGAATACGACTCGCGCGACCTGCGCGGCCTGTACCGCGAGTACTACCTGCTGGTCGAGGGCGCGGCGAAATCGGGCCTGTTCGATTCCATCGGGCACCTCGACCTGCCCAAGAAGTTCGGCCACCTCGACCCCGACGGCTACGCGGCCCTGCACGCACTGGACGTGGTGGCTGAAAGCGGCCTGAGCCTGGACTTCAACACCGCCGGCTGGCGCAAGCCCGTGGCCGAGGCCTACCCCGCCCCGAACCTGACCCGCGCCGCCGCCGAGCGCGGCATCGGGTTCGTGCTGGGTTCCGATGCCCACAGGCCCAGGGAGGTCGGCTTCCGCTTCACCGACGCCATCAAGCAGATCCACGACGTGGGCGGCCGGATCGTGACCTACGAGGGCCGGGGGCGGCACGGGTAGGGGGCCTGAGCTCTGTGTCGTGAGCCCTGAGCTATGAGCTATAGGCTATGAGCGAAAGCAACTCAGAGGCTGAAGCTCGCCTCAGAGCCCAGAGCTCACCGCCCTCCTGCAGCCCCGCTACTCTGAACCCATGTCCGACCTCACGAAAAAATCCCTTGTCGGCGTCCTCAAGACCACCGCCGACCTGCTCGACCTGCTGGGCGTGGGCGACGACCCCTTCCGCGCCCAGGCCTTCCGCAGCGCCTCGCGCTCCCTGGAATCGGTGGACGCCGAGGCGGAGGCCCTGGTGGCCTCGGGCTTCGCGGGCATTCCGAAGGTGGGCAAGGCCATTGCCGCCGACCTGCTGGAGTACGCCAGGGGCGGCGTGTTCGCCCCCCTGGAGGACGCCGCCAGCCTGATTCCGGCGGGCGTGCTGAGCCTCTTCCGGGTGCGCGGGCTGGGGCCGAAGAAGATCCGCGCCCTGTGGGACGCCGGCATCGATTCGCTGGAGGTGCTGCGCGAGGCCTGCCGCGACGGCCGGGTGGCGGGCCTCAAGGGCTTCGGGGCCAAGAGTGCGGCCAGCTTCCTGGAGGCGGTGGAGTTCGCCCTGAGCGCGCAGGAACGCCAGCACCTGAGCACCGGCCTGCAGGTCGCCCAGGCGCTGTGCCGCCGCCTGGAGGGCCTGGAGCCCGAGCTGTCCGGTGACGTGCGCCGGGGCCTGGACACGGTGCGGGTCGCGCGGGTGACGGTCACCGCCAGCGCCCAGGACGTGCTCCACCGCCTGAGCGGCGTGGTCGAGGGGCTCGCGCCCGTCGATCCCAAACCGCTGTTCGCCGGGCGCGTGGACGGCGTGCCCGTCGAGATCGCCTACGCCCCCACGCCCGGCATCCGCGGCGCGCTCGACCTGATGATGGGCGGGAGCACCGAATACCGCGAGGGGCTACGGGAGGAGGCCAGGGCGCGGGGCTTCGACCTCAGCGGGCGGGGCCTGAAGAAGGGGGGCGCCGTACTCGACACCCCCAGCGAGGCCGACGTGATGCGCGAACTGGGCCTGCCCCTGCGCCCCGCCGAATACCGCGAGCCCGAGCACGACGACGTGTGGACGTCGCTGCCGCCCCCGGAGGCACTGGTCAGGGTGGCCGACCTGCGCGGGATGCTGCACACCCATTCCCTGTGGTCGGACGGCGCGGCCAGCGTGGCCGACATGGCGGCCGAGACCCTGCGGCTGGGGCACGGGTTCCTGGGCACGGGCGACCACTCGCGCGCCGCCCACTACGCCAACGGCCTGAGCATCGAGCGGCTGCAGGCTCACATCCGCGAGGTGCGCGAGTTGCAATCAGCAGGCGTGCCGGTGATCGCCGGGGCCGAGGTGGATATCCTCGATGACGGCTCGCTGGACTACCCGGACGAGGTGCTTGAGGGGCTCGATTACGTGGTGGCGAGCGTCCACAGCCTGTTCACGCTCGACTCCGCGCGGCAGACCGAGCGCCTGATCCGCGCCGCCTCGCACCCCCTGGTCACCATCCTGGGGCACCCCACCGGCCGCCTGGAACTGCGCCGGCCCTCCTACGCGGTCGATCTGGACGCCGTGCTGGCCGCCTGCGAGGCGAACGGCACGGTCGTGGAGATCAACGCCAACGCCTACCGCCTGGATCTCGACTGGCGCGTGGCCCTGCGCTGGCGATCTCGCCTGACCTTCGCCATCAACACCGATGCCCACGTGCCCGGCGGCCTGAGCGACGCGAAGTACGGCGTGATGGTGGCGCGCAAGGCCGGGCTGACGCCTTCGATGGTCGTGAATACGCTGTCTCAGGCGGAGTTCCTGCAGTTCGTGGCGAGGCAGCGGGCGACCCGTCTGTCCTGATCGACTGGGGATGAGCCCCATCCCGGTTACGTCGAGAACGGGCACGGGAACCTGAAGTGGTTGGGCACCACGCTGATTGTGTGGACGGGACGCAGGTTCGCTAGGCTGAGCCGTATGAGGCAGCCCAGGCAGCGTGCAGGGACAGCGAAGCCACCAACCCTGTTCATCATGGTCGGCCTGCCCGGCTCCGGGAAAACCACGCTCGCAAAGGAACTGGAGATTCAGCATCACGCCCTGCGACTCACGAAGGACGACTGGATGATGCCTCTGTTCGGCTGGGGTGAGTTCGGGGATCAGCGTGAGCTGGTCGAGGCGCTGCTCTGGAACATGGGAGCGCGGGCCCTGACCCTGGGCGTGAATGTGGTGCTCGACTACGGCTTATGGGCACGCTCGGAGCGCGAGGACTACCGTGCCCGGGCGCTGGCGCTGGGCGCGCGGGTCGATGTCCGATTCCTGGACGTGCCTCATGAAGAACTCTGGCGCAGGGTCCAGGCCCGCAACGCGCGGCCTGGGGCGGGTGATGTGCCGATCAGCGCAGAGCAACTGCAGCAGTACGGAACCATGTTCCAGCGGCCCACCGAGGACGAAATGGCCAGCTGGCGAACGCCTGAATGACCAGCGTCAACCTCCACCACACCCCCCCCCCTCGGCACGATCCCTCCCCCCGTGCCGGTCAAGCTGAAGAGGTCTGTCTTCCGTCCCCTTACCCGTACCGCTTCTCCAGCAGGCCGCTCAGGGCGTGCCATTCGGCCTGTTTGCCGTCCGGGAGCTGCCGGGCCAGGTTGCCCAGATAGCGGCCCAGGTGGCTGCGGGTCACGGCGTCCGGGTCGAGGCCCAGCTCGCTGGCGGCCTCGGGAATGAGCACCTCGGCCATGGGGCCGATCAGGCGGGTCAGGTTCCAGTGGAGGTCTTCCAGGAACTCCGGGCCCAGGGGCGCTTCCGGCAGATCCGGCAGGCCCAGGGCGCGTTCCAGCGTGCCGCCCTCGGTGGTCTGGTCGAGCATGTGGTCGAAGGCCCGCGTGGCGCTGTCCGGGTCGCGCCGGATGATGCCGTGGATGATCTGCTCGTGCGTGGTGTACAGCGCCGGAAAGCGCCCGCGCTGCATCAGGTCGGTGCTGATGGCCCGCAGCAGGTTCGCCAGCGGCATGTGGATGGCCCGCAGCAGCCGCAGCACCACCGGGTTGCCGGCCGCCCGCGCGATCGCCATATGCAGGGCGAGGTCGGCCTGGATGAAGGCCTCGGGCTCGCCCTGGGCGTCGCGCATCCGGTGCAGATGCTCCAGCAGCTCGGTGTGCTGTTCCGGCATGGCGTGCAGGGCGGCCTGTGCGATGGTGTAGTGCTCCAGCACCTGCCGGGTGTCGAGGAAGGCGTGGGCCTCGGCCTCGTCGTGCACGGCGCCCAGCCAGAGGTTGATGCTGGGGGCCTGCTGGGTCACGGGCAGGATCACCGTGCCGCGTCCGGGGCGGGCGTCGAGCACCCCGGACGCCGACAGGATCGAGATCGCCTCGCGCACGGCGGCCACCGAGGTGCCGTAGCGCTGGGCGAGTTCGCGCTGGCTGGGCAGCGTGTCGCCGGGCCGAATCGAGCCGTCGAGCAGCAGGCCCTGGATGTGCCGCGCGATGTGTTCACCCAGCGAGCGCTTCTCCAGCGGCTCCATGTCGAAGTGCTCGCTCATGCCGGGGGTGCCGGGCGTGCTCATGGGCCTTTCCCGCCGGGCAGCAGGCGGCTCAGCGCCAGGTGCAGACTGACCCGCAGGCGTTCCAGCGCGGTCACCAGATCGTGCAGCTCGTCGTTGCTGCCCAGCTGCCGGGCATCGAGCGGCTCGTGCAGGCGCCCCAGGCTGGCGTGGTGGGCCGCGTCGGTGATCGCCAGGATCACGCGCACCAGCCCCCGCACCGCGCGGTAGGCGGCCAGCGCGGCCAGCAGCGCCACCACGGCGCCCGCCAGCAGCACCAGATACAGCTGCCGGTCGAGCACGCCGCCCAGTTCGTTCAGGGTCACCCCGATGTCCAGGCGGAACAGCAGCGCGCCGGGCGGCTGCGGCGTGCCGGGAAAGCGCAGGGCGCGGCCACGCGGCGTCTCGTAGACCTCCACCTGCGTGAGTTCGGTGGCCTGGGTCTGGCCCTGCACCTTCTCCAACGCGGCGATCCGCTCCTGCAGGTGCTGGCGCACGCTCTCTGGCGTGCCGGGCTCCAGCGCGGCCAGCGCGGCGCGGTAGGCCTCGGCGCGGCGGTCGGTGAGGCGCAGGTGCGTGCCGCCGGGGTGGTCACGCCGGAACTCGTCCAGGCGGGCGCGCAGATACCAGTCGCTGTCCGGCGTGTCGGAGGTGAAGAAGCGCAGCTCCTGGCCCGCCGGCTGCACGTCGATAAAGGCCACGCTGGGCGAGGCGACCGCCGCGCGCAGCTGGGTCTCCACCAGGTTCAGATCCTGCACGTCCAGCGTGGAGGCCAGCAGCCCCGCCACCGAGGTGCTCAGGTTGCGCGAGATGGCGTCCAGGGCGGCGCGGCGCTGCACGGTCAGGATCAGCGCGGTCAGCAGCCCCAGCACCAGCACCGGCAGCACCGCGATCAGCAGCGCCTTGACGCGCAGGCTGATGCGCCGCCGGACGCGGGGCACACTCAGGGGGGCGGGGGTGGTCGTGACCGTCATGGGCGCTCCAGGGGGCCGGAAGAACAGGCTCGGAAGGGGGCGGTAAAGTTTGAACCCAGTCCATTGATCTGAACATTCAAACAGTTGACTTGATGGTGGGCTCAGCCTACACTCACCGGGTCACACAACACAAGACCGCCGCGTGCGCGCCAGCCCCTGGCCACGCGTCGGCTCCAGCGACATACACGTCATCTGGCAGGTCGTCTGGAGAGCGCGGGTTTGCCCGCACAAGGAGTCTTATGAAGCGAATGCTGAGCGCCACCCTCCTGCTGACCCTGGCCAGCCTCTCGCAGGCCCAGAAGGTCGAGTCCATCGTGATCGGCGTGGCCGTGGCCCAGACCTCCAACACCGCCCTGCTGGGCCAGGAGCAGGTCATCGGCGCCAAGTTCGCCGAGAAGTTCCTGAACGGGCGCGGCGGCATCAACGGCACGCCCTTCAAGCTGGTGTTCCAGGACACCGGCGGCGACGAGGCCGGCGCCATCAACGCCTTCCAGAACCTGATCACCAAAGACCGCGTCCTGGGCATCGTCGGGCCGACCCTCTCGCAGCAGGCCTTCGCCTCCGACCCCATCGCCGAGCGCGCCAAGGTGCCCGTGCTGGGGCCGAGCAACACCGCCAAGGGCATTCCGCAGATCGGCAACTTCATCGCCCGCGTGTCGGCTCCGGTGGCGGTCGTGGCTCCCAACGCCGTGCGCCAGGCGCTGAAACTCGACCCGGGCATCAAGAGCGTGGCCGTGCTGTACGCCCAGAACGACGCCTTCTCGACCTCGGAGACCGGCACCTTCCAGGAGACCGCCAAGGCCCAGGGCCTGAACGTGGCGACCGTGCAGAAGTTCCAGACCACCGACACCGACTTCACCACCCAGGTCACGGCCGTGCTGAACGCCAAGGTCGAACTGGTGATCATCTCGGGCCTCGCGGCCGACGGCGGCAACCTCGTCAAGCAGCTCCGGCAGCTGGGCTACAAGGGCCTGATCATCGGCGGCAACGGCCTGAACACCTCGAACATGTTCCCGGTCTGCCAGAAGCTGTGCGACGGCGTGATCATCGCCCAGGCGTACAGCCCGGCCCAGCCCAGCGCGGCCAATCAGGTGTTCGTCAAGGAATACACCGCGCAGTACAAGAAGGCCCCGCCCCAGTTCGCCGCCCAGGCCTACGCCGGCGTGCAGGTCATGGTGGAGGCGCTGCGGGCCATCGACCGCAAGAAGAAGCTCAGCACCTGGGAGCTGGGCGACCTGCGCGAGGAACTGAACAAGCAGATATTGAGCGGCAAGTACAACACCCCGCTGGGCCCGATCTCCTTCGACAAGGAAGGCGAGGTGCAGCAGAAAGAGTTCTACGTGGCCCAGATCAAGATGAAGGACGCCAAGACCGGCTCGTTCGTGTACCTGAAGTAAGGCGCTGTGTGCTCTGAGTTGTGAGCTGTGAGCAAGAGCCTCCATCGTCAGCCCGTTCATAGCCCATAGCCCAGAGCTTAGAGCCCTCCCCGCCGTCAGCCCCCTGAACGCTGACGGCGTTTCCTTGAAAGGAGCCACATGGAGCTGAGTCAATTCGTCCAGAACCTCATGAACGGGCTGGCCATCGGGAGCGTCTACGCGATCTTCGCGCTGGGCTACACGCTGGTCTTCTCGATCCTGGGGATCATCAATTTCGCGCACGGGGCGGTGTTCACGCTGGGCGCGTATTTCACGTACACGCTGGTCGTGGGACAGTTCGAGAACAACGGGCTCCTCAAGGGCATCAACCTGTTCCCGAACGGTTCCCCCTTCTCCGGGCAGCCGCTGACCTTCGCGCTCGCTACGCTGCTCGGGGCCATCGGCGCGGGGCTGGTAGCGGTGCTGATCGAGCGCCTCGCCTTCCGGCCCATGCGCTCGCGCGGCGCCGACCCGCTGCTGGCGCTGGTCAGCTCGCTGGGGGTGGCGCTGGTGATCGTGAACCTGATCCAGCTTCTGGTGGGCGCGGAGATCTACAACTTCCCCTCGGACGCCTACGGCGATACGCCACCCGCGCTGTCGTTCGTGCTGGGCGGCAAGGTCGTGATCATCCGCACTGTGCAGGTCATCATCTTCGCGGTCAGTCTGGTGATGCTCGCCATCCTGGGGTACGTGATCGGCCGCACCAAGATCGGCAAGGCGCTGCGGGCGGTGGCCGAGAGCCCCAGCACGGCCTCGCTGCTGGGCATCTCGGTCGACCGCTTCATCCTGATCACCTTCTTCCTGTCGGGCTTCCTGGGTGGGCTGGCCGGCACGCTGGTGGGCACGGCCTTCGGCGTGGCCGGGCCGTATTTCGGCGTGGTGTACGGACTCAAGGGGCTCGCGGTGATCGTGCTGGGCGGCCTGGGCTCCATTCCGGGCGCCGTGCTGGGCGGGCTGGTGATCGGGCTGGCCGAGGCCTTCGTGCCGGCGGATTACTCGGCCTACAAGGACGCCGTGGCCTTCGCGCTGCTGTTCATCATCCTGCTCGTGCGCCCGCAGGGGCTGCTGGGCAAGAACGCGATCCAGAAGGTATAAGCCATGACCGACTTTCTCTCCACCTACGGCTTCCTGATCGTGACCATGATCCAGGCGGGCCTGCTGGGCCTCAGCCTGTACTTTCCCCTGCAGGCCGGACAACTGAGCCTCGCCTCGCCCGGCTTCTACGCGCTGGGCGGCTACGTGGCGGCGATCATGCTGACCAACCCCGCCTTCGCCGGGCTCCGTGACGCGCTGGGGAACGGCGTGTTCGTGCTGACCTGGGTCGTGGCGGCCGTGCTCAGCGGCCTGCTGGGCCTGGCGGTCGGCGTGCCGGCGCTGCGGCTGCGCGGCATTTATCTGGCGCTGGCGACCATCGCTTTCGTGGAGATCCTGCGCGTCGTGTCGCTGAACCTGAGCTTCACGGGCGGCGCGGTGGGCATCTTCGGGATTCCGCAGAGCTTCGGCTTCCAGGATCGCTGGCAGTACATCTTCATCTTCGGGCCGCTGCTGATCCTGACCCTGCTGTTCGCGCGGCAGCTGGAACGCTCGCGGGTGGGCCGCGCCCTGCGCGCCATCCGCGAGGACGAGCTGGCCGCCGACGCCATGGGCGTGCCGCCCACCCAGTACAAGGTGCTGGCCTTCGTGATCGGCGCGGTGCTGGCCGGCATCGTGGGCGCCATGAGCGCGCCCTTCCTGAACACCTGGAACGCCAAGCAGGGCACCTTCGACGCCTCCATCGCCATCCTGGCCTTCGTGCTGATCGGGGGCTCGCGCAACATCTGGGGGCCGGTGGTGGGCGGCGCGCTGCTGACCGCCATTCCCGAGGTGCTGCGCTTCCTGGCCGACTGGCGCCTGGTGATCAACGGCCTGGTGCTGGTCGTGGCCAGCCTGTACCTGCCGCAGGGCATCGTGGGCGCGCTGGAACGCCTGCGCCGCGCCCCGCCGCCGCAGCGGCCCGCCTCTCCCCCACCCCTGCCCACCGCCGAGGTCAAACCATGACGGCCCCCCACCCTGACCCCACGGTCGTGCTGCAGGCCCGCAACATGACCCGGCGCTTCGGCGGCTTGATCGCCGTGAACGACGTCTCCTTCGACGTCTACGAGGGCGAGATCTTCGGGCTGATCGGCCCCAACGGCGCGGGCAAGACCACGCTGTTCAACCTGATGACCGGCCTGACCCCGCCCAGCGCAGGCACCCTGACCTACCGGGGCACCACGGTCACCGGCCTGCAACCCAACCGCGTGGCGGCGCTGGGCATGAGCCGCACCTTCCAGAACATCCGCCTGTTCCGGGGGCTCTCGGCGCTGGAGAACGTCAAGATCGCCCAGCACGTCCGCACCCGCGCCGGGCTGTGGCAGGGCGTGTTCGGCACCTCGCGGCCCGAGGAGGCGCAGGTCGAGCGCCGCGCCTGGGAACTGCTCGATCTGGTGGGCCTGAGCGACCGCGCGGGCGAGCTGGCGAGCAACTTCAGCTACGGCGATCAGCGCCGCCTGGAAATCGCCCGCGCGCTGGCGACCGAGCCGCGCGTGCTGCTGCTCGACGAACCGGCGGCCGGCATGAACACCTCGGAAAAGGGGCAGCTGACCGCCTTCATCCGGGAAGTGCGCGACCGCTTCGACCTGACCGTGCTGGTCATCGAGCACCACGTCCCGCTGGTGATGAACCTGTGCGACCGGGTGGCCGTGCTGAACTTCGGCCTGCTGATCGCCATGGGCGACCCGGCCAGCGTGCAGCGCGATCCCAAGGTCATCGAAGCCTACCTGGGAGGAGAGTGACCATGCCGCTGCTGGAGATCGAGAACCTGAGCGTGAACTACGGCGCCATCCAGGCGGTGCGCGGGCTCTCGCTGCACGTCGAGGAGGGCGAGATCGTCACGCTGATCGGCGCCAACGGGGCGGGCAAGACCACCACGCTGCGCGCCGTCTCGCGCCTGCAGCGGCCAGCGGCGGGGCGCATCGTGCTGGCCGGGCGCGACATCACCCGCATTCCCGCCGACGAGGCGGTGCGCAGCGGCATCGCCCAGAGCCCGGAGGGGAGGCAGGTGCTGGCCCGCCAGAGCGTGCAGGACAACCTGGAGCTGGGGGCGTATACCCGCCGGGGGCCACAGGTGAAAGCGGACATCTACGAGATGTACGAGCGCTTTCCGCGCCTGGGCGAGCGCAAGGATCAGCTGGCGGGCACCCTGTCGGGCGGCGAACAGCAGATGCTGGCCATCGCCCGCGCGCTGATGAGCCGCCCCCGATTGCTGCTGCTCGACGAGCCCTCGCTGGGGCTGGCGCCGATCATCGTGCGCGAGATCTTCACCATCATCCGCGAGCTGAACGAGCAGGGCGTGACCATCCTGCTGGTGGAGCAGAACGCCAAGCTGGCCATGAACTCGTCCAACCGCACCTACGTGCTGGAAGCCGGCCAGATGACCTTTGGCGGCGACAGCGCCCAGCTCGTGAACGACGAGCGCGTGCTGCACGCGTATCTGGGGGGCTGAGCCGCCCCGCCCTCCACCCGAAGTTCAGATGGGCCGCCCTCCATACCGGGGGCGGCCCATCTTCGCTCTGTGTTCCGACGCTTCAGCGCGTGCCGAAGTCCTGCACCCAGTAGTTGGCGTACTTGTTGCCTGGGCTGACCGTTTCGACGACACTGATCCCCACTTCCCTCAGCAGCGGATCCATCAGGGTCGCGCAGTGCTTTTCGCTGTCCAGCCAGCCCTGCATGACCGTGGAGGCGGTATAGCCGGCGGCGATGTTCTCGCCGAGTTCACGCCAGTTCACGTAGCCGGCGGCCTCGACGCGCTGTTCCATCAGGCCACCTTCCGGCGAGACATGATCGAAGTAGTTGCGGTTGGCCATATCCAGGGCGTGCGCGTGCGCGGCGGCGGTGAGCTGCGTGTTCCAGGTCACCGGGCTGGCGGCGGGGAAGCGCTGGGTACCGCACTGCTGGGCCTTGCCCCGCGCGGCGTTCAGATCCTTGAGCAGCTGCGCCATCACGCCGTCGGGGGGCGTGTCGCCCGTGGGGGGGGCGGATTCGGTGGGCGCGCCGCCGCACGAGGCGAGCAGCAGGGCGGACAACATCACTGGAATCAGGCGGGGTGTGAACATGTCGAAGACTCCTCTCAGGCCGTGGCCTGATCTGGAATCAGTCTGTGGAGTGTCCCCTCTCGGGGGCCTCACAGCTCCATTGATGAAGGCCGGTGCCCGGAGGGCCGGCGCTCATGAAGACGGGAGCCCCGGCACGCGGCGGGGGCTCCCTGATCTTTCATCTGTGCTCTGCTGTCCTACCGGCTGGCCGGCGCGGGTCTGCGGCTCAACGCACCCGGGTCAGGCCGTCCTGCGCCAGTTTGTAGTTGGGGCTCAGTTTCAGGGCGCGCTCGTAGCTCTCGCGGGCCTTGATGCGGTCGGGAGCCACGTTCCCGGAGCCGCGTTCATAGCTCAGGCCCAGGTAGTAGGCGTATTCGGGGGTGTTGCTGCCCAGGGCGGCGGCCCGCGTCAGGTTGTCCCGTGCCGAGCGCAGGTCGCCGGCATCGAGCTTCAGGCGCCCCAGGTAGTAGTAGAACTCCGGGTAGCGCAGCGGATCGAGCTTGACCGCGGCATCGAGCTGCGTGCCGGCCGTGGCCACGTCTTTGGCGAGGTAGCTGACCACGCCGTACTGGCCGACCGCGTAGGCGTTCCTGGGGGCCAGACGGGCGGCCTGCGCCGCTTCCGGGCGCGCGGCCGTGATGTTGCCGCTCAGGGCCAGCAGCTTGGCGTAGTAGGCGCGGTTGTAGGGATCGCGCGGATCGGCGATCACGGCCTGCTGCAGGTAGTCCAGCGCCAGCGGCAGGTTGCCGGTCGCGTAGTACATGTCGCCCAGGTTGTACAGGAAGATCGAGTTGTCGGGGTTCAGGGTGCTGGCCTGCTTGAACGCCTCAATGGCCTGCGTGCCCTGACCCTGCAGTTTGTACACGTAGCCGCGCTCGTTCCAGACCTTGCTCAGGCTGACCGACCGGTCGTTGCCGCTCTGGCCCTGGGCCAGCGTGTCGGCGTCGGCCAGCACGCGCAGCGCCTCGGCCAGATTGCCCGCCACGCTGGCGCGGTCGCCGGCCCCGATGTACTGCTGCTGGTACGCCTGGGCCAGCGCGATATAGCCGCTGATGTTCCGGCTGTCCAGGCTGATCAGCCGCTTCAGGGACTCGATGGCGGCACTGTACAGGCGCAGCTTCACCTGCGAGCGGCCCAGCCCCAGCAGGGCGTCGGTGTTCTTCGGGTCGAGCTCCGAGGCGGCGCGGAAGGCCACGTAGGCCTCGTCGTACTTGCCCTGCTCGTAATTGAAGACGCCCAGGGCCACATAGTTCGCGGCGGGCACGGGCCGGGTGGGGGTCGCCGGCGCCGCCTGGGCCGGGGCGGGGGCCGCGGGGGCGGGCGCGGTCGGCGCGGGTGCGGGCACCGCCGGGGTCGTCTGGGCGGTCGCGGCGCCCAGCAGCGCCGCGACGAGCAGACTGATGGTGATGAGATTTGGGTTCACTCGGAAACCTCCGTGGGGTTCAGATCGGATGGCGCTGGTTGGCCCAGCCCACGTCCTGCCCGGATGGGACATGTCCTCATGATACGGGAGCGCGGCGAAGGGCCGGGTGAAGTGCCAGTGAGGAGGGCGTAGGGGGGCGGGGGCCTCTGGGGCACGCCAGACACGGAGCGGGCAGGATGGGGCTCACGGGCACAGTCTCCCCGCCCCGCTTGACCCGCATCTGATCAGGATTCTCATGCCCTGTGCCGCGCCCTGCAGGCTGCCCGCGTCGGGATCTCAGGCGAAGCTGCTCCCCTGGGCCGGGCAACTCCCATCCTCTGCGCCTTGACCACCCTCCGGCGCCCCTGCCTGCGCCGCCCGAGCCCTCCGGGAATCTGACACTTTTCTGAACGCCGGAGCATAAAGGCCGACCGGGGATGAGCCGTTTCAGGCGGTTCCCTACGACCGTGGGCACAGAGGCAGGCAGATTCAGCGGCAACGTTCCGCTGACCTGGGCAGCGGGACTCCCAGCAGGGCCTCCTGCTAGAGTCCGGCTCATGTCCCCGGCTCCCTCTCCGCTCAAGCGCCTGGGCCTGACCGGCTCCATCGGGGCGGGCAAGAGCACGGTGGCCGCGCTGCTGCGCGAACGCGGCCTGACCGTGCTGGACGCCGACGAACAGGCCCGGCTGGTCACCGGGGAGCCCGAGGTGCTGAGCGAACTCGCGCGGCGCTTCCCGGGCAGCGTTCAGGGCGGCGTGCTCGACCGCGCGGCGCTGGCCGACACCGTGTTCGGCGACCCCGCCCGGCTGGCCGAGCTGAACGCCCTGATCCACCCCCGCGTGCGCGCCCGGATGGCGGCGCTGGAGGCCCAGGCGGCGGCCCGTGGAGAGCCCTGGGTCGTGCAGGACGTTCCCCTGCTGTTCGAGGGCGGACTGGAGGCGGGGATGGATGCCGTGCTGGTCGTGGACGCGCCCCTGGAGGTGCGCCTGAGCCGCGTGATGGCCCGCTCCGGCCTGAGCCGGGACGAGGTGCTGGCCCGCGACGCCCGCCAGCTGCCCGCCAGCGAGAAGCGCCGGAGGGCGACCGTGGTGCTGGACAACGCCGGCACTCCGGACGACCTGGCGAGGCAGGTGGACGCCGCGCTGAAGCGGCTCAGCGTCCACCCGGAGACCTCGGGGGGGAACGGTCAGACCTGAACGGCGTGGGCCCTTGAGTCCGCGCCCGAGTGCCGACGTTCCAGCGCCGCCGCCACGAAGCCGGCGAAGGGCGGGCTGGGGCGCATGGGCCGGCTCTTGAATTCCGGGTGGGCCTGCAACGCCACGAAGAAGGGGTGCCCGGCGATCTCGATGCTCTCGACGAGTCCCGCGCCGCGCCCGTTCATGCCCGGCGTGACCCCGCTGACCGTCAGGCCGGCGCCCTGCAGCTGCGCCACGTAGGCCGGGTTGACCTCGTAGCGGTGGCGGTGGCGTTCGCGCACCGTGCCTCCCTGCGGCACCCCGTAGAGAGCGGCGATGGTGGTGCCCTCCCGCAGTTCCATGGGCCAGTCGCCCAGCCGCATGGTGCCCCCCATGCCGGCCACGTCCAGCTGCTCGGGCATCAGGTCGATGACGCGGTGCGGGGCGTATTCGTCGAATTCGGCCGAGTTGGCGCCCGACAGGCCCGCCACGTGCCGGGCGTACTCGATCACGGCGATCTGCATGCCCAGACAGATCCCCAGGTAGGGCACGCCCCGGGTGCGGGCGTACTCGGCGGCGCGGATCTTGCCCTCGATGCCGCGGATGCCGAAGCCCCCGGGCACCAGGATGCCGTCGGCGTCGCCCAGCGGCCCCTGCAGGTCGCCCTCCTCCCCGTCGGCCAGCTCCTCGGCGTTCACCCACTTGATGTTCACGCGGGCGTCGTTGGCGATCCCAGCGTGGGTCAGCGACTCCATGAGCGAGAGGTAGGCGTCGGGCATGGCGGTGTACTTGCCCGCGATGGCGATGGTCACCTCGCGCGAGGGCTGCTTGATCGTCCGCACCGCGTTCGTCCAGACGCCCAGGTTCGGCATGGTGCGCTCCAGGCCCAGCAGATCCTCGACGACCTTGCCCAGCCCCTGCTCCTCCAGCGCCAGCGGCACCTCGTAGACGTGCGAGACGTCGTAGGAGGAAAAGACCCGGTTCTCGCGCACCGAGGTGAACAGCGCGATCTTGCGCGTGATCTCGGGCGGCAGCTTCTCCTTGCTTCTGACCATCACGATGTCCGGGCTGATGCCCACCGAGCGCAGGGTCGCCACCGAGTGCTGGGTCGGCTTGGTCTTGAACTCGTTGGAGGTGCCCAGGTACGGCACCAGCGTCAGGTGCAGGAACAGCACGTTCTCGTCGCCCTCGTCGAAGCGGAACTGGCGGATGGCCTCCAGGAAGGGCAGCGACTCGATGTCGCCCACCGTGCCGCCGACCTCGATCAGCACGATCTCGGCGCCCGCGCTCTCGCCCGCCGCGCGGATGCGGCGCTTGATCTCGTCGGTGACGTGCGGGATCACCTGCACGGTCTGCGAGAGGTAGTCCCCGGCGCGCTCCTTGCGGATCACCTCCTGGTAGACCTGCCCGGTGGTGATGTTGCTGCCCGGCGGGATGTCCAGATCGAGGAACCGCTCGTAATTGCCGATGTCCAGATCGGTCTCGGCGCCCGACGCGGTCACGAAGACCTCGCCGTGCTCGTAGGGCCGCATGGTGCCCGCGTCGATGTTGATGTAGGGGTCGATCTTGACGGCGGACACGCGGTAGCCGCGCGCCCGCAGCAGGGCGCCCAGGGACGCGCTGGCGACTCCCTTGCCCAGGGAACTGACCACGCCACCGGTGACGAAGATGTATTTCATGTCGCTTCCGAGCGCCTGACCCCTGTGGCCGGCTGGGGGGCCAGAAAAAGAAAAGCCGGGGCACTCGGCCTCCGGGATTTCAGGATAGCACGCCCCGCCCGGTGGGGCCCCGCGCCCGGAGCACTCCGGCCCGGCGTCGCCAGTGCCGGGAACGCTCACAGGGAAAAGGACGCGTTGCGCTTATTTCCGAAACATCCGGGAGAGCGCCGGATGTTCCTCCGCATTGCACAACGCGTCCTTTTCGCTTCTCCCTTCGGTCGGGTTGAATCTGAGCGACTGGGCCGCCTTCCGTAGGACACTTTCCAAATCGGGGTGCTCCTCTGGCGATAAACACGCCGTTTTTGCCCCTCCCCCTTGATGGGGGAGGTTGGGAGGGGGTGAGCGGGAAAGGCGTCCCAGATGGACTCATTTGAGTGGACGACCAACAGTTCGTCATAACTGTCCGAACCATTGATCAGTCGGGCAGGTTGCCCAGGTTGCGGGGCACCACGACCACGGTGGTCACGGAATCCAGGGCGCTGGCGCCGCGGCCGGGCACCGTCACGTCCCGCCGCCCGATCCGGCGCGACACGGCCAGGTTCACGGTCACGTTGAAGTCACCCGGCCGCTGGTTCACGGCGCTGCCGCCGCCGAGGTTCCCCGTCTGGAACAGGGGCGGCGTGTCCGGCAGGGCCAGCGCCGGGGGCTGCACGTAGTCCAGCAGCAGCCGCGCCTCGCCGCCCGTCCGGGAATAGGCCGCCGCCGAGAGGCTGGCCAGGCTGGGCGGGTCGAGGTAGTTGCTGCGGTACTCCACGAGCACCCACCGGGTCGGGTTGGCGCTGTCCTCGGCCGGGCGGTTCTCGCTGGTGGCGCCGCCCACCCAGACGCTCCGCGAGACCGGGTAATAGGCCATGAACTTGTAGCAGGCGCGCTGGTCGTTCACGCCGGCACCGGCGGCGTTCTTGCAGCTCCCGACCGTGGAGCCGGAGACCAGCGGGTCGGGCGAGCCCGGCAGCAGGCTGGGCGGGCGCACGAAGGCGACGATGGGCGCGCCGGCATTGACCGTCCAGGTCTGCCCGCCGCTGACCGGATTCTGGGTCGCGTAGCCCGAGCTGCCCAGGGTCAGGGCCGTGCCCTGCGGGAACACGTACACCGCCTCCCGCAGCTGGCCGACCAGGTAGTTCTGGGCGATCTGACTCTCCTGCAGCAGCTCGTTGCGCCCCTGCACGTCCGAGGCCGAGCGCGACGACGAGATCAGCAGGTCGCTGGCGACCACCAGGATCGCCAGCCCCAGCGCCACCGCGACCAGCAGCTCGATCAGCGTGAAGCCGGCAGAGGGCGGCGGGCCTGCACGCGGGCCGCCACAGGGGGCCGCGCTCATGGCCGATCCACCAGCACGCTCAGCTGGGAGAGCACCCGGCCGCTGCTGTCCTGCCGCGTGACCTGCACGCGCCGCAGCGGTGAGGTGTCGGGCGGACTGAGCAGCGTGCCCGCAGTGCAGTCGACCCGCCAGGGCGCGGCGCCCAGGGGCTGGCCGTCGGGATCGAGGTTGGTGACCTCGACCTGCAGGGGCGGCGTGGTGGCGGGCAGGGGCAGGGTGATACAAGCCTGATCGTAGCGGCCCAGGTTCAGCCACTCGCCCCGGATGGTCTCCAGGGCGCGCTGGGTCGCCTGGGTGGCATCGACCTGCTGGTTGCTGCGGCGGGTCAGGCCGAAAAAGCCGGTCAGCGGGGTGAGCACCACCAGCACGATCACGCTCAGCAGGGCGATGGTCACGATGACCTCGATGATCGTGAAGCCGGCGCGCGCCTGGAAATCAGTCGGCCGCGCCACTGAGCATCACCTTGCCCGTGATCCCGACGACCTTCACATAGAGCTGCAGGTCGGTGTACGAGAGGCTGCGGAGCCGCCACACCACCCCGCTGTCGTCCAGGGTGCCGAAGGGCGGCTGGTACAGCACCTGCGGCGGCCCCGTCTCGGTCTCGACCATGACCCGGTGCGGCAGCTCACGGGCGGCGGGCGTGCCGGCGCCGACCCGGACGGTGTAGCCGGTCTTGAGGGGATCGAGCTGCAGGGTCGTGACCTGCCCGGACTTCTGGGCATCCGAGCGGGCCCGGCGCAGGTCGGCGACCAGCTGGGCCCCGGCGTCGCGCAGCTCGGTCTGGCGCAGGCTCCGCAGCAAAAACCAGCTGAAGATGCCGGCGACGATGCCCAGGATGGCGATCACCAGCAGCAGCTCCAGCAGCGTGAAGCCGGCAGCCCGCCTCTTGGCCGTCCTCGAGGGCCTCCTCATGGGCGCCCGCTCCCCACGCTCACCGAGTCGCCCTGCAGCCGGATGCCCCGGCCCCCGGCGTTCTTGTCCAGCACCTGCTCGCCGCCCTCTGCGCCCACACTGCCCAGCTCGATCGTCCAGTTCTGCTGGGTGGGGAAGGCGGGCGGGGCGTAGCCGTCCGAGGTGCGCGGGTCGTAGACGAAGTTGCGGCCGTAGCCGTGGGTGGGGCCGGAGGCGCTGAACTGCCCGAAGGCGCCGTAGTAGTTCTCGATCACCCCGCCGATCAGGTTGACGATCCCCAGCGGCGGCCCCTGGTCGAAAGCCTTGACCTGCACGGCCCCCTGGCTGGCCATCATGACGGCGTGGATCTCGGGATCGGCCCCGATGTTGGGGCAGCTTCCGCCGCAGCTCTCCGGGCTGATCAGGTCGATGTTGCCGGCGCTGGAGTACACGCCCAGGATGTTGCGGGCGCCCAGGTTCTCGCAGCGGGCGGGAGCGGCCTCGGTATTCTGTCCCGCGCAGGGCGGATCGGTGTACTTCAGGCTGCTGGTGACGTTCACAGTGCCGGTGGCGGCCACAGTCACTCCGGCGAAGCTGGCGATACTGGCGCCCTCCGGCCCGGCCTGCGCGACATTGGGGCCGCCGTTGAGATCCTGGATGCCGCCGCCGTCCACCGAGATCACGCCGTTGAAGGTCGTCTGGGTGCCCGAGGCGACGATCTTCCCGTCGGCGTCGCGCCCGGCGCTGACCCAGGCGCCGCCCTGCCACAGGAACAGCCGGCCGTCCTCGCCGTACTGGAGCTGCACCAGCACGCCCCCCTGCTCGTAGCTGATGCGCTGGCGCTCGCTGCCGGCGATCACGTCGCGGAAGAGCTGCAGCCGGGTCACGTCGCCGCTCAGGTACAGGCCGCCCGTCCTGGCGGCCGCGTTCTGGTCGTTGCTGTTGACCGGCAGGGGAATGAAGTCCCTGTCCCACTGCACCGTGCTGTTGAAGACCGGCCTGTTGTCGCCGGACGCGGGGGCGGCCCTCGAAGGGGTCATCTCCTCGTCCCTGACGAAGGTGCCGGCCGAGGAGTCGAAGTAGGCACCAGGATCCTCGGCCACCGTGCAGCCGGGCCTGGACTTCCCCTCGACGATCACCGTGCCGATCCGGCCATCCGGGCACCCGGCGCTGGTGACCTCGCCCCAGAAGATGGGCTGGCCCCCCGCGTCGCCCTCGAACAGGAAGTGCTGGTTGGTGTGCACCGGCCCGCTGAAGATGGTGCGCTTGGTGAAGTTGATGCGTTTGCCTTCCTGCTCGGCCGCCTCGCTCTGGAAATGGTGGTTGGTGAACAGCGCATAGGTGGCGAACGACGGCCGCCCGATGCTCAGGAAGTAGGTCGCGGCGGCGCCGCTGGAGGTCGCCCGCGCCTGGAGGTTCTGGGTGGCCGGCCCGTCGGTGCCCGCCGAGGCGAGCGGGGGCACGGTGAAATACAGCCGGTAGCCGCCGGGGTAACGCCTGAGTTCGGTGGGCGCCAGACCGAACCGCGCCTGATAGCGCCCGGCCCCGCTGCTCCCCGCGTACTCGGTGCCGCCCGGGCCGGAGAACATGCCGGTCCAGAAGGCGTCCCGGTCGGCCTCGCTGACCCGCGTGAAGCCCTGCTGGGCGAATTTGTCGGCCCCGATGGCCAGCCGGAAGATCGACACCTGGGAAGCGTTGCTCAGGCGGTCGTCCGGGAACTCGCAGACCCGCGCTCCCGCCGGCGTGGCCGGGGGCAGAACCGTCACGCCGCACAAGTCCCTGATCCTCGCCTCGACCACCGAGTTGCCCACCGTCGGCGGGATGCTGGAGGCGTCGGTCAGCGCCTTCATGACCCGCAGCCGGGCCTGCACCTGCGCCACGCCGGATTCGGCGGCGTAGCGGGCACTGAGCACCCGCTGCTGATCGGCGGTCGAGCGGCGGGTCGACAGGGTCACCTGGGCGGTCACGGCCATAATCACAGCGAGGATCAGCATGACGAACAGGAGCGACACGATCAGCGTCGCGCCCTGGGTTCGGTGGGGGGCCTGCATCCCCAGAGTATGAATGATGTGGAGGGGGGGCCTCACCCCAGTCTGGGGGCCAGGGCGGCAAAACCATACATTCAGGGGGGGTCGTGTCAGATTTTTGTCAGAGAAGTCTCCTCACTTTTCCGGATACGCCCGGGCTGCCGGCCGGCGTGCGCCCCCCGCTCGATCCGGTTCCGCCTGCTCTGACCCCGCCTGGCCTACCTCGCCCGGATGCGTTCCAGCAGGGCGGTGTTGCGGGCCTCGCGCTGGCGGCCGGCGGCCTTGTCCCAGGCGCTGGCCGACCCGGCCGAGTAGAAGCGTTCGCGGGCGCGGGTCAGGGCGGTGTAGACCAGATTGCGCGACAGCATGGGCATGTGCGCCTCGTGCAGCACGGTCAATACCGTATCCCATTCGCTGCCCTGGGCACGGTGCACGGTCAGGGCGTAGCCGAGCTGCAGGTTGAACAGTTCGGCGCCCGCGAGTTCCACGATGTTGCCGTCGAAATCCACGCTGAGCTTGCCGCCCTCGGCCCTGAGCACGGTGCCCAGGGTGCCGTTGAAGATCTCGTTGCTGTAGTCGTTCTTCGTCTGCACCACGGCGTCCCCGGCGCGCGCCTCGCCCTCGCCGATCCGCACACCGCCCTCGCCGGGGTTGAAGAGGCCCTGCAGGTGGTGGTTCAGGTGATCCATGCCCAGCGGCCCCTTTCTCATGGGGGTCAGCACCTGCACGCGCGCCGGGCCGCCCAGCTCACGCACCATCAGGGCCACGCGCCGGGCGCCGCCGTCGGGGTCGGTCTCGGTGAGGTTCAGGCGCGGATCGCCCCACGCCGGGGCCTGTCCCTGCAGCAGCCCGTGGGCGGCGCGGATAATCGGGTTCTCGGCCGCCTGCCGGTACACCCGCGTGAGGCGCACGGTGGGCGCGGCCTGGGCGACCGCCAGCAGCGGCAGGCCGGCGTCCACCGGGGGGAGCTGGTCGGTGTCGCCCACCAGCAGCACGCGGGCGCCCGGCGGCACGGCCGAGAGCAGCGAGAGCATCAGGGCGTCGCCCATCATGGAGACCTCGTCCACGATGAACAGGTCGTAGGGGGCCGGTTCCAGGTGGTTGTGCCGGAAGCCGGCCGGGCCGTAACCCAGCAGCCGGTGCACGGTGCTGGCCGAGCGGCCGGTGACCTCGCCCAGCCGCCGCGCGGCCTTGCCGGTGGGCGCACACAGCGCGACCTCCAGGCCCAGCTTCTCGGCCAGATCGGCCACCGCGCGGGTGGTCGTGCTCTTGCCGGTGCCGGGGCCGCCGGTGAGCACCACCAGCCGGTGTTCCTCCAGCAGCCCCAGCACGCTGGCCTGCTCGCCCGATAAGCCCACCGCGCTGCCCGCCGGAATCAGCCACTCGTCGCCGCCGGGCGGCGTGGCGATCAGGGTGCGGATCAGCCCCGCGAGCTTCTTCTCGGCGCGCAGCACGTGGGGCAGGTAGATCCGGCCTTCAGTCCCGGTCTCGCCCTCGAAGAGCGGCAGTTCGTCGGCCGTCAGGCGGCCCAGTTCCACGGCCGTGTCGACCGCCAGCTTGGCCTGCGGCAGGCTGACCCGCGTGTAGTGGAGTACGCCCCGCTCGGCGCGGCTGCGCGGCAGGAAGGAGTGCCCGCCCTGCTGCGCGGCCTGCTGCAGCGCGTACACGGCGGCGGCGGTCAGGCGGCGGGGGTCGTCCTGCGCGCCGCCCTGCGACTGCCAGAGCTTGTCGGCGGTGAGAAAGCCGATGCCCTCGACCTCGGTCAGCGCGAAGAGGTCGGCCTGCAGGCGTTCCAGCGCGGCCTCGCCGAAGTGCTTGACCGCCCGCTGCGCCTGGGAAATGCTCAGGCCCAGGCCCTGCAGACCGGCCAGCAGCCGGCGTTCCAGGCCCTGCTGCGACCAGCTGGAGACCATCTTGTGCAGCGTCGAGGCGGTCACGCCCGGCACCTGCAGCAGTTTGTCGGGCTCCTGTTCCAGGATGTCGAAGGTGCCGGGGCCGAAGGTGCGCGCGATGCGCCCGGCCAGCACCTTGCCCACGCCGCCCACGCGCGCCTCCAGGTACGCCGCGATGCCGGCCTCGGTCAGATCCGCCGGCTGGGCCTCCAGCACCATGTTCAGCACGCGGTACTGGTAGCCGTACTCGCGGTGCTCCTCCATCAGGACGTCGGCGCTGAAGGTGTCGCCGGCCTCCAGCGGGGGCATCACGCCGATCACGGTGGCGTCCGGGTCTTCGCCATCGGTGTTGCGGATGCGCGCGGTCATGACCGTGAAGCCCGACTCGGAGCGGAAGCGCACCTTGTTCACGCCGCCCGACACGCGCAGGGGCTCGGTGGTCGGGGCGGCGGGCATAGCTTTCAGGATAGCGCCCGGCAGGGCCGGTTGGCAGGCGGCCTCAGCGGCGGACGGCGTTCAGCACGGCGCGCCGCACCCAGCGCAGCGGGTGCCTGGCCGTGGGCTGAGACAGGGCGACGTTCTGCGTTTCCTGCAGACGCGCTTTGGTGATCAGGTTCAGGTCGGAGACATACATGGGCGCAGTCTAGAAAAGAACGTCTCACACCACCATGACGAATGGCCTGATTGAGTATGAAACCCGGACTTATTTTTATCGACTAAACCGAGAACTTATACAGCAGTGTCTGCGGGATATGGAGCACTGTGTAAGGCTGCAGGGCGACATGCTGTGGATACACACGAGCCAGCCGCCGACACGCTCATCATGGACAAGGCTATGAACCGGCACCAAGGCGACTTCACCAATTGCGCCAACAGATCAGGTCGTGAGCCCCGAACATAGGGCATGAGAGAACTTCAGGCCCTGTACGGTGTCGATGATCAGCGTTACCGGAACACGAGCATATGCCTTGACCAGAGCGTTGCCGAACCAAGTGGCTGTCACAGACAGCCGGGCAAGCCCCCACGATTGACGCCAGGCGCAGGACTTTACCGAGCGCGGTGTGCAGGTGTTGACTCACCCATGAATCCGTGTGGCGCCTGTGTGGAACAGACATGAGTGGCCAGGCACGCCGTTCTGCGAAGCGTGACGCCGAGTACGGCCTTGGCTTCGTAACCTCGAACGATGGCACGAGGATCGGCTACAGGGAGTACGGCTCTGGCCCCGCCATGGTGCTGGTGAATGGCGCGATAGGCACCACGCAGAGCTATCACGAGCTGGCCAGCGACCTCGCCACCGATTTCACCGTGTTGGTGCCGGAGCGTCGTGGCCGCCCCCTGAGCCCACGCGACTACCACCCCGATCACGTCATTGCCAGAGAGGTGGAGGATGTGGAGTCCGTCTTGAACCATTCCGGCGCCCACTTTCTCTTCGGCCTCAGCTCGGGGGCCGTCATCGCCCTTGAGGCGGCGCGTGTCCTGCCGTCCGTGCACAAACTCGCGCTATACGAAGCGCCGCTCTGGGTGCCGCCCGAGCAGATGCGCCTTGATCTGGTCTCGCGCTTCGACCGGGAAATCGAGGCGGGCCAGACCGCCGCCGCCATGGTCACCGCGCTGACCATCTCTGGAACCGCGTCGCCCATTCTGACTGTCCTCCCGCGTCCGCTGCTTGAGCTGGCTGTCGCTGGCATCCTGCGCCTGGATGACCGGCGAAAAACTCGGGAGTATCCTCCTCTGCGGACCCTGGTGCCGACGATGCAGTTCGACTTCAAGGATGTCGGCAGTATGCAGAACAGATTTGAGACGTTTAGGTCGGTGTTGAGCGGGGTGCTGCTGCTGACCTCAACCGGGAGCGCCAAGTACTTCCTCACATCGGCCGTGGCGCTGGAACAGGTGCTGCCGAGATCGCAGCGCATCGAGTTGAGGGGGCTGGGTCATGGTGGCCCCTGGAATACAGATCGGCTCGGAAAACCGAAGACTGTAGCCACGGTGTTGCGGGCGTTTTTCAAGGCCTAGGGCACCAGGTTCACCCTGGCTGCCCTCCGTGATAGGGCACGCAACCAACTTCGCCGACAACATTGTGGTGGGAACAAACGAAAGGCTTGTGACCCTCACGCCAGGTTTCTGCCGCACCCCCTCAGAATTCTCGTCCAGCGAAAGGGCCACGCTCAGAGAACGGCTTGATCTCCCCCTGGCCGCCCTCCTCGCTGAGCCTCCACCCCTGACCCAGCGCAGCGGATGCCTGGACTGGGGCGCAGGCAGGGCGAGGTTCTGCGTTTCATTCGGGTCGGAGACATAGGTGGTCATAGTCCAGAAAAGAACGGCTCACACCACCATGACCAATGGCCTGATTGATCAAGAGGCGTCCATGTTTTTATGAAGCCGGCCGGTTGATTATGCACAGGCCGATTCTGCAGGGCTACAGCACGTTCACCGGACAGGGGCCGCACGCGCCATGCTGGGAGCGTGACCGAGACCACGACCCCCGCGCCTGCCCTCGACACGTTCATGGCGCAGTCCCCCGAACAGGCGCGGCTCCTGCTGGATATCGGCGGCTATCCGGTGCTAACCCAGGTGCTGCGCGGCGTGGTCAGCGCGGGCGAGGTGGCGCGGGAGACCGGACTTCCTCTCAAGCAGGCACACCACCGCCTGACCCGGCTGTGCGCGGCCGGGCTGGTCGAGGTCTGCGGCGAGCGCCAGCGGGGCGGGCGGCCCGTCAAGCTGTACCGCGCACGGGCCGCGAGCTACCGCGTGCCCTTCTCGCTGACCGACGCCGCGACGACCACGGAACTCGTGCAGGCCATCTCGGCGCCGTTCATGCGGGCCTATGCTCACGCTCTGGCCGCCCTGCTGCAGAGCGACGAGGAACGCGAGCTGCTGGTGCAGCTGAACGCACGCGGCGAGTTGCAGGCCACCCTGGGCGACAGCCAGCGCTTCCGCGAGGAGGTTCATGGGGTGGGCACCTTCACGCAGGTGCGCCTGAGCGGCCCCGACGCCGCCGAGCTGGAACGTCGTCTGCACGAGCTGCGTCTGTGGGCCAGCGAGCACCGACAGCCCGAGGGCGAGGCCGAAACACCTGGCACGGCGTCCTACCTGCTGGCCCTGCTGCTCAGCCCTGGAAGCCTGCGGGAGCGCTGACCGGGGACGCGGCGTCCGTCGTGCCCGTCAGATCGGCCGACTCGCGCCGCAGCAGGCCGGCCCAGACGCCCGCCGCCAGCAGGGTGGTCACGCCGGCCACCCCGAAGATCACGCCGATGGGCACCCGGTCGGCGAGGGGCGAGAGCGCCAGCAGGGCCAGCGGCTGCCCCGCCGTCCCCACCATGTTCAACAGGCTGCCGACCCTCCCGTAGAACTCCGGCCGGATGCGCCGCTGGAAGATCACCCCGATGGAGACGTTGGTGGCGGCGTTGAACAGCCCCAGCAGCGCCGCCAGGACGTACATCTGAGCGGCCGTCTGCGAGAGGGCCAGTGCCAGGACACTCAGGGCCATGCCCACGAGGCCCCACACGCTCAGGCGCCGCACGTCCACCCGCTCGCCCAGCCCGGCCAGCGCGAAACTGCCCGCCGCGAGGCCGCCCAGCACCAGACCCAGAAAGAGGCCGAAGCCGGCGGCGCCCACCCCGAGCTGCCCCATCCGGCCCGGCAGCAGCATCTCCAGCGGCGCGAACGAGGCGTTGATCAGAAAGGCCAGCGCGGGTAGGCCCAGGGTCAGGGGCGAGCGACGCACGTAGACCAGTCCGGCACGGAAGGCCGTCCAGAAGCCCTGCTGTGCGGCGGCGGCCGGACGCGCGGGCAACCGCACCAGGGGCAGCAGCGCGGCGAAGAGCAGGAAGCTCAGGCCGTCGAGAATCAGGGCCGGGGCACTCCCCAGCGTGCCGACCAGCATTCCCCCGCCGACCAGCCCGGCGAGCTGCATGGTCTGGGCGCTGCCCTGCATCAGTCCGGCCGCCCGCTGAAGCTGAGTCGCCGGCACCAGCCGGGGCGTGACCCCCATCGCCGCCGGACTGTAGAACGCCCCGATCAGGCCGGTCAGCAAGGACGCTGCGTAGATGGCCTCCAGGGGCACCTCGCCCCGCAGCGCGGCCAGCCCGATCCCCAGCTGCAGCGCCCCGCGCAGCAGGTTGCCCAGAATCAGCGGCGGCTTCAGGGGCAGCCGATCCACCAGCGTGCCGAACAGCGGCGAGAGCAGCCCCGGCAGCAGCGCCAGCGCGAGGTTCACCCCCATCGCCCCGGCACTGCCGGTCTGGTGGAGCACCAGGAAGCTCATGGCGATGCCCGAGAGCGCCGTGCCCAGGGCACTCTGCGCGCTGCCCAGCCACCAGATCAGGAAGGAGCGGTTCCACAGGCGTTCAGGTGGGGTCATAGGTTCAGCGTGGGCGGAAAGCTACTCCGCGCGCCAGGGGGCCGGGCGGAGTAGCCCGTCCCGCCGGGCCGAACCGCAGTCTCACCGCCGGCACACAGGCCACAGGCGGGTTCGGCGCGTCCGGCTCGGTGGCCTCGTTCCCCTGCCCCTGTGCCCCCTTCGTGGTTTCCTCTGACGGGGAAGCGGCCGCCCTGGTGGGCAGGGGACGTGAAAGCTCCCTGCCCATGCTAAATTTTTCTGTGATGCGCGTACTTCACACCGCTGATTTCCATGCGGGCCGACTCCTGCGGGGCCACGACCGAACCCCGGAAATCCATGACGCTCTGGTGGAGATCGCCGGACTGGCCCGCACCGAGCGGGCCGACGCCGTGCTGGTCTCGGGCGACCTGTTCGATACCGGCAACCCCTCCGCGGACGCCGAGCACGCCGTCTTCGATTTCTTCCTGAGACTGCGCGACGCCGGCATTCCAGGCATCGTGATCGCCGGCAACCACGACTCGGCGGCGCGCCTCGCCTCGGTGGCGGGCCTGCTGGGCTGGGTGGGCATCCAGGCGGTTTCGCAGCCCAGCGCCACCCCGCAGGACATGATCCGCACGGTGGAAACGAAGGGCGGCGAGACGCTGGTGGTGGGGGCGCTGCCCTACCTCTCCGAGCGGCGGCTGGTCAAGGCCGCCGACCTGCTGGGCGGCGACACCGGCGCGTGGCGCCAGAAGTACCGCGAGGGCATGGGCTTCTTCCTGCGCCGGCTGGGCGAGGGCTTCGTGCCGGGCGCCGTGAACATGCTGATGTGCCACGCCACCATGGACGGCGCGGTGCCCAGCGGCTCCGAACGCACCATGCAGTTCGACCTGACCAACGCCTACACGCTCTCGGGCCTGCAGCTGCCCGCCGGCGCGCAGTACGTGGCGCTGGGGCACGTGCACAAGCCGCAGCAGATCTCCGACACGCCGCCCGCCTACTATCCGGGCAGCGTCATCCAGCTCGATTTCGGCGAGGCCGGCGAGAAGAAGCAGGTCAATCTGGTCGAGGTGGAGGCCGGCCGCCCGGCCCGCGTCCACGCCCTGCCCCTGGCGAGCGGCCGCGAACTGCGCACCCTGCGAGTGGAGCTGGAGCAGGTCGAGGCCCGCCTGGAGGCCCTGAAGGGCTTTTCCGGGCTCCTCAAGGTGATGGTGAGCGCCCCCGCCGGCACCGCCCTGCCGGGGCTGAAAGACCGCGTGCTCAAGCTCGCCCCGAACGCCCTGGCGGTCGAGCTGGACGCCCCCCAGGACGACCTCGCCACCCCGGAACTGCGGCGCGAGGGCCTGTCCCTGATGGAACTCTACGAGCGCTACCACCGCGAGCGCCGCGGCGACCTCCCCGACGACCTGCGCGCCGCCTTCAGGGAAGCCGACGAATCGGCGAAAACGGAGGACGTGGCGTGAAGATGTTGATGGATGATGGTCGATGGGTGATGGAACAAGATGGGTCGTTCACTATCAACCATCAACGATCGACCATCCCCGCTCCACAGGAGCCCCCATGCGCCCCCTGAAGCTCGAAGTACAGGGCTTCACCGCCTTCCGGCAGTTCACGACGCTGGATTTCAGCGACCTGGAACTGTTCGCGCTGGTGGGGCCCACGGGCAGCGGCAAGAGCAGCCTGCTGGACGCCATGACCTTCGCGCTGTACGGGCAGACCGCGCGGCTGGGGGCCTCGGGGCTGGACGCGCTGATCTCGCAGGGCGAGCGCGGCCTCTCGGCGTCCCTGACCTTCGAGGTCGGTGGGCTGACCTACCGCGCCTCGCGCACCAAGGGGCGGCGCCAGGCCGAGAACGAGGTGCGCTTCGAGCGGCTGGACGAGGAGGGGCGCTGGTCGAACCTCTCGGACGGCGGGGCCAAGGGCATCGCGGAGCGCATCCGCCGGGCCGTGGGGCTGGACTTTAGCACCTTCCGCCGCTCGGTGATGCTGCCACAGGGCGAGTTCTCGCGCCTGCTGCACGGCAGCGGCAAGGATCGCCAGACCCTGCTGGGCGAGCTGACCGGGCTCGACCACGTGCAGGCCATGCAGCGGGTCTCGTCTGAGCGGGCCAAGGAGCTGAAACACGAGTCGGCCAGCCTGAACTCGGTGCTGGAGAGCGAATACGCCGGCGTGACCCCGGAGGCGTTGAGCGCCCTGCGCGCCGAGCGCGAGACCCTGAGCAGCGAGGCCGAGCGCCTGGGCGACGAACGCGAACGCCTGCAGACCGCCGTGACCCGCCTGCGCGATCTGGAAAAGGTCTGGCGCAGCCGTGAGGACACCGCGCGCCGCCTGAACACCCTGCAGGCCCGCGAGGGCGCCGTGCAGGACGGCGCCGCCCGCGCTGCCCGCGCCCGCCGCGTGGCCGGGGTGCTGCCCCTGCTGGACGCCGCCGAACGCGCCCGGATCGCCCTGGAACGCGAGACGCGCGACCTGGGCCGCGCCCAGGCCCAGGCGGACGCCGCCGCCGCTGCCGTCCGGCAGGCCGAAGGGGCGCTGGCCCAGGCCCAGGCCACCGAGGCCCGTATCCCCGAGCTGGAGGCCCGCGCCGACGTGCTGCGCGAAGCCGAGGGTGACGCGGCCCGCCTCAGGCGCGGCGGCGGAAGTGTGCAGACCACCCACGCCCAGCCCCTGCCCTGGGACGAGGACGCTTTCCACGCGGCCCAGCAGGGCGCCGTGAGGGCCGACCGCAACCGTCAGGAGCGCGTGCAGATTGAAACCGAGCGGGTCGGCCTGAAGGCCGCTCTAGACCGCTTCGCCGCCGAGGAGGCCAGCCAGCGCCGCGAGACGGGCGAACTGGAACGCGTCCAGCGCGAGGGCACCACCGCCAAGGCCGAGCTGGAGGCCGCCCAGAAGACACTGGACGAGGCGCGTCTGGCGGCCGGGCTCGACCTGCACCGGGCCCACCTGCACCTGGGCGAACCCTGCCCGCTGTGCCACCAGCCGGTCGCGAGCCTGCCCGACGCGCCCGTCAGCGACCTGGGGGCGCTGGAAGACCGGGTTCGGGCGCTGGCCGCCGCGCTGGACGACCGGCGCAGCCGCTTTACCGACCTGCGCGCCGGCCTCAAGTCCCGGCAGAAGTGGCTGGACGAGAAGACCGTCGAGTACCGCGACTGGGACGAGGCCCTGCGCCAGCGCGAGACCGACCTGCGCGCCGCCGAGGCCCTGGTGCTCGGCGATCCCCAGACCGACGCGCTGCGCCTGCTGGCCTCGCTGGCCACCCGTGTGCGCCAGGCCGGCAGCGACCCGGCCGGGCAGCGGCAGCAGGCCCTGGCCGAGATCCAGGCCCTCCGCAAGGGCGTGCAGGCCGCGCAGGGCGCACTCTCGCGCACGCAGGGCGACCACGCGGCCGCCGTCGCCACCCTGAGCGCGGCTCGCAGCAGCGCCGCCGCCCGGGGCGAGGACGCGGCGCTGGCCGACCGCGCCCTGAGCGGCGTCCTGGCCACCCTGAACCTGGACGCCGCCCAGGCCCGCGCCGCCGCCCTGCCCGAGGCCGATATCACGGCGCTGGAGGACGCGGCCCGCACCTTCGGCGCCCAGGTGGCGCAGCTGCAAGAAGCGCTGGCCGAACTGCAGCGCCAGCTGGGCCTCACGCCCTTCGAGCCGGCCGAGCTCGATCAGGCCAGCCGCGACCTGACCGCCACCGACGCGGCCCTGAACGCCACGCGCGAACGGGCCGGCAGCCTGGCCGAGCAGGAACGCTCGTTGCGCGGGCGCCTGGAGCGCAAGGCCGAGATCCTGGCCCGCGCGGCGGTCGCCTCCCGCCACCTCGACACCTGGCAGACCCTGACGAACACCCTCAAGGCCAACGAATTTCAGCAGTTCCTGCTGGCCGAGGTCGAGGCGCAGCTGCTGACCCGCGCCGGCATCCTGCTGCACGACATCAGCGACGGGCGCTACCGGCTCGCCCTGGCCGACAGCGAATACGTCGTGCAGGATCTCTGGAACGCCGGCGAGATCCGCGGGGTCAAGACCCTGTCGGGCGGCGAGACCTTCCTGGCGTCGCTGGCCCTGGCCATCGCCCTGAGCGACTATCTGGCGGGCAACCGAATTCTCGGGGCGCTGTTCCTCGACGAAGGCTTCGGTACCCTCGATCCCCAGGCCCTGGAAGCGGTGGCCGGCGCCCTGGAGAACCTGCGCACCCAGGGACGCATGGTCGGCATCGTGACCCACGTGGAAAGCCTCTCCGAACGCCTGCCCAGCCGCCTGCTGGTCACGAAGAGCGTGGCGGGCAGCTCGGTGCAGCGGGTCGACGGGTAGGCGTGGTGGACTCGAAACCGGCTTCGCACAGGCCACCCCTCCAGTACAGGTTTTGAACGTCGGGCAGCCAGAGCAGACGTCCCACCCCCATCCCACCGCCACCCGATGTCGTGAAGTGGTTTCACCCGTATGGGGGCGGGCCCTGAACTTCGGAGCTGTCTCATACCGGACTAACATGAATTCAGGGCATGGCGTATCCAGGGGAAAGCGGTCAGCGACTGCACTTCGGACGGTGACGCCATCAAGCGCTGGCACTCGTGGCTCAAGACGTCTTGCACGTCATCCAGGGTCGTGAAGGTTCGGTTCGCCAGGGGACGCTTGACTCGACCGACCAGCGGTTCTGCTGGGGACAGCTCCGGGGTGTAGGGGGGAAACGTGACCAGCAGCATCGTGGGGGGCACGGTCAGCTGCGGGCTGGTGTGCCAGCCCGCACCATCCAGCAACAGCACGATGATGTCCCGCCCAGTCGGATTCACCGCATCGTTGAAGGCCGCCAGGGCCACCTGCATGACCGCCGTGCTCACTGTCGGCAGGATCAAGAAGTCACTCGTGCCGGTGACCGGTTCCACGAAGACATAGACGTAGAGCCACTGGAACCCCCGATGCTGCACCGCGATGGGTCGCTGGCCGACCTTGGCCCACACCCGCATGAGCACAGGTTTGAGCCCAGCGCGGCCTTCGTCCTGAACAAACAGGCGTACCCGCTGGTGCGGGTACGCTGCCTGCGCCGTGCGCAATGTTTGGGCTACTTTTTTTTGAACGCCGCCTGCACGTCTGGATCGGCCGCCAGATGGTGACGGGGACGTGGCAGCTGCACACTGAACCCCAGGCGTTTGAGATACCCCCACGCACACACCTCGGTGATCGCCACCGCAAAGTGCTCGTAGATGTACGCCTGGGCGGTGCCGCTCGTCCACACCCCGCCCCTGGGCGGGGTCTCCATCAGCGCCTCCGAGAGCTGCCGCTGCTGATCGGGGGTCAGGGCGGGGTCGGAGTGGTTGTCCTGACGTTTGTCGCGCACCGCCTCAGGGCCGTGCTGGTTGTATCGGCGCACCAGGGTGCTGATGGTGTTGCGGTTGTACCCCGTGGCATCAGCGATCTGGCGCGGGGGATACCCTTTGGCTTTAAGCCACAGGATGTGCCAGCGGGAGCGTTCGACCGGACGGTGGGCCGATCGATACGACGCTTCAAGTTCCGTGACGGTTCGGTACGGGTGCAGTGGCAGCGTGTCCATGCTTGCAACTCATCTTAATCCCGTATCAGTCGCTCTTCCTGACCAGTCGAGGTAGGCTCACCCGCTCATGGGCGCACGGGCCTCCCGCGGAGCGGGGCTCGGATGAGCCGCCTGCGGACTTGCAAAGCTCGTAGAGAGGAGCTGGGGGTCGGGCCGCCTCCTCCGCGACGCCATGTCTCCCGAACCCGGTCTGCCCTCAGGATGGCGGCACTAGACCGCCATGTCCTCTTTCTCCAGGCGGGCGAAGATCATGCGCCCCACGCTGGTCTGCACGTTGTTCACGACCGTCACGCGAACCGGCTTGCCGCGGTGCTTCATGCCGTCCTCGACCACGATCATGGTGCCGTCGTCCATGTAGCCCACGCCCTGCCCCTGCTGCTGACCGCCCTTGCTGATGGTCACGGTGAGCAGGTCGCCGGCCTGCACCTGGGGCCGCAGCGCCACGGCGATCTCGTGGATGTTGATGGTCGAGACGCTGTGCAGCTTGGCGATCTTGCCCAGGTTGCCGTCGTTGGTCACGATCTTGGCGCCGGTCTCGCGGGCCAGCCGGATCAGCTTGTCGTCGGCGCCGGGCAGCGCCGCGTCGTCCCAGTCCTCGACCCGGATGGGGCGGATCTCGCGCAGTTCCTCCAGCACGCTCAGGCCGCGCTTGCCGCGCGTGCGCTTCTGCGGATCGGCGCTGTCGGACAGGGCCTGCAGCTCGCGCAGGATGAACGCGGGCACCACCAGATCGCCTTCCAGCAGGCCGGCGCGGGTCAGGTCGATCACGCGCCCGTCGATGATCACGGAGCTGTCCAGCAGTTTGCTGCCGGGTTTGCGGCGCACCTGGGGAAAGGCGAGCAGGCCGAAGGCGTCGGCGTGGCCGGAGGCGTAGGTCACGAAGAACACCGCCAGCAGCGCGGTCACGCCCAGGCTCCAGATCCAGTTGTAGAAGGGCAGGCTCTGCAGCAGGCTGCCGACCAGCACGCTGAGCAGCAGGGCGATGATCATGCCGAAGGTGGCGGCGGCGACCTTGCGGGGCGAGAGGCCGGCGTACCAGCGGCCGAAACGGCCGATGAACTGCCCGCCCAGGCGCTCGGCCCGGGGAATCAGCAGCAGGGCGATCAGCGTGCCCGCCAGCATCAGACTCAGGGTGTTCACCCGGCTGAGTTCGGCAGGCTGCGTGGACTCTAAGGCCCGCCCGGCGCCCAGGCCGGCCAGCAGCCCAAAAAGCAAGGTCAGGAGTCGGATGGCCAGCACGCCCATCAGTCTACCCGCCCGGCCGGCCGGAGATCATCTGGTTTTCGCCAGCGCCGGGGGCCTATTCGCGTCACCCCTCGGGGCACATCCAGGGGCACGTGGCCACCTCATCCCGTCCACCCGGCCCTCACCTCCCCCGGCGGCCCGGCTCAGGCGGCCGAGGCGCTGGGCGGGGCGTCGGGCACCTCGTCCACCCGGCGCAGGGCGGGGTTGAGCAGTTGCAGGCCGCTCACCGCGACGACGCACAGGCCCGCCCAGAACAGCACGGCCCCCGGCGCGGCGTGGGCGGCCACCAGCCCGGCGGCAGCCACGCTCAGCGGTGTGGTGCACTGGGCGATCAGCCGGCGCACGCTGAACACCCGGCCCTGCAGCTCCGGCGGCACCTGGGTCTGCCAGATGCTCAGGGAGTGGGCGCTGATCATGGGCACCATCAGGCCGTAGAGCCCCAGGGCGGCGCAGGTGAGGATCAGGGTACCGGCGACCCCGGTCAGGGCGTGCGCCACACCGGCCGCCAGCATGGGAATCAGCACGCCCAGCACGCGCTGGCGTTTCAGGCCGCCCCAGGCGCTGATCAGCACTCCGCCCAGCAGGCCGCCCAGGCTGAAGGTGGTGTAGAGCGCCGCCAGGCCGGTGCCGGCGCTCCAGCCGTGGGCCTGCAGGTCGGGCGCCAGCGTGAACTTCACCAGCAGCGGGTGCAGCACGCTGACCCCCACGGTCATCAGGTTGAAGACCGTGAAGGTGAGCAGCAGGTTCAGCAGGGCCGGGCGCGCGAACACGAAGCGGAAACCGAAGGTCATGTCCTGGCCCAGACCGGGGCGCTGGCCGCCGGTGTCACGGCGCGGCGGGGTGGGGATGTTCAGGCGCAGGAGCACCAGCGCCGCGACCAGGAAACTGGCGGCGTCGATCAGCAGGGCCAGCGGCACGCCGTCGCGCCAGCCGGCCAGCCACTCCGGGCCGCCGGCCGTGCGGGCCAGGGCCGGCAGCCCGATCAGCAGCGTCGCCAGGGCCGGGCTGAGCAGGCCCGACATGCTCCAGAGGGTCTGCATCATGCCGTTGGCCCGGGGCAGGTTCTCGCGGGGCACCAGCACGCTGTAGCTGGTGTCGAAGGCGGCGCTGTGCAGGGCGGCGAGCACCCCCTCGCAGGCGGTGAACAGCACCAGCAGCCAGATGGGCGGCAGCGTGGCGCTGACCATCAGCACGCCCAGGCCCATCAGGGCGGCGTTCAGCCCGTTGCTGACCAGCATCATGCGCCGGCGGTTCCAGCGGTCGGCCAGCGCCCCGGCCAGCGGCGCCCCGAACACCGTGATGAGGGTGAAGGCCAGCACCGTGAGCGAGAGGGCCGTGGCCAGCTCGCCGCGCTGCCCGGGCAGCGGAAAGCGGGTCTGCACCAGATAGATGCTGATGGCGAAGCCGCTCAGGGCGCTGCCGATGACCGAGACCGCCTGCGAGCCCCAGAGCCACAGGAACGTGTGCCAGCCGTTCGCGGGCGGCGCCGGGGGCGAAGATGCGTTGATCATTGCTTCACAGAGTACGTCAGGTCACCGTGGCGGCGATCCGCATTTGACCCCCCCTGTCCAGGGGCCGCTCAGCCGGGGTGGACTCGGGGCGGGGTGACCGCCGGCAGGACTTCCTCGACCTGCCGCAGGGCGGGGTTCAGCAGTTGCAGGGCAGCCACGCCGGCGTACAGCAGCCCCGCGATCACCACCACCGCGCCCGGCGCGTAGCGGGCCGCCAGGACACCGGCCAGGGCGGCGCTGGCCGGGCTGGTGAACTGCGCGATCAGTCGGCGTACGGAAAAGACCCGGCCCTGCATCTCGGGCGGCACCTGCGACTGCCAGATGCTCTGCGAGTGGGCGTTCATGGCCGGGAAGGTCAGGCCCATGATCAGCAGCGCCGCGCTGGCAGACAGCACCGCGGCGCTCAGGCCGAAGGCGGCCAGCGCCAGGCCACTCACGATCATCGGCACGAGCACGCCCAGCACGCGCTGGCGCTTCAGCCCGCCCCAGGCGCTGATCAGCACCCCGCCCAGGATGCCCCCGACGCTCTGGGACACGGTCAGGGTGGCCAGAGCGCTCTGGAAGCTGCTGCCTCGCGCCTGCCAGTCGGCGGCCAGCGAGAATTTGGCGATCAGGGGCTCCAGCACCCCCAGGCCGCTGCTGCAGAGGTTCGCCACCGCGAAGGTCAGCAGCAGCTGCAGCAGCGGCCGGCGGCGACCGATGAACTGCCAGCCGAACTTCATGTCGTCGGTCAGCCGGCGGCGCTCCCCGCTGTCCGTCACCGCGGCGGGTGAGGGCACCCGCAGACGGCTGAGCACCGCCGCCGCCAGCAGGAAGCTCGCGCCGTCCACCGCGAAGGCGAAGGGCACGCCGTCGCGCAGGCCGCCCACCCCCAGCCCGGCCAGCCAGGGTGGCGGGGCACCCCCCTCCCGCAGCAGCGCCGGCACCCCGATGAGCAGCGCGGCCAGCGCCGGCCCGACCAGCCCCGCCAGGCTCCAGATGGTCTGCATCATGCCGTTGGCGCGGGGCAGGCGCTCACGCGGCACCAGACTGGTGTAGCTGGCGTCGAAGGCCGAGCCGTGGAAGGTCGAGACCAGGCCCATCAGGCCGGTCAGGGCCACCAGCGCCCACAGCGGCGCGGCCGGCGAGAGCAGCAGCGCCAGCGTGCCCAGGGCCAGCGCGGCGCCCAGCAGATCGCAGGCCAGCATGATCCGCCGGCGGTCGTGGCGGTCGGTCCAGGCGCCGGCCAGCGGGGCGCTCAGGGTCGCCGTGAGCGTCCAGGCCAGCGCGGTCAGGGCCAGGGCGGTCGCCAGCTGGGGCTTGTCCCCCTCCAGCGGGTAGCGCGTCTGGGTCAGGTAGATCGTGAAGGCGAAGCCGGCCACCGCCGAGCCGATCACGCTCAGCGCCTGAGAGCCCCACAGCCACAGGAAGGTGCGCCAGCGGCCGGGCACAGGGGGGCGTGGGGTCGGGTCGGAGGTCATCTGAAGTCCAGAGTAGGCCCGCGCAGGCGCCCGTACGATAGGCCAGGTGGCTCAGCGCAGGGGCCGGCGCCCCCGGGCGCGCCATGAGAACTGTCCCCGACATCGCCCAAGCCGCCCTCACCCACACCAACCTTCCCTGAACCGCCCGATGCCTACACTGCGGGCGTTCATCCTTTCACCCGCCTCCCACGTCGGCCGGGCCACTCCGCGTGGCCGGAGTCCTGTCTCCATACAGCGTTCCGGTCACCGGGCATCGCCCCCTTTGCTCCGTCCTCCCGCGCCCGCCTTCCCCGCCGCCCGCCACCCGTGGGCCGCAGCCTGTGAAAGGAGGTGAATGCCATGTGGATCAAGCCCAGAGCCAGACGTATCGTCGTGTGCTGTGAAGTGACCGCCTACGCCCACAGCCGCTAAGTTTCCTCTCCCCCTTACGCGCCGCGCCTGGCCTGCCCTCCGGCGGCCCGCGCGGCGCGTCTGTGCAGGTATATGCAGGTGCCCCATGCCGCCCGACCCCACCTCTCCGACCTTCCTCCTGCTGGGCACGGCGGCCGGCGGCGGCCTGCCGCAATGGAACTGCGGCTGCCGCAACTGCGCGCGGGTGCGCGCCGGGGAGCTGCCGGCCCGCACGCAGTCCAGCGCGGCCTTCACGCCCGACGGCGAGCGCTGGTACCTGATCGACGCCTCGCCGGACGTGGCGCGGCAGCTGCTGGCGCTGGGGCCGCCCCGCGGGCGGAGCACGCCGCTGGCCGGGGTGCTCCTCACCGACGCCGAGTTCGACCACACGCTGGGGCTGCTGCAGCTGCGCGAGGGCAGCGCGTGGGAGCTGCACGCCACGCCGGGGGTACACGCCCTGCTGGAGGATCAGTTCCCGGTGCGCCGCCTGCTGTCGCGCTACGCCCAGATCACGCCGGTGAGCGCGCCGCCGGGCGAACCCCGGCTGTTCGGCGACCTCGAGGTCACCTGGGTGGCGCTTGACGACCACACGCCCCGCTACCACCATGGCCGCCGCCCGGAAGCGGGCGCGACCAGCGCCCTGAGGCTGCGCGGGCCGCGCCGCACGCTGGTCTACGCGCCCAGCCTGAGCACCCTTGCGGGCCCCGTGCCCGAGCTGCTGGCCTCGGCCGACGTGCTGCTGGTCGACGGCACCTTCTACCACCCGGACGAGCTGATCCGCCTGGGGCTGGGCACCGGCGACGCTGCCAGCATGGGGCACCTGCCGGTCGTCCAGAGCGCCCCCACCCTGGCCCGGCTGCCGGCAGCCACGAAGCTCTATACGCACCTGAACAACACCAACCCGGCCCTCGACCCGGCCAGTCCGGAACGCGCCTGGCTACGCGCCCAGGGGCTCGATCTCGCGGACGACGGCTGGTTCGTCGGCCTGTAGCGCTGGAGACTGGAGACAGAGCATGTGGACGCCCGCTGAACTGGAACGCACCCTGGAGGGCCTGCTGGCCCGCGACTACCACCACCGTCATCCCTTCAACCGCCGGATGCACGCCGGCGCGCTCTCGCGGGAGGAACTGCAGGTCTGGGTGGCCAACCGCTACTACTACCAGCAGTGCATTCCGGTCAAGGACAGCCTGCTGCTGGCGAAACTGCCCGAAGACGCGCGCCGCGAGTGGATCACGCGGGTGCTGTACCACGACGGCCCCAGCCGGGAGCAGGGCGGGCTCTCGGCGTGGCGGGCGCTGGGCCGCGCGGTGGGCCTGGACGAGGACGTGCTGGAGTCGCACGCCCTGCTGCGGCCAGGGGCGCGCTTCGCGACCGACGCCTACGTGAACTTCGTGCGGGATCACCCCTGGTTCGACGGCGTGGCGTCGTCGCTGACCGAGCTGTACGCGCAGCGGATCATGGCCGTCCGCACCGTGGCCTTCGAGACCCACTACCCCTGGGTCGAGCCCCAGGGCCTGGCGTATTTCCGCAGCCGGTCGCGGCAGGCGGGCGTCGAGGCCAGCGGGGCGCTGCGGCTGCTGGGCGGGCACACGCGCACCCAGCAGGATCAGGAGCGGATCGTGGCGGCCGTGCGCTTCAAGTGCTCGGTGCTGTGGAGCCTGCTCGACGCCCTGGACGCGACCTTGCCCCAGGACGTGCCCGAGGGGCTGGGAGCGGACGACCTGGCCCGGCCCGGAAACCCGGTGGTCGGGGGCGTGGCATGACGCTGCGCCTGTACCGCGGGGCCCGGCTGCGCTACGACCGTACGCGCGACCAGCACGTGCTGCTGCGCGCCGAGGAGGTCACCGAGCTGAACGCCACCGCGCACGAGATCCTGAGCCTCTGCGACGGGCGCACCCAGGCCGCGCTGGTGGACGAACTGCGCTCGCGCTACCCGCAGGCCGACCCAGACGATCTGGCGGCGGACGTGGCAGAGTTTCTGGCGGAAGCGCATGCCAGCCAGTGGGTGCAGCGGGACGGGTCTGGACAGGACGGGGCCGAGCGGGCAGAACCTGAACAGGAAGGGGCCGGGCAGGACGTGACTGGGCACGACGGGGTGGGCGCATGACCGCCGCGCTGGACGCCGCGCACCTTCAGTCGTCGCGCCCGCGCCCGGCCCCGCCGCTGGTGCTGGTCGCGGAACTCACGCACCGCTGCCCGCTGCAGTGCGTGTACTGCTCGAACCCCCTGCAGCTGCTGGGCGCCGCGCAGGAACTCGGCCCCGGGGACTGGCGCCGCGTGCTGGCCGAGGCCGAGGGCCTGGGCATCCTGCAGGTGCTGTACACCGGCGGCGAGCCGCTGCTGCGCGCCGACCTGGGCGAGCTGCTGCGCGCAGGCCGGACGCTCGACCTGTACCAGGTGCTCATCACCAGCGGCGTGGGCCTGAGTGCCCGGCGCCTGCGCGATCTGCTGGACGCGG
Organism: Deinococcus koreensis; assembly: GCF_002901445.1. Classification (NCBI taxonomy): domain Bacteria; kingdom Thermotogati; phylum Deinococcota; class Deinococci; order Deinococcales; family Deinococcaceae; genus Deinococcus; species Deinococcus koreensis. The sequence goes on from NZ_PPPD01000001.1 coordinate 1,032,253, forward strand.
GGCTGGACGCCGTGCAGCTGAGCCTGCAATCGCTGGACGATCTGAACGCCCGCACCATCTGCGGCGGGGACTTCCTGAAACGCAAGCACGAGGCCGCCGCCCTGATCCGCGAGTCCGGCACGCCGCTGATCCTGAACGCAGTGCTGCACCGCCTGAACCTGCACGAGGTACCCGCCCTGCTGCAGTTCGCCGCCGACTCCGGCGCCGAGCGGATCGAGCTGGCGAACAGCCAGTATTACGGCTGGGCGCTGGAGAACCGCGCCCACCTGCTGCCGGATCTGGCATCCCTGCAGGCGGCCGAGGCCGAGGTGCTGGCCTTCCGGGGGCGCTGCCCGGAGGTCGCGGTGCAGTGGGTGGTGCCCGACTACCACGACGCCTCGCCCAAGCCCTGCATGGGCGGCTGGGCGAGCACGCACCTGATCGTCGGCCCGGACGGCCGCGCGCTGCCCTGCCCGGCCGCGTACGTGCTGCCGGAACTCGCCTTCCCGAACGTGCGAACCTCCAGCCTGGAGGCCGTGTGGTACGACTCCGCGGCCTTCCAGGCGTACCGGGGCACCGCCTGGATGCGCGAGCCCTGCCAGACCTGCCCGCAGCGCGAGGTGGACTTCGGCGGCTGCCGCTGTCAGGCCTTCCTGCTCACCGGCGACGCCCGCGCGGCCGACCCGGTGTGCTCGCTCTCGCCCCACCGGGGCGTGATCGATGCCGCATTGGAAGACATCGGCGAGCGGCCCGCCGTGCCGCTGCGCCACCGGCCGCGCACCGCATGACCGGCCCGGACGTGCTGGACGCGGTGGAGGCCGCCGGGCTGGTCATCGACGGGCACCTGGATCTCGCGTACAACGCGGGCGTGGGCCGCGACCTGACCCTGGCGCTGGACGAGCTGCGCTCCCGCGAAGGGCCGGACGCGCGGGACATCGCCACCGTGACCTTCGGCGCGCTGCGGGCGGGGCGCGTGGCGCTCACGCTGGGCACGCTGTTCGCCATGCCGCGCACGGACACCAGCCCGGACGGTTACACCGACGCCGACGGCGCGTACGCCCAGGCCCTCGCGCAGCTGGATCGGTACCGCCGCTGGCAGGACGCCGGGCACATCCGCCTGCTCACCCCCGGGGCGCAGGTCGCCGCTCACCTTCGGACGTACGCGGCCGACCCGGACGGCACGCCCCTGGGCGTCGTGCTGCTGATGGAGGGCGCCGACCCCATCCGGACGCCGGACGACCTGCCGTGGTGGGTGGAGCAGGGCGTGCGGATCGTCGGGCCGGCCTGGCGGGGCACGCGCTACGCGGGCGGCACAGGCGTTCCGGGCGGCCTCACCCCGCTGGGCGGGGAGCTGCTGGACGCCATGCGCGAGCAGCGGGTCACGCTGGACGCCTCGCACCTCGCCGAGCAGGCCTTCTGGGAGGCCGTGGAGCGGCAGCCGGACGTGATCGCCTCGCACGTGGGCGCACGCGCACGGGTGCCCACGGATCGGCACCTGACCGACGACATGCTGCGCGCCATCGGGGAGCGGGGCGGGATGGTCGGCCTCGTGCTGTACAACGGCTTCCTGCAGCCCGGCTGGCGGCGCGGCGATCCGCCCAGCACGCGGGCAACGCTGGCGGCCATGCTCGCGCACCTGGGCGACGTGGCCGGGTGGGCGCACGTGGGCCTGGGCAGCGACCTGGACGGCGGCTTCGGCATGCGCGAGTTCCCCGAGGGACTGGACAGCGCCGCCGACCTGGGCCGCGTGGCCGACCTCGCCCCGGCCGAACACCGCGCCGGGGTGCGCGCCGGGAACTGGGGCCGCTGGCTCACCCGCGACCGCGCGTAGCCTGAGGGCATGACTTCCGGCCGCCTGATCCCGCCGCCCCTGGCGCCCGACGACTGGCCGGCCGCAGGCGCCCTGCTCGCCCGCGCCATGTACCCCGATCCGGAGCGCGTCGCGCGGACGCTGGCGGGCTACCGGCAAGACCCCGAACGCCGGCTGTGTGGGTGGGTAGTCGGCGGCCGGATCAGAAGCGCGGGGGCTGCTCGTCTCGGAGAAGCTGGCCGAGATACTACACATCGGCATCCACCCGGCGTTCGGGGGATGGGGGGACGCCCGTGATCTGCTGCACGCGGTCATCCCTGCCCTTGACCTGACTCTGCTCTGGGCTGCGACAGACGACGATGCTGTGGACTTCTACCGCCGGGCTGGATTCGATGTCAGCCCTATTCCTTCCCCCTGGCCTACTGCGCGCTATCGCTGCACCCTGAGGCTCTGACGCCGGTTATCAGCCCGCGCGCAGCTTCTTGCGCTCCTGCACGGCCAGCACGTCCACCCGCTCGTTCTCGCCGTGGCCGGCGTGCCCCTTGACCCACAGGAAGGTCAGCGCGTGCGTGCGCGCCTGGAGAATCAGTTCCTCCCACAAGTCCTGGTTCTTCACGGGGTCGCCGCCCGCCGTCTTCCAGCCGTTGCGCTGCCACTTGAGGATCCAGCCGTCGGTGAAGGCCTTGCGGAGATATTGGCTGTCGGTGATCACGCGCACCTGACAGGGGCGTTTCAGCGACTTCAGGCCCTCCAGCAGGCCGCGCAGCTCCATGCGGTTGTTGGTGGTGCCGGCCTCGTGGCCGCTCAGCACCAGTTCCCGCTCGCCGAAGCGCAGGATGGTCGCCCAGCCGCCGTGCCCGGCCCCGGTGTCGCAGGCGCCGTCCGAGTACAGATCGACGAGCTGGCCAGTGATGGGACGTTCCGGCTGGATGCCGGCGCGGATGGGCAGGCGGTCGCGGGCCGCGTCCTGCGCCTTTTGTGCGGCGGATTTGCGGTAGGCAGGACGGGACACCCAGGAACTGTATGAACGCCCGGGCCGTACTGTCAAGCATGAGCACGCCCTCCCACCTCTCGCCCCTCCTGCTGTCCGAGGAAGACCGCACCCCGGCGATGGTCACGCACCTGTCGCCGCTGGCCGACCTGCTGCTGCCCACGCTGGGGGGCCTGCTGGGGCCGCTGCTGGCCTGGCTGATCTACCGCGACCGCAGCCGCTCACTCGACTTGCAGGGCAAGGAGGTGCTGAACTTCCGCCTGAGCATGTGGCTCTATGGCCTGGTGGTGGGCGCCGTGGCCTTCATCGCCTTCAGCCTGGGGCTGCTGGGCGGCGCGGTGGGCGCGGCGGCGGGCAGTCCTGACCTGGGCGCCTTCGCCTTCCTGGGCACCTTCGCCTCGTTTTTCCTGTTCTTCCTGCCCATCCTGGTGGTGCTGGGCATCGTGCCCTTCATCTTCATGATCGTGGGCGTGATCCGGGCCAGTTCGGGACAGCACTACCGCTATCCGCTGACGATCCGCTTCCTGCGTTAACGCGGCACCCTGACATAGACGACCTCCGGATCACCGTCGTCGAGGTGCGTGAGCAGACCGCTGACCGTCCAGCCCTGCCGGGCGAACAGGGCGTGCATGGGCGCGTTGGACAGATTGGTCGAGGAGAAGACCTTGGGCGTCGCGGCCACCCCGCAGAGATGGGCCAGCAGCCCTGCCCCCAGGCCCTGACGCCGCCGGGCGGGGGCCACGTACAGCAGGGAAACGAAGGCGTGGCCGAAGAAGTCCTCCAGCACGCCGTAGGCACAGGCCGCCCCATCCACGGATAGCAGGTGAACCTCGCGCCGGCGCAGGCTGTCCTCCAGCCACGTGCGCCGACCCGGGTCGCCCGCCTGCTCATCGAAGGCCGCGATGGTGGCGAGGTCTGAAGGGCCAGCGCGGGAGAATTCCATGTCCATGCGTTCACGGTAGGCACAGGAAGCCGGGAGCACATCGGCCCTCTGGCCGATCTGCCGCCAACCTCCCCTATCCTGTTCCCCATGCGAATCATGGCGGTGTTTGCCCACCCGGACGACGAGATCGGTTGTATTGGAACGCTTGCCAAACACGCGGCGCGCGGCGACGAGGTGATGCTCGTCTGGACGACGCTGGGCGAACTCGCCAGCCAGTTCGGCGACGCCTCACACGAGGAGGTCACGCGGGTGCGCCGCAAGCACGGGGCCTGGGTGGCCCAGAAGATCGGGGCCTCGTACCACTTCTTCGACATGGGCGACTCGCGCATGACCGGGGGCCGCGCCGAGGCGCTGCAACTGGCGCGGCTGTACGCCCGCTTCCGGCCGGGCGCCGTGATCACCTGGAGCGACGACCACCCGCACCCCGACCACCGCATGACCGCGAAGATCGCCTTCGACGCGATCACGCTCGCCCGTATTCCGAAGATCATCAACGAGGCGGGCGGGGGCGACCCCATGCCGCCCGCCCCCGACCTGAGCGGCGACGACGCCGTGGAGAGCGGGGAGGACGTGGCGCGGCTCGACGCCCTGCGCGATCCCGTACGCCTGTACCAGTACTTCGCGCCCGCCAGCCCCTACCCGGAGGTGTTCGTGGACGTCTCGGACACCATCGAGCAGGGGGCCGAGGTCATGACCTTCTACCACGACTTCTACCGGTGGGCCTGGACGAAGGAGCAGTACCTCGAAGGCCGCGCCAGCACCGGGCGCCTGAGCGGCGCGAAGTACGCCGAGCGCTTCAACCTGCGGGTGTCGCACCCACCGGCCCGCGCGTATCTGGACTGAAGCACAGGCAGGACAGGCCCTCCGGGCATCCGGGCACGGCGCGCTACAGTACCCCCAGAATGTCCGAGTCGATTCAGATCAAGCACGCAATCGTGGTACGCGCCCGCCCGGACGTGCTCTACCGCATGGCGCTGGAACCAAAACGCCGTGCCAGATGGGACAAGAACTTCGTGTCGGCCGAATACGAGGGCGGTGAGGGCCGGCTGGCGAACAACGCGCTGGTGCGCTTCAAGTTTCCCCGCCGGCTGCTGGGCCTGGGCTTCACCGCGAAATACGGGCAGCTCCAGGCCCCCCAGCGCGGCGGCTGGGAGAGCGTGCGGAACGTGGGGCCGCTGGAAAAACTGACCCAGGGCTGGACGTTCAAGCCCATGCCCGGCGGCACCGAGGTCACCCTGACCATGAACGGCCGGGTGCGCTACCGCTGGATCAGGGCGCCCATCGAGCGCGTGCTGAACAACATGGTGGTCAGCACCCTGATCGAACTGCAGCGCACCGTGGACGCCCAGGGGGCGCAGCTCATGGAAGACATGGGCCGTGAACTGGCGGAGAAGCAGAAGGCCGAGCAGAAGGCGGCGAAAGAAGCTGCCAAGGCCGCCCGGCGCAAGCGCTGAGACAGGCTGCGCCGACCCTTCAGCCGACCCCTTGGTGGGTGGGCTGACTTCAGGCGGCGGGGCTCCAGCACCGGAGGACACCCACCCTGGCGCGGCCGCGCCGACCAGCGGTGTCCACCCGCTCGCTCTGGATTTTCCCAACGTCCCGACCTCACATCTGGCCCTCACGGCGCTACTGTTCGGAACAGTGGAGACTGCACGTCTGGGGTCTCCCGGGCCACCGTTATGACCGACGCCGACCGGACTTCATCCAGCCCCACCCTGGCCGCCGAGTACCTTCAGCTGCTGGAGGCCATGCCGGTGATGCTCTGGACGGCCGACGCCGTGGGCCGCTGGACGCACGTGAACCAGCAGTGGCTCCAGTTCACCGGCGTGAGCGGCGACGTGGAGGGCTTCGGGTTCGAGGCCGCCCTGCACCCGGACGACGTGGAGCGCACCGTGGAACACTGGCGGCAGGCCGTGGCCCGCTTCGAGACCTACCAGATCGAGTACCGGCTGCGCCAACAGGACGGAGGCTACCGCTGGTTCCTGATCCGGGGGGTGCCGGTGGCCGACCAGGGGGGCCGGGGCATCGCCTGGGTGGGCACCTGCACGGATATCGAGGAACAGAAACGCGCCCGTCAGGTGGCCCTGGAGACCCGCGAGGCGGCGGTGCGTGCGCTGGGGCTGGCGCTGGAGGCCCGCGACCGCGAGACGCACGGCCACACGGATCGTGTGACCCGCCTGGCGATCCGTCTGGGCCGGGCGCTGGGACTCGGGGGCGAGCAGCTGGCCGCCCTGCGGCTGGGAGCGTATCTGCACGACGTCGGCAAGCTGGCCATCCCGGACGCCCTGCTGCTCAAGCCCGCCGCCCTGGATCAGCGGGAGTGGGAGCTGATGCGAACCCATCCGGCGGCGGGAGAACGCTTCGCCGCCGCCCTGGGCTTCCTGCCGCCCGGCGCCCTGGCCCTGATCCGTCACCACCACGAGCGCTGGGACGGTGCCGGCTATCCCGACGGCCAGCGCCGCGAGGCCATTCCCCTGCTGGCCCGGCTGTTCAGTGTGGTAGACGTCTACGACGCCCTGCTGAGCGAGCGGCCCTACAAGCACGCCTGGACACCGGAGCAGGCCTGCGCCGAACTCCGCAAGCAGGCTGGAGCGCACTTCGACCCCCAGATGGTCGAGACCTTCCTGCAGGTGCTGCGGACGCCCGGCGACGACCCCCCCGGCGGGCCTGAGCTGCCCGTGAGCGACCGGTCAGCGCTGGACGGTGCAGCCCTGGCCGGCGCCACGCTCAACGGTGCGGCGCTGGATGACCTGATGAGTGGAGCCGACCCGCTGACCTGGGAGCGGCACAGCGGCCCTGACGGCGGCGCCCGCTCGGCTCAGGGCACGCGCAGGGGCTGGAGCGCCGTGCGGAGCACGTCGGGCAGCTCGGCCGGGCGCCGGGTCTGCCGATCTACGTACACATGCACGAAATGCCCCTGCGCGCAGGCCGCCGCCTCGCCTTCCCGGAAGACCGCCAGTTCGTAGCGCACCGAGCTGCGGCCCAGGCTCGAGACCCGCACGCCCACGCTGAGCACCTCGGGGAAGGCGGCGGGCGCGAAGTAACTGCAGCCGGTCTCCACGACCAGCCCGATCACTGCTCCCGACTGGATGTCCAGCGCCCCCTGCGCGGCCAGGTAGGCGTTCACCGCCGTATCGAAGTAGGCGTAGTAGGTCACGTTGTTCACGTGCCCGTACACGTCGTTGTCGGCCCAGCGGGTGGGCGTGGGATGCTGGTAGGGGTAGTCGGCGCGGGCGTGTGGGGTGGGCCGGGTCATGGCTCCACTGTAGCCAGCTCGCTCCTGTTGCCAGCGCTCAGGCCACGGGGGGATCGGGCGCCAACATCAGCACGCTGTTCTCCCGCGTGTCGAAGGCCGTCCAGGGCTCATGGGCACTCACGCGGTAGCCCTCGCCGGGGCGCAGGCGCACGAAGTTGTTCAGGGGCAGGTCGAGCACGGCCTCTCCGCTCAGGCAGACCAGCCAGCCCGTGACCCCCGAGCCGGGGAACTTGCCGCTGAGGTGCAGCACGCTCAGCTCGCCGCCGGGCAGCCTCACCCACTGGCCGGGCGTGCCCTGCGCCAGCCGTGCCAGATGCAGGGCCTGGGGCACCTCGGGTCGGGATCGGGTCGGCACCGCTTCAGCCCCTCCCCTACCCGCCGCGCGCCGCCTGGTTCAGTTTCTTGCTGGCCTGCAGCGCCATGCCCTTGGCCTTGGCGACCTCCAGCCCCAGCTCGGGCGCGATGTCCTCGACCTTGCGGCCCTGTTCGCGGGTGGCCGTGACCAGCCGGCGCTCGGGGTCGCTGAGCACACCCAGGTGGGGCCGCAGGTCGGCCCAGGTGAAGGTGGCCTTGGCGGGCGCCTTGGCCTTCGCGGCGGCTTTGGCCGGAGCTTTCTTGGCCGGAGCCTTCTTGGCGGGTGCCTTCTTGGCCGGAGCCGCGCTCGCCGCAGACGTGCTGGCCGCTCCCTTGCGGGCCGGGGTGCGGGCGCCCGACTTCTTGGCTGCCCCCGTCCGGGCTGCCCCCGTTCTCGCGCCGGATTTGCCGGGCTTCTTCTGGGGCTCCTTGCCGCGCTCCTCCAGAATCTCCAGGGCGCGTTCCGCCGTGAGTGTCCCCTCGTCCTCACCCTTGCGCAGCGTGGCGTTCTTCTCGCCGTCGGTGAGGTAGGGGCCGAAGCGGCCGGATTTGAGGATGATGTTCGCGCGGCCCGGATATTCGAAGCTCCTGAGGGGCGGCGCGGCGGCGGCGCGGCCCTTGCCGTAGCGCGGCTGCAGGAAGAGCGCCTCGGCCTCCTGGATGCCCACGTTGAACAGCTCCTCGTGGCTGGTCAGCGAGCGGCTGTCGGAGCCGCGCTTGAGGTACGGGCCGTACTTGCCGTTCTGCGCCCAGACTTCCTCGCCCTCGCTGGTGCCCACCAGGCGCGGCAGGCTCAGCAGCTTCAGGGCGCGGCCCAGCGTCAGGGTGCCCAGGTCGTCGGTGGGGAACAGGCTGGCCGAGCGGATGGGCGGGTTCTCTGCGCCCAGCGTCACGTAGGGGCCGTAGCGCCCGGCGCGGGCCACTACCGGGTGCCCGGTCGCCTCGTCGGTGCCGATCACGCGGTCGCCCGTGGGGCGGCTCATGATCTCCTCGGCCTTCTCGGCGGTGAGTTCGTCGGGGGCCAGGTCTTCGGGAAGGTTGGCCTTCTCGCCGCTGCGCTCCATGTAGGGGCCGTAGCGCCCCACGCGCACCTCGATGCCGCTGCCCTCCAGCTTCGGCACGACGATGGTGGCGATCCCGCGGGCGTCGATCTCGCCCATCTTGGAGTCGATCAGGGGCCGCAGGGCCATGCCCTCGCCGTGGTCGCCCAGGTAGAAGCGCCTGAGGTACGGCACGCGCTGCGCCCGCCCCCCCGCGATGTCGTCCAGATCCTCTTCCATCTTCGCGGTGAAGTCGTAGTCCACCAGCGAGGAGAAATGGTGCTCCAGCAGGGCGGAGGTGGCGAAGGCCGTCCACGAGGGCACGAGCGCCTGCCCCTTTTTGGTGGCGTAGCCCCGATCCTGGATGGTGCCCAGGATGGAGGCGTAGGTGCTCGGGCGCCCGATGCCCGCGCCCTCCAGCGACTGCACCAGCGAGGCCTCGGTGTAGCGGGCGGGAGGCTGGGTCTCGTGGCCCTCGGGCTTCACCGAGTCGGCCAGCACGCGCTCGCCCTCCCTGAGCGGGGGCAGCGGGGTCTCGCGGTCTTCCAGGGCGGCGCTGGGGTCGTCGCTGCCCTCCACGTAGGCGCGCAGGAAGCCGGGGAAGTCGATGGTGCGGCCCGAGGCGCTGAGCTGCACGTCCTCGCCAGTCTTCGCTTTGCCGCCCAGCCGCACGCGCAGGGAGCGGCCACGGGCATCGGCCATCTGGCAGGCCACGGTGCGCTTCCAGATCAGGTCGTAGAGGCGCCACTCGTCGCCGCTCAGCTCGCCGCGCAGCGAGTCCGGCGTGCGGAAGCTGGAGCCGGCCGGGCGGATCGCCTCGTGGGCTTCCTGGGCGTTCTTGGACTTCTTGGCGTACACGCGCGGCTGCGGCGAGAGGTAGCTGGGGCCGTACATCTGCGCGACCTGCGTGCGGGCCGCGCTCACCGCCTCGCTGCTCAGGTTCGTCGAGTCGGTTCGCATGTACGTGATGTAGCCCTGCTCGTAGAGCCGCTGGGCGGCGCGCATGGTGCGGGTGGCGGCGAAGCCCAGCTTGCGGCTGCCTTCCTGCTGCAGCGTGGACGTGATGAAGGGCGGGTAGGGGCGCTGCGTGAAGGGCTTTTCCTCCGCGCTGGTGACCGTCAGGGGCTGGCCGCTCAGGCCCTCGGCCAGCGCGCGGGCCTCCGCCTCACCCAGCAACCTTGCCACCACGCCGTCCTTCAGCCGGCCGGTCAGCGGGTCGAAGTCGCGGCCCAGGGCCAGCTTCTGCCCGGCCACGTCGGTCAGGCGGGCGGGGAAGGTCGCGCCCTCGGCGGTCTTGCCGGTGACGAGCAGATCCCACCACGTGGCGCTCACGAAGCGCATCCGCTCGCGCTCGCGCTCGACCAGCATGCGGGTCGCCACGCTCTGCACGCGGCCAGCGCTCAGCTTGGGCGCCACCTTCTTCCACAGCACCGGGCTGACCTCGTAACCGTACAGGCGGTCGAGCGCGCGGCGGGTCTCCTGCGCCTCGACCAGATTCGAATCGATCTGGCGCGGCGCAGCGATGGCGGCCTGGATGGCTTCCTTGGTGATCTCGTGGAAGACCATGCGCTTGACCGGCACCTTGGGCCGCAGCTCCTGGAACAGGTGCCAGGCGATGCTCTCACCCTCGCGGTCGTCGTCGGTCGCCAGGATGATCTCGTCGGCCTCCGAGGCCATCTTGCGGAGTTTGGCGACGTGCGCCCGCTTCTCGGGAGCCACCACGTAGAGCGGCTGGAAGTCGTTCTCGATGTCCAGCCCGAGCCGCGCCCAGGCCTTGCCCTTGTACTTCTCGGGGATATCGGCGGCACTCTTGGGCAGGTCGCGGATGTGCCCGATGCTCGACTCCACCGTGTACCCCTTGCCGAGATACTTCTCGATGGTACGGGCTTTGGCGGGCGATTCGACGATCACCAGGGTATGGGGGGCAGAGGTCTTGGCCATAGGGGTCACGGGCTCCCGGCGGTGGTTCCAGAGTGCGCGGTGCTCCCGGAATGCACAGTGGTTCCAGCAGAAAGTCAGGGGTGAGCGTAGCACGCGCCCCCGGACTCGTCAGGAAGCTGATCGCCACTCCGCGCCCACCCGCCGGGATGTGAAGAACCCAACAGGGACGCGCTTTGTGACGTGCTTGAGAGTTCCTTCATGCTACCCTCCGCCCATGCGCACGCGCGGCTCCACGCTGACCCTGCTGCCCCTGGCGGTGGTGGCCCTGCTGGTGGCCGGATTCCTGGCGCTGCCGAACCTGCGCGCCGTGAGCACCGAGGCGCCCCACCCGACCGTGCTGGTGCTGGGGGCCGCCCAGTACGCCGGCCGTCCCAGCCCCGCCTTCCAGCGCCGGCTGGATCACGCCCTGGGCCTGTTCCAGGCGGGCCGGGTCACGCGCATCGTGGTCACCGGCGGCCGCCGTCAGGGCGATCCGTACACGGAGGGCGAGGTGGGCGTGGCGTACCTGCAGCGCCGGGGCGTGCCCCCACAGCACCTGCTGGCCGAAACGCGCAGCCGCACGACCATCGAGAACCTGCGCTATGCCCGCGCGGCCCTGCCCCCCGGCACGCCCGTGACCCTGGTGACCGACGAGGCCCACGCGCCCCGTGCCCTGGCCCTGGCCCGCGCCCTGGGCATGGACGCCGACGTGAGCGCCAGCCCCCTGAGCGCCCAGGTCAGCCGGGGCTACCTGCTGCGCGAGAAGCTGGCCCTGATGGGCTACGCCCTGATCGGCCTGCGGCTGTAGGACGGGCCACCCGGAGCCCCTCCCGGAGTGGGCCTCCCGACAGGGTTCTGGACGGGCGCCGCCCCGGAGATCGGCCGGTGGCTCGTGCACCACTCCCCCCCTCCGGGGGCATCCGCCGGGGTGGCCCGTGGGGTAACCCCGGCTCCCAGGGGCTGCCTACACTGCAATCCATGCCCCACGCACCTGAATACACGTTGCGCGCCGGTACGCCAGACGATCTGCCCTTCCTGACGAGCCTGGCCCCCCGCCTGGTCGCCACCGCGCCGGCCTGGCGGGATCAGGGCGCCATGCTGGCCGAGTATCCGCCGCTGTTCGCCCAGGCCCTGCACGACCCCGGCGACGACAGCGCGGTGCTGGTGGCCTGCTGCCCGCTGGGCCGGCCGCTGGGGTTCACGCTGCTCTACTGGCACCCGCACGAGCGCGGCGTGTTCGTCAAGGATCTGGCGGTCAGCGAGGCCGCCCAGGGTCAGGGGGTCGGGCGCTTCCTGATGGCCGCCGCCGAGGCCTGGGGCCGGCAGCGCGGCGCGGTGGAACTGATGCTCAAGACCTCATGGTTCAACACCCACGCCCGCGAGTTCTACGCCCACGCCGGCTTCCGCGAGGATCACGTGGCGCTCGTGCGGCGGCTGGACTGAGACCGGTTCGGAGGGCCCTCCGGTCTGTATTCGGAACTCATCCGACCGAAGACACTCGCCGAGTGGCGAAGAAGGACAAGGGACGGAGTGGAGCGAAATCTAGATGAATGATGGTTCGGACAGCTTCCAGATTGACATGCAGGCGATGCGATGAACGCGGCGTTTTTCGCCCTTGCCCTTTGATGGGAGAGGTTGAGACTTGCAGAGCTCCGCAGCGGAGGGGGCAAACGGGCAGGGCGTCCCAGACGGCACGTTGAGCCTTTGCCTGTGATGGCGTGATGAACCTGTCCGCATCATCGACGATCCTCTGCCAGGATCCGGAGTCAAAGAAAACACCCCAGCATCTCTGCTGGGGTCTTCCTGGTGCCGAGGATGGGATTTGAACCCACACACCTCGCGGCGCTAGTCCCTGAAACTAGTGCGTCTACCAATTCCGCCACCTCGGCACGCTTGTTCTGGTGGGGCCGCCCGGTGAGGGGCGCGTTTCAGGCTCGCTTACTTTAGCGGCGACTTCCCGGACTGTCAACCTGCCGTGCTCCAGACCCCGATGCCTCAGAGTTCAGGGCCGCGTCCAGAAAGGCCCAGATGTCGGCGGCTTCCTCGATGACCAGCGCGGTGGGCTTGCCGGCCCCGTGCCCGGCGCGGGTCTGGATTCGCAGCAGAGTGGGCGCCGCCCCCGCCTGGGCGCGCTGCAGGGCCGCCCCGAACTTGAAGGAGTGGGCGGGCACCACCCGGTCGTCGTGGTCGCCCGTGGTGATCAGTGTGGCGGGGTAGGCCACGCCCTCCCTCAGGTTGTGCAGGGGCGAGTAGGCCAGCAGGGTCGCCAGCATGGCCGGGTCGTCGCTGCGGCCATAGTCGGACGCCCAGGCCCAGCCGATGGTGAAGTGCTGGTAGCGCAGCATGTCCAGCACACCCACCTGGGGCACCGCGGCCGCGAACAGCTCCGGTCGCTGGGTCAGGGCGGCGCCGACCAGCAGGCCGCCGTTGCTGCCGCCCTGGATGCCCAGGTGGGCGGGTGAGGTGAGGCCAGTCTGGATCAGGTGCCCGGCGCAGGCCAGAAAGTCGTCGAAGACGTTCTGCTTGCGGTGCCCGGTGCCGGCCTGGTGCCACTCCTCGCCGTACTCGCCGCCGCCACGCAGGGTCGCCTGCACATACACCCCACCGCGCTCCAGCCAGGCCAGCCGCGAGGGGCTGAAGTTCGGAGTGAGGCTGACGCTGAAGCCGCCGTAGCCGTACAGCAGGGTGGGATTCGTGCCGCCGCGCTCCAGCCCCCGGCGGGCCACGATGAACATCGGCACGCGCGTGCCGTCCGGACTGGTGGCGAATTCCTGCGTGACCTCATAGGGCGAGGCGTCGAACGCCAGCGGCGGCACCGACAGGGCGGTGGGCTCTCCGTCCGGCAGCAGCAGCCGGTAGGGTGTGGTGGGAGCGAGAAAGGACGTGAAGCCCAGGAAGACCTCGGGGTCGTCGGGCTGCACACTCAACTCCGTGACGGTGCCCAGGGCCGGCAGGGCCAGCTCGCGCTGCAGGTCGCCGCTGCGGTCATGCAGGGTCAGGCGGTGGCGGGCGTCGCGCAGGGTCAGGGCCAGGAAGCCGCCGGGCACGGTGCCCACCGTTTCCAGGGTGTCCGGGGCCTCGGGGATCAGCTCACGGGGCGCGCCGTCCGGGGCGTCCAGATCCCAGGCGATCAGGCGGCCGCGCGGCGCCTGTTCATCGGTGCGGAGATACAGGAGGGGGCCGTCGTTGCCGACCAGCGCATACGCCGCGCGGAAGTCGGCCACCAGTTCGCTGAAGGCTCCGGCCGAGCCGAGCGGCCGCACCCAGAGCAGATTCCGGGGCTCGGTGCCGCGCCAGACCTGCACGACCAGCCAGGAGGCGTCGTGCGTGACCTCGGCCGCGAAGCCCCAGTCCGGCTGATCCGGGCGGGCGAGCACCAGCGTGTCGTGCGCCTGGGGCGTGCCCAGCCGGTGGAACATCAGGCGCTGGGCGCGGTTGACGCCGGTCAGGGCGTCGCTGTCGCCGGGGGCGTCGTAGGCGCAGTAGTAGAAGCCGCTGCCGTCCGGCTGCCAGGTCGCCCCACCGAACTTGCTCCACTCCAGGCGGTCGGCCCGGTCGGCGCCGCTGGACACGTCGCGCACCCGCCAGGTGACCCAGTCGCTGCCGCCGCTCTGGGTGCCGTAGGCCAGCACCTCGCCGTCGCGGCTCAGCGAGGCCGCCATCAGGGCCACGGTGCCGTCGTCGCTGAGGGTATTGGGATCGAGCAGGGTACGCCAGGGGCCGTGTGGATCGTCGGCCACCTGCAGCAGCGGCTGGTTCAGCAGCCCCGGATTGAAGTGCCGGAAAGCGCGCCCACCCCGCTTCCAGGGCGTCCCCTCGCGCGGGAAGTTCCAGAGCTGCTGCAGCCGCGCCCGGTAGGCGGCGCGGGCGGGCAGCCCCGCCAGCACCCCCTCGGTCACGGCATTCTGGGCGGCCACCCAGGCGCGCGTCTCGGGCGAGTCCGGGTCTTCCAGCCAGCGGTAGGGGTCGGGCACCCGCACCTCCTGGCCCTGGGCGTCCTGGTACACGTCCACGTGATCGCCACGCGGGGAATCGGGGTAGATGAGGCTCACCCGGCCATGCTGCCACGACTCCCCCGGATCGGGGGCCAACTGTGGGCCCACACAGAAGGGGGCGCACACAAGGGGGGCGAGGCCCGCAAGCCCCGCCCCCCTCTTCCACCGGGCGCTTACCTGACCAGGCCGAGCTTGCGCACCTCGTCGCGCTCCTCGGTCAGTTCCTGCGCTGTGGCGTCCATCTTGCCGCGGCTGAAGTCGCTGACCTCCAGGCCCTGCACGATCTCGTACTGGCCGCCGGAGCAGCGCACCGGGAAGCCGTAGATCAGGCCCTCGGGCACGCCGTAGGAGCCGTCGGAGGGGATGCCCATGGAGACCCACTGGCCTTCAGGGGTGCCCAGCGCCCAGTCGCGCATGTGGTCGATGGCCGCCGAGGCCGCGCTGGCCGCCGAGCTGGAGCCGCGCGCCTCGATGATCGCCGCGCCGCGCTTGGCGACCGTGGAGATGTACGAGTTCTCGTACCAGTCGCGCTCGACCTGCTCCAGCGCAGGCTGGCCGTTCACGGTGGCCTGCGAGAGGTCGGGATACTGGGTCGAGGAGTGGTTGCCCCAGATGGTGACGTTCTGGATGCTGCTCACCGGCTGCCCGGTCTTCTCGGCCAGCTGCGAGATGGCGCGGTTGTGATCGAGGCGCACCATCGCCGTGAACTGTTTCGGGTTCAGATCCGGCGCGTTCTGCTGGGCGATCAGGGCGTTGGTGTTGGCGGGGTTGCCCACCACCAGCACCTTGACACCCCGGCTGGCCACGGCGTTCAGCGCCTCGCCATGCGGCTTGAAGATGCCGCCGTTGGCGCCCAGCAGGTCGCCGCGTTCCATGCCAGCCTTGCGGGGCATGGCGCCCACCAGCAGGGCGTAGTCGGCGTCCCTGAAGGCCACCATCGGGTCGTCGGAGGTCACGACGTCCGAGAGCAGCGGGAAGGCGCAGTCGCGCAGCTCCATGACCACGCCCTGCAGGGCCTTGAGGGCGGGGGTGATTTCCAGCAGCTGCAGGATCACGGGCTGATCCTTGCCCAGCATGTCGCCGGACGCGATACGGAAGAGCAGGCTGTAACCGATCTGGCCGGCGGCGCCGGTCACGGCCACACGGACGGGGGGCTTAGTCATAGGGGTTCCTCCTGGGGGTGCGGCTCAAAGGTTTACGGCACACGATAACGCGGGCCGGGCGAAGAGGGAGCGGAGTTCCTGGGAGGGAGACAGAAGAGATCTGATCAAAAGCAACCCACCCCCCAGCCCCCTGCCCTTTGGGCAGGGGGAGCTAAGCGCTGCGCTCGGCATGTGGTCGCCATGGTTCGGCCGCTGGCCTGACATCGCGGCTTCGTTGGCGAGGGCTGTGTACTTGCCCCTTGCGTGATCGCGTCGTTGCCCGCGCGCTACGCGCACGACGGCATTCGGTCACAGCCAGGGTGGGGCGCTTCGGCTTCTTGCTCTTCCAGATGTCAGGACAAGGAATGCTCACAGTCAACTGCTTTCAAAGGTCACTCGCTCACACGACATAATTGGTTGATGCCTGGATCGAATGGTTCTCGACTGGACGCCAATCATGCCCTTCTGGAACTGCTTCTGGAGGCCATTGACACCATGCCCGATCAGCGGTTTGGACAGTTGCTGGTCAACCTCGACATCCTGAAACTTGACGGCGACAATCGACCTGTCGACCCATACGATGAGGAGCCCACCATCACGCTCCGACGGGCACAGCGCCGCTGGCAGCAACTCAGGACGGGGGGGCAGAACCTCACCTGACGAACACCCACCTCTAGATCGGCGCGTCTTCCTCGAATCTCGGCTCGCGCTTCTCGCGCAGGCTGGCGAGGCCCTCTTTTACGTCGGGGCCAGTGAAGCCCAGGAATTCCAGGGCCAGCGAGGCGTCGAAGATCGGCCCGGCCGCCCGGAGCCAGTTGTTCAGCGCGTACTTCGTCCAGCGAACCGCGGTGGGGCTGCCCGCAGCGAGCTCCCGGGCCACCTCCCAGGCCCGCTCCAGCAGCTCCTCGTCGGGCACGCACAGGCTGACCAGGCCGATGCGTTCGGCCTCCTCGCCGGACACGCTCTCGCCGGTCAGCAGGTGGTACTTGGCCCTGTTCAGCCCGCACAGCAGCGGCCAGATGATGGCGGCGTGGTCACCGGCGGCCACCCCCAGACGCACGTGCCCGTCGAGCAGGCGGGCGGATCGCGCCGCCACGCTGACATCGGCGAGCAGCGCCACCGCCAGCCCCGCCCCGACGCAGGGGCCGTGGATAGCACTCACGATCGGCTTACCGCAGTTCACGACGTTGTACACGAGGTCGCGCGCCTCCTTCCAGACGCGGGCCAGCGCCGTGAAGTCACTCGCCATCTCCTCGATGAGCCCAAAGTCCCCGCCCGAGGAAAAACCCTTCCCCTCGCCCCGGATCAGCACGCAGCGCACCCCCGGGGTGTCGTCGATGTCGCGCCACACGCGGGTCAGGGCGCGGTGGGCGGCGGCGTCCACCGAGTTCAGCGTGCGGTCGTTGCGGATCACGATCTCCAGGATGCCGGGGTCGTGCAGGCTCAGGGACAGGCCGGGATAGGCGCCCTCGGCGGTGAGGGCGGCGGGGGTGAGTGGGGCGGTCATGGGGCGAGGCTAACACCGGGTTGAGACGCCGAAGCGGGATCAGCCTCGGCGCCAGCCGAGCACGCCCGCCACGGCAGCCAGCGCCATGCTGCCCACGACCAGAGGCACGACGCCGGGCCAGCCGCCCGCCTCGAACATGTGCCCGGCGACCAGCGAGGCGACCGCCGCCCCGCCGTAATACGACAGGTGGTACAGCCCCGAGGCGAGGCTGCGCGCCCCCGTGACCGAGCGCTGCACCGCCGCCAGGGCCGCCGACTGGGCCAGGAACACCCCGCAGGCCCCGGCGGCCACGCCCAGGATGATCAGGGGCAGCGGGGCCGCCAGGGTCAGCAGCAGGCCGCACACGCTGGCGCCCGCAGCCGTGAGCAGGGCGAAGCGCGGGCCCCGCCGGGCGAGCAGCGGCCCGGCGACCGGGGTGATGACCACCCCCAGCAGATAGACCGCGAAAATGGCGCCGGTCTGGGCCGAGTTCAGGGCGTAGGGGGCCGCCGAAAGCCGCAGGGTCAGCGTGTTGAAGGTGCCGACCAGCGTGAACAGGATCAGGAAGCCCACCGCGCAGGTGGCCAGCAGCGCGGGCGTGTGCAGGTGCCGGCGCAGGCTCTGCAGCACGGTGCGCGGATCGCGGCTGGGCCGGAAGGCGCGTTCGGGCGGCAGGCCGGCGCGGGCCAGCATGAACCCCACCAGGGCCGAGAGCGCCAGCCCCCAGAAGGCCGCGTGCCAGCCGAAGCGGGCGTCCAGCACCCCGGCGAGAAAGCGGCCCAGGAAGCCGCCCAGCACGGTGCCGGTCACGTACAGGGTCAGCGCCCTCGCTCGCCCGGCCGGAGCGACCTCCTCGCCGATGTACGAGGTCAGGGCGACCATCACGCCGGGGATCAGCAGGCCCTGGAGGAAGCGAGCCGCGCTGAGCAGGGGCAGGGTGGGCGCCAGGGCGGCCAGCACCGCGGGAACAGTCAGGAGGGCGAAGGCCCAGAGCACCGTGCGGCGCCGCCCCAGGGCGTCGGCCAGCACGCCCACCAGCGGCGAGGCCAGGGCCATGGCCAGCATGGTCGAGCCGATCACCCCGCCCACCTGGGCCGCGTCCGCCTGGAACTCGCGGGCCAGCACCGGCAGCAGGCTCTGCGGGGCGTACACGTTCAGGAACACCAGCGTACCCAGCGCCGCCAGCACCCCGCCGGAGGGCTCGCGCCCCGGAAGGCTCAAGGCAGGCCGGTCAGACCGAGCGGGCCCACCAGCGCTGTCCGGACGCCCAGGATGGCGGCCCGCTCGGGATCGGGAACGCCGGGCGGCCCCGCCAGCAGCAGGGTCGGGCGGGCTTCCAGGCCCACGCTGCCCGCGCCGTCCAGCCGCGCGAGCACCTCGGCGAAGGCCCAGTCCTGGGCCCACAGGCGCTTGACCGCGTGCAGCGCGGCGGTGCCCGGGGGCGTGACCTGCGCCGGCTGGGCGGGCAGCGTGCCGGGGCGGCGGGCGTGCAGCTCTCCGGCCTCCAGACCGGCCGCGCCCAGGGCCCGGTAGAAGGCCTGCACCGCGTCGTCCAGCAGGTAGGTGGTGCGGATCAGTTCCTGTGCCCGAGCAGCGCGGTCTTCCAGCAGGTCTTCATCGATCCGCGCCGGATTGATCCCGGCGAACAGGCGGCGCAGCTGCTCAGGCAGGTTGCCGTGGCGGTAGAAGGCTTCCTCGAAGTCGGGGGGAATGACCAGTCCGGCCACGCCGTGGGCCGCCAGGCGCCCCGTCTCCGCGCCCACCTCCCCGGCCGGGCGGGAGGCCGCCTGCGCGATCGTGAACATGGCTGCAGGGTAGAGCATCGGCCGGCGCGCGGGCCAGGCGCGCTCAGTTCAGGGCCACAGGCCCGCTCCGGCGGGTGCCCCAGCGCTGGCGCACCCAGCCCTTGACCGAGCTGGCGGCCGGCGTGTCGCTGACCAGTACGGCCAGCATCTCGCCGGGGCGGAAGCAGGCCACCAGCACCCGGTCGCCGAATTCCAGCTGCGCGGCCCGCACCTCGTCCTGGGCGTCCAGATGGGTGCCCAGGGTCTGGGCGGTGGTGTTCAGGAAGCGCAGGTAGGCGCCCATCTGAACCGTCATCTCGCCCTCGGCCGCCAGCAGCTCGCCGTCGGCCGTGAACAGGCCGGTGCTCATCACGCCCGGCAGCAGAACCAGGGGACGCAGCAGGGCCTGGGCGGCCTGCCGTGGGTCGCTGGGCAGGGCGGTGAAGGCCCTGGAGGCCGCCATGCCGGGGCTGGTCATCTCGGGGCTGGCCATGTTTGGGCTGGGCAGTCGCCCGCCCCCCGGCGTGACGGATCGCGGCCCCAGCGCTGACCCCATTGGTGCCGGCCCAGGAGCGGCGGAGCCCGGATCGGGAAAGCTCAGGTTCGCGGCCCCCTCCTGCCCGGCCAGCCACTCCTGCAGGGAGGGAAACAGCGTCTCGGCGCGCAGGGGTTTGCGGAGCACGTCCAGCGCCCCGAGTCCCTGGGCCCGCGTCCGCAGGCCGTCCTCGACCACGCCGGTCATCAGCACCACCGGCAGGTGCGGGCGGCCGCGCTGCAGCACGCGCATCAGCTCCAGGCCGTCCATGCCCGGCATCCGGATGTCGCTGAGCACCAGATCGGTCTCGGGCGTGATGGCCTGCAGGGCGGCCGCCCCGTTTTCAGCGACCTGCACGGTCAGGTGGGCGGCCAGCAGATGTTTCATCGCGCTCAGCACACCGGGACTGTCGTCCACGATCAGGACGACGGGTCTCCGGGGAACGGGGGCGGTCATGCACGGAGCCTAGGGGACGGCGGCTCACCCCCGTCTTACGGCCCCATTTCCCGGGGTGAAGTTTTCGACCTCCTCTACCCCACCTGGGGGGAGCTGACATACTGCCCCCATGAGCGCCGATCCCCGCTTCCCGCTCGGCCCGGTTCAGTCCCTGCCCACCCGTGACCGCCCGGCCCTGCAGGGCGCCTCGGCACGCATGGCCCAGGCGGTCGGCGGCTGGCGACAGACCCTGAGCGGCCTGGACGGCGCGGCCCTGGCCCGCCCATACCGCCCCGGCGGCTGGACGGTGCACCAGCTGGCCCACCACACCGCCGACGCGCACCTGCACGGCCTGAACCGCCTGAGGTACGCCCTGAGCACCGACCCCTACGTCATCCAGCCCTTCGATCAGGACGCCTGGCTGCGGCTGCCGGACGCCGGGCTGCCCGTGACGGTCGCGCTGAAGCTGCTGGAAGCGGCGAACGCCCACTGGGAGGCGCTGCTGCTGGGGGTGGACGTGGCAGAGTACGGCCGCCGGATCAGCCACCCCGACGAGGGCGAGCAGGATCTCTGGCGGCTGGTCGCCAAGCACGACTGGCACCTGCGCCATCATCTGGCCCAGGCCCGGTTGGCGCTGGGGGAAGGGATCTGACCCCGCCCCTGAATCCCTCGGCGCCGAAGCGCTCGCCGCTGGACGACCTGCTGGCGCTGGACACCCGCCTGAAGACGGTCTGGGCCTGGGTGCACGGCCAGATGAACAAGGACGCGGCGCACGACGACGCCCACCTGATCCGGGTGGCGCGCTGGACACGGCGCTGCGCCCCGGAACTGTCGCCCGCACTGGCGGTGGCGGCGGCCTTCACGCACGACGTCGTGAACCTGCCCAAGAGCCATCCCGAGCGGGCGCGGGCCAGCGAACTCAGCGCGCAGGCGGTGCGTGGTCAGCTGCCCGGGCTGGGCTTTTCCGTTCCCGACACCGAGCAGATCGCGCTGGCCGTGCGCGACCACTCCTACTCGCGCGGGGCCACCCCCGGAACCCGGCTGGGCGAGGCCCTGCAGGACGCCGACCGGCTGGACGCCCTGGGCGCGCTGGGCGTGCTGCGCGTGGCGGGCGTGGGCGGTTCGCTGGGCCGCGCCCTGCTGCACCCGGACGACCCCTGGGCCCAGGCCCGCGAGCCCGACGACCAGCGCTACACCATCGACCACTTCTTCACCAAGCTGCTGCGGCTGGACGGCACCTTCCGCACGCTGGCGGGGCAGGCCGAGGCCCGGCGCCGCACCCTGACCATGCGCGCCTTCCTGGCCGAACTGGCCTCGGAACTGGAGGTCGCGCCGCCGGACTGAGCGCTCAGCCCCTCTCCAGCGCCCGCGTGACCTCTGCGAGCACCCGACCCACCTCCCGCAGCGCCTGCTCGTCCAGCGCCGCCGCGGTGGCGTTGGCCCAGGCGTACTGCGCCGCCTCGATGCGGGTCAGCACCCGCTGTCCCTCCGGGGTGAGGCGCAGCAGCTTGGCGCGCTTGTGCCCTGGGTTGGGCAGGTATTCGGCCAGGTGCTCCTGCACCAGCAGGTCGGCGGTGCGCTGCACGCTCTGGCGGGTCAGGCCCATGATCCGGGCGACGGCGGCAACGGTTCTGGGGGTCTCGTCGATGCAGCCCATGACCTGCCAGCGCCCGCTGGTCTGCCCGGCAGGAGCGCTCAGGCGGTCGCCTGCCGCCGTGAGCAGACCGTTCAGGCGGAAGACCTGCAGCACGAGGTCGGTAAAGGCGGCTCCGGCGGGCGTGTGGGACATCTGTTGACAGCATACTTTCATCCAGGCTAAGCTGGAGAAATTGACAGCAGCCTGTCGATTCAGGAGGTTCCCTATGTCCGAGCCGCCGCTCCGACCGCCGCCCCAGGACGACATCCATGCGCTGGGCCAGTGGGCCGACGCCCTTCTGGCCACCCGCTGGCAGGAGGTGCTGGAGACCCACGCAGGGCAGCTGGAGGCGGCCTGCCGCAGGGCTGGCGACCTGGCCTACGGCACCTACCAGAACCTGCTGCTGCGCGATCTGAAGCGGCAGCTGCGGGAGGCCGGGCTGCGCGCCACCCCGCCCCTGCCCGGCGACTTCAATCGGTCGCGCGAGTGGGGCAACGCGGACGAGACCGACCAGGAACGCTGGATGTGGAGCGTGATCCATACGGCGTCCGGAGAGGCCCTGGGCACCCTGGTGCACGTCATCCCGCACGACCACACGCGCTTTCGTGTGCCCCGTCGGCCCCACATGTCTGGTCTGCCGGAGACGTCGCGGGAAGGGGTGGAAGCTGCCCTCAGCGCCCGCTCCGGCGAGTTCGCTGCCGCTCTGCCCTTCGAGGACTGGTACGCGGCCTACCTGAACACACAGCGCTGACCGGACAGCCGGACGCGGGCGCTGAAAGGAGAGCACCTTGAAACTGAACCACCTGGGGGTCGTGGTGACCGACGTGCTGGCGACCCGGACGTTTCTGGAGACCTCTTTCGGGCTGACGGGCATCGGCAGGGCCGGCCGTCGGATGACCCACCTCCACGACGAGGACGGCTTCGCCCTGAGCCTCTTCGCGGGGGAGCAGGCCAGCGAGGTGCACATCGGCTTCATCCAGGTGAGCGAGGGAGCAGTGAACGCCATCTACGACCGCCTGCGCGCGGACGGCTTCGAGATGGAGCCGCCCCGGCGCAGCCATGGCTGGACGTTCTCTGTCACGGCTCCCGGCGGCCTGATCGTGGAGGTGGTCTGCTGAGACGAGTCCACCGCTTTCCCCTCGCACTCAAGATGCCGACATTAAAGGCCCGATGAAGACCCTACGTGGGGTGTTCTCACATCTTGCACAGGGAGCATAGAGGAGCCAGAGCGGGCGCGCCCTGTGGCAAAGGAACACTCCATGCCCAATCCAGACTCGCTTCCACCCGGCTGGGACATGACCGAGCCGGCCGCCGCCCTCGCCGCCTTTCTGGGCACCCTGCCCGCCACCCCGCGACTGCTGGCCCTGGGCGAACCGACCCACGGCATCGAGGCTTTCCCGGCCTGGCGCAACCGCCTCTTCCGCACGCTGGTTCAGGAACACGGCTTCCGCTCTATCGCCCTGGAGAGTGACGTGATCGCGGGCCTGCGGGTGAATGCCCACGTCACGGAGGGCCACGGCACGCTGGATGAAGCGCTGCAGACGGGCTTCAGCCACGGCTTCGGGGCCCTGGAGGCCAACCGCGCCCTCGTCCGGTGGATAAGGGACTTCAACCCGGGCCGCGCGCCTGAGGATCAGCTGCGCTTCTACGGCTTCGACCCGCCCCTGGAGTGGTGGGCCCCCAGCCCCCGCGCCAGCCTGCTCGCCCTGCACGCCTTCCTGAGCGCCCATCTGGGTTCTCTCCCTGTCGACGCCGCCACCCTGGAACGCCTCTGCGGTGAGGAGGCCCGCTGGACGAATCCGGCCGCCGTGATGGACGCGGCGCAGTCCATCGGGGACAGCCGTGAAGCGCGGCAGCTCCGGCGGCTGGCCGACGACCTGGACACGCTCCTGCAGACTGAAACGCCGGCGCTGGCCGCGCAGGAGGGTTTCTGGGAGGCGCAACTGCACGCCCGCACGGCGCCTGGCCTGCTGCGCTACCACGCGCTGCTGGCGAGTCACGTGCCGGGCCGCATGGAACGGGCGGCGGCCCTGCGGGATCTGATGATGGCCGACAACCTGATGGCCATCGCCGGGCGCGAGCAGGAGCGCGGGCCGACGCTCGTGTTCGCCCACAACACCCACCTGCAACGCCACCGCGCCGCCATGAAGCTGGGCGACCTGAACGTGAAGTGGTGGGGGGCCGGAGCGCACGTCAGCCTCCGCCTGGGCCACGGGTACGCCTTCATCGCGAGCCACCTCAGAACTGCGCCGGTCACCGGATTCGACGAGGCCGACCCCGATACGGGGGAGCCCGTTCCGCTGAATGGCTCCGGCCCGGCTGTGCTGTTCATCCCCAGGGCGCAGATTCCTCAGGCCGGCTCCCTCCCCTCCAACGTGGACGACCCGCCCCTCGCCGATGGCGTGCTGGCCGATGGCGTGCTGGCCGTGGAGAACGCTCCAGACTGGACAGACCGAATCCGCCCTGCCGCCCCCCCCGACCAAGGAGCCCCATGACCGACCGCCCCTCCATCGAAGTCCACGGTGCCCGCGAGAACAACCTGAAGAACGTCTCGCTGAAAATTCCCAAACACCAGATCACGGTCTTTACCGGCGTGTCCGGCTCGGGCAAGTCGTCGCTGGTGTTCGACACCATCGCCGCCGAGGCGCAGCGGCAGCTCAACGAGACCTTCACCGCCTTCGTGCAGGGCTTTCTGCCGCACTACGGGCAGCCCGACGTGGATCAGACCCTGCACCTGAACGCGCCCATCATCATCGACCAGAAGCGGGTGGGCGGCGGCTCGCGTTCCACGGTGGGCACGTACACCGACATCTCGGCTGTGCTGCGGGTGCTGTTCTCGCGGGTGGGGCAGCCCGCCGCCGGCCCCGCCTTCCACTTCTCGTTCAACACGCCGCAGGGGATGTGCCCCGAGTGCGAGGGCATCGGCCGAACCACGCAGCTCGACCTCGATAAGTTGCTGGATCGAAGCCAGTCGCTGAACGGCGGCGCGATCCTGCACCCAGAGTTCAAGGTGGGCAAGTGGATGTGGAAGATGTACCCGCTCTCGGGTTTGTTCGACAACGACAAGCCCGTGCGAGACTACTCCGAAGAGGAACTGCACGCCCTGTTGTACGGCGCGGACGTGAAGGTGTCGTTCGGGGAATTCGGCTCGAAGTACGAGGGTCTGGTCGAGCGCTTCACGCGCATGTACCTCAAGAAGGACGCGGCAGCCATGTCCGAGCGCAACCGGGGCGTCTTCGAGCAGTTCACGACCTCGCAGACCTGTCCTGTGTGCCACGGGGGGCGGCTGAACGCGGCGGCGCTGGCCTCCCGCATTGAGGGGCGCAACATCGCGGAACTGTCCGGGCTG
This sequence comes from Deinococcus koreensis, assembly GCF_002901445.1. NCBI lineage: Bacteria > Thermotogati > Deinococcota > Deinococci > Deinococcales > Deinococcaceae > Deinococcus > Deinococcus koreensis. The sequence goes on from NZ_PPPD01000001.1 coordinate 1,056,908, forward strand.
GAGGCGACCGAGCTGATTGCCTTCCTGGAGGGCCTGAGCGATCCTACCGCCCGGGCCATCGCCGCCAAATTGACCCAGCGGATGACCCACCTCGCCGAGATCGGGCTGGGCTACCTGAGCCTGGGGCGCGAGACGGCCACGCTGTCGGGCGGCGAGTCGCAGCGCCTGAAGATGATCCGGCATCTGGGCAACAGCCTCACCGACATGCTGTACATCCTCGACGAGCCCTCCGTGGGCCTGCACGCCCGCGACGTGGCCCGCCTGACCGGCCTCCTGAAGGCGCTGCGCGACAAGGGCAACACCGTGCTGGTGGTCGAGCACGACCCGGACGTGATCGCGGTGGCCGACCACATCGTGGACATCGGCCCCGGAGCGGGCACGCACGGCGGCGAGATCGTGTTCGAGGGGGGCTACGCGGCGCTGAAGGAGGCCGACACGCTGACCGGACGGTTCCTGGCCCAGCATCTGCCGCTCAGGACGGCCGTGCGGTCTCCGAAGGGCTGGATGACCGTGCAGAACGCCACCCTGCACAACCTCAAGGACGTGACGGTGGACATCCCCACCGGCGTGCTCACGGTGGTCACGGGCGTGGCCGGGTCGGGCAAGAGCACCCTCATCAATGACGTGTTCGTGGCGCAGCACCCCGGCGCGGTGGTGATCGACCAGTCGCGGGTGGGGGCCAACAGCCGCTCGGCCCCGGCGACCTACACCGGCATCATGGACGGCATCCGGCAGGCCTTCGCCCGGGCCAGCGGAGAGCCCGCCTCGCTGTTCAGCTTCAACTCGGAGGGCAGCTGCCCCAATTGCAATGGCCTGGGTGTGACCTACACTGATCTGGCCTTCATGGAGGGCCTGACCTCGACCTGTGAGGTCTGCGAGGGCCGGCGCTTCAGGCCCGACGTGCTGGAGTACCGCCTTCGCGGACAGAACATCAGCGACGTGCTGGACATGACCGTGGAGGAGGCGCTGGCCTTCTTCACCGAGAAGAAGATCAAAGGAGTGGTGCAGGCCATGCAGGAGGTCGGGCTGGGCTACCTGAAGCTGGGCCAGCCGCTGAGCACGGTCTCCGGCGGCGAGGGCCAGCGCCTGAAGCTGGCGACCGAGCTGCACAAGAAAGGCTCCGTATACGTCATGGACGAGCCCACGACCGGCCTGCATCTGTCGGACATCTCGCTGCTGCTGGGCATCACCTCGCGGCTGGTGGACGCCGGCAACACGGTCATCCTGATCGAGCACCATCTGGACGTGATCCGGCAGGCCGACTGGCTGATCGACCTGGGGCCGGAGGGCGGCCGGGGCGGCGGCGAGGTGCTGTACTCGGGGCCACCCCAGGGCCTGCTGGCCGCACCGCGCAGCGTGACGGCGAAGTTTCTGCTGCCGAGATGAGCGAGTCCATCGCAGCGCTGATCCGGGCGCACCGGCCCGAACTCGTGGGTCTGGACGTCACCCTGCTGGGCGAGGGCACCGACCACCGCGTGTACGAGGTCGGCGGGACGTGGCTGCTGCGCCTTCCCCGGCACCGGGAGGCGGGCGCGGCGCTGGAGGTCGAGGCCGCCGTGCTGCGCTGGCTGGCGCCGCAGCTGCCCCTGCCCATTCCAGCCTACGAGATCGCCGGGCCGGGCCTCGGCATCTACCGCAAGCTGCCCGGCAGGCCCGCCATCGGCCCTTCGGAACACGCTCCCACCCTCGGCCCCCGCCTGGGCACCTTCCTGCGGGCCCTACATGACACGGATGCGGGCACGGCCGCCGCGCTGGGCGTGCCCCCGGACGACGATCCGGGCCTGGGAGAATGGACGCAGGCGGCCAAGGAGGATCTGGATTTCGCCGCCCTGCACGGTATGCTCCGTCCTGACCTCCGGGAGTTCATCCGACACCGGCTAGACGCCGTGCCCCCGCCCTCTCCCCTGGCGCCCCGCCTGATCCACGGCGATTTCGCCGCCGAACACGTGCTGCTGGACGCGGACGCAGAGCCCTGCGGCGTCATCGACTGGAGCGACATGACCATAGGCGACGTGGCGCAGGATCTGGGCGGGCTGCTGCACTGGGGCGGGCCGGAGCTGCTGAGGTCGGCGCTGCGGACCTATGGCCCCATCACCGGCGCCACCCTGGAACGCGCCCGCTTCTCCGCGACCTGCCGCGCGCTGGCCGATCTGGTGTTCGGGCACACCCAGGAACGGCCCGAATACGTTCAGGCCGGGCTCAGGGCACTGGGGTGGCTGGTTCTGGAGACCTGATACGCGTTGCGCTTATTTCCGAAACATCCGGGAGAGCGCCGGATGTTCCTCCGCATCGCACAACGCGTCCTTTTCGCTTCTCCCTTCGGTCGGGTTGAATCTGAGCGACTGGGCCGCATTCCGTATGACCTCAATGGTTCGGACACTTTCCAAATCGGGGTGCTCCTCTGGCGATGAACACGCCGTTTTTGCCCCTCCCCCTTGATGGGGGAGGTTGGGAGGGGGTGAACAGGCAGAGCGTCCCAGACGGCGAAACTCTACTTCCCAAATCATCGTGTTATGAAACTGTCCGCAGCATTGATGACCTCTACTCCTCCAGATGCGCGTGGTCGTTGTAGGTCACGAGCGTCCAGCGGCCCCCCTGCCGGGTCAGCACGGTCAGGCTGGTGTGCGCCAGCACGTAAGGAAAGGGCAGCACGTAGCCCGGCACCGGCACCACCGGCCAGTCGAACAGGCGGCACAGCAGCGCCCGGATGGCGGCGCCGTGCGAGACCGCCAGCACCCGGCCGTCCGGGAGTGCCTGTGCCCAGGCGTGCAGGCGCTCCCCGACCTCCGACAGGCTCTCGCCGCCGCCGGGAGCGGGCCGGCGCCAGGGATCGAGCTGCCACTCGTGATACTCGGGATCGTGCAGCACGTCGCCTGTGCTGGCGCCCTCGTACTTGCCGAAATTCAGCTCGCGCAGGCGGGCGTCCAGGGTCAGGGCCTCGCCCGGCCGCACCAGACGGGCCGTCTCGGCGGCGCGGAACAGGTCGCTGGAGTACACGTGCTCGAAGCTCCGCGCGTGCAGGCGCCGGGCCAGCCGCGCGGCCTGGGTCTCGCCCAGGGCCCCCAGCGGCGTGTCCGTCCAGCCCTGCCAGCGGCCGGCTCCGTTCCAGTCGGTGGCTCCGTGGCGCACCAGCGTCAGGTCGAGGCGCTCACTCAAGGCCGCGCCTCGGGGTCGGGGTCGGCGGCGCGGCTGTCGTGCCCTTCGGCCAGCGGGGGCACCGGGCGGGGCCGGCCCTGCTCATCGAGCGCCACGAAGACGAAGGTGCCGGTGGTCGCCAGCTCCTGCTCACCGGTCGGCATGTGCTCGCGGTACACGTCCACCCGGATGGTCATGGACGAGCGGCCCACCTTCACGACCTGGGCATCGAGCGCCACGGCGTCCCCCACCCGGATCGGCACGTGGAAGTCCACGCCGTCCATGCGCGCGGTCACCACGTTGCCGCCGCCGTGGCGCACCGCCGCCACGCTGGCCGCCTTGTCCATCAGCGACAGCACCCAGCCGCCGAAGGCCGTGCCGTGGTAGTTGGTGTCCTTGGGAAACACCAGTTCCAGCATCCGGGCGCGGCTGCGGGGGGCGGCGGTCACCGTGCTGGACTTCTGCGTGGAGACGGGGGGTTGCGGGTCATTCACAACTGCCCATCCTAACGCCGCCGACCCACCTGACGGACACCCCGGCGGATGAAAGATCTGCGATTGACACCCCCGCACACCCATGACACCATGCGAGGCACCCACAACTTGTACTTCGTCCAAGGGTTCCCAAGGCTCCGTGAGCCGGCCCATGGACGCGGAGGTTCCCCTATGAAACGACTCACCCTGATCTCCGCCCTTGTCGCCCTGGCCGCCGGTTCCGCTCTGGCCGACAAGGTGGTCAACATCGGCTACAGCGGCCCCCTCTCGGGCGGCGCGGCCTTCTACGGCAAGGACGTGCAGTCCGGCCTGGACATGGCGATCGCCGAGCTGAACAAGACCGGCATCCAGGTGAAGGGCGAGAAGGTGACCTTCAAGCTCGTCGCGCTGGACGACCGCTACCTGCCCAACGAGACGGCCACCAACGTGCGCCGCCTGACCTCCCAGGGCATCGACATCGTGTTCGTGCCCCACTCGGGCGGCATCCTGACCGTGCAGCCGCTGACCGGCCGCGACCCCGAGTTCCTGCTGGTGGCGTACTCCTCCGAGCCCAAGATCCTGGAGGCCAAGAACCCGCTGACCTTCATGCTGCCGCCGCGCTTCGACAACTACTTCCAGCCCTTCGTGGCCACCCAGATGAAGGCCTTCGGCAAGAAGCTGGGCATGATCGGCACGACCTCCGCCTACGGCAAGCAGTGGGCCGAGGGCATCATGGCCGAGTGGCAGAAACAGGGCGGCACGCTGGGCACGAACAACGGCGTGGACTACAACACCACCGTGGACTACTCCAGCGCCGTGACCAAGGCCCTGGCCGAGAAACCCGACGTGCTGTTCATCGGCGGCCCCAGCCAGCCCACCGCGCTGGTCGTGAAGGCGGCGCGCGAGCAGGGCTTCAAGGGCGGCTTCATCGTGATGGATCAGGCGAAGTTCGAGCAGATGGACACCATCGTGCCCAAGTCGTACCTGGACGGCTCGGTGGGCGTGTACCCCACCATCCTGTTCCCCGGCGTGCAGGTCTTCGTGGCGCAGTACCAGCGCCAGTACAAGAAGATTCCCACCAGCGAGGCCGGGCTGAACTACATGGGCATGAACGTCATCGCCAAGGCCATGGAACTGGCCGGCACCACCGACGATCCCAAGGCCATCCGCGCGCAGCTGAACGCCGCCGCCAAGGCCCTGCCGCTGGGCAAGACCGTGTACAAGATGCTGGGCGTGACCGCCGACGGCCACGCCGACGCCGAGTTCGTGATCGCCTCTGTGAAGGGCGGCGCCTACACCAAGCTGCGCCTGAACAAAGTCGTCAAGTAAACCCCGCCTGGGCGCGCCCCGTACTCGCTGCGGGGCGCGTTCGTCCTATCGCCCCGGTTCTATCGCTGCCATCCAGCTGACGCGAACGACTTCAGGAGTCCCACCTTGACCACCTTCTTGCAACAACTCTTCAACGCGCTGGCCCTGGGCGGCGTGTACGCCCTGGTCGCGCTGGGCCTGACGCTGGTCTACGGCGTGATGCGCGTGCCCAACTTCGCACACGGCGGCCTGTACATGCTCGGCGCGTACTTCACCTACGCCGCCCTGACCGGCCTGGGCCTGGGCTACGTGCCCGCGCTGCTGCTCTCGGCGCTGGGGGTGGCGATCCTGGCGGCGGGCCTGGAGCGCCTGATCTTCTACCCGCTGCGCAACGCCCCGCACGTGCATCCCATGATCGCCGCGATCGGCGTGCTGTTCTTCCTGGAGGCAGCGGTGCAGCTGGTCTGGGGGCCGGATTTCAAGCAGATTCCCGAGCCGGTGCCCGGCATCCTGAACCTGGGCGGCGTGATCGTGACCTGGCAGAGATTGATCGTGATCGCGGCGAGCGTGGTCGCCATGCTGGGCCTGAACTACTTTTTAAAGCGCACGCTGACCGGCACCACCATCGAGGCCATGAGCCAGAACCGCGAGGGCGCGCGGCTGGTCGGCATCGACACCAACCGGGTCGGAATGCTCACCTTCGCCATCTCCGGGGCGCTGGCGGCCATCGGGGCGTCGCTGATCGCGCCCATCAACGCGGTGGCGCCCTCCATGGGCGAGGTGATGAACCTCAAGGTCTTCGCCATCATCATCCTGGGGGGCATGGGCTCGGTGCCGGGCGCCATCGTGGGCGGCTTCCTGCTGGCCCTGACCGAGGTCTTCGGGGGCTTCTACATCTCGCTGGATTTCGCTGATGTGATCGGCTTCGCCATGCTGGTGCTGGTGCTGGCCCTGAAACCGGCCGGGCTCTTCAGGAAGGGCGCATGAAGTTGGGGCGCATGAAACCGGGCAACTGGGGCTGGGCCGCGCTGTTTCTCGTGGCCGCGCTCTTTCCGCTGCTGCGGCCCTCGGGCTATCTGCTCGACATCGGCATCAACATCATGATCTGGGCGATGGTCGCCTACGGCCTGAACGTGATCCTGGGGTACACCGGGCAGCTTTCGCTGGCGCACGCGGGCTTCTTCGGCATCGGGGCGTACACGGTGGGCATCCTGACCCTGAAAGCCGGCTGGAGCTTCTGGCTGGCCTGGCCGGTGGGGGTGGCGCTGTGCGCGGGGCTGGGGCTGCTGCTGGGGCTGGTGGCCTTCCGCACCAAGGGGGACGCCTTCGCCATCTTCACGCTGGGGGTCGGCGTGATCATCATGCTGGTCATCAACAAGTGGGACGACCTGACCGGCGGCAACGAGGGCCTCAACGGCGTGGCGCCGCCCGCGGGCCTGGAGGCGCTCTCCGCGGGGCTGGGGCTCAAGCTGTCCGGGGGCTTCTACTACCTGGCGCTGATCTCGCTGGCGCTGACCGTGCTGGTGGCCGCCCGCGCCCGCCTGAGCGTGTTCGGGCGCTCCCTGATCGCCGTGCGCGGCAGCGAGGATCTGGCGCGCAGCGCGGGCATCGACGTCTACACCCACAAGCTGCGGGCCATGATGCTCTCGACCGCCATCGCGGGCTTCGCGGGGGGGCTCTACGCCGTGTACGTGGGCTTCCTGGGTTCGGCGGTGACCGGGCCGGTGACCACCTTCACGGTGCTGCTGTACCTGTTGGTGGGCGGCCTGGGCACGCTGGCCGGCCCGCTGGTCGGCACCGCGCTCATGTATGTCCTCACGCAGCTCCTGCAGGGTCTGGCCGATTACCGCTACATCGTGTTCGGGCCCCTGCTGGTGCTGCTGGTGATGTTCGCGCCGCACGGGCTCTCGGGCCTGTGGGATCGCCTGCGCGCCCGCCGCGCCGTGAACGCCAAGGCGGCCGCCCATGACTGAAGCGACCCCACTGCTGGACGTGCAGGGGCTGGGCATCCGTTTCGGCGGCCTGGACGCGGTGAAGGACGTGACCGCCGTCATCCCGGCGGGCCAGATCACCGCGATCATCGGGCCGAACGGGGCGGGCAAGAGCACCTTCTTCAACCTGATCAGCGGCTTCTACCAGCCCACGGCGGGCACCATCCGTTTCCAGGGCGAGGACATCACCCGCCTCAGGACGCACGAGGTCGTGGCGCGCGGCATCGCCCGCACCTTCCAGACCACCACGATCTACAGGGAACTGAGCGTACTCGACAACGCCATGATCGGCCACCGCGTCCGCACGCGCGCCGGCCTGTGGGACGCCCTGCTGCGGACGGGGCGTGAACGGAAAGATGAGGCGGAGAGCCGCGCCGGAGCCATGCAGGCGCTGGAGCGGGTGGGACTCGCGGGCCGGGCGCATCTGCCTGCCGGCGCCCTGACGCAGGAAGGCCAGAAGCGCGTGGGAATCGCCATGGCGCTGTCCAGCGACCCCAAACTGCTGCTGCTGGACGAACCCGCCGCCGGCATGAACCCCGAGGAGACCGTGAACCTGATGGCCCTGATCCGCGAACTCGTCACGGGCGGCCTGAGCGTCGCGCTGGTCGAGCACAAGATGAGCCTGGTGATGGGGCTGGCCGACCAGATCCTGGTGCTGCACCACGGCCAGAAGATCGCGCAGGGCACGCCCGCGCAGGTCAGCCGCGACCCGGCGGTGGTCTCGGCCTATCTGGGCAGCCACGCGCACGGCGGGCAGATGGGCCACGGCGCCGCAGCGGGTGCGGACGCACAGGGCACAGGCGGGGAGGCCGGCCATGCTTGACGTCCGCGACCTGAGCGTGAAATACGGGGCGTTCACCGCCCTGCACGGCCTGAGTCTGAACGTGAACCCCGGCGAGATCGTGGTGCTGCTGGGCGCCAACGGATCGGGCAAGAGCACGCTGTTCCGCACGCTGAGCGGCCTGCAGCGCCCCTCGGGCGGCAGCGCCGCGTGGCAGGGCCAGCCGCTGACCAGTGGCAAGCCCGAGTTCAACGTCTCACACGGGGTCTCCCAGTGCCCCGAGGGCCGCCTGCTGTTTCCGGAACTGAGCGTGCAGAAGAACCTGCGCCTGGGCGCCTACGTGCACCGCAAAGACCCCGCCGGCACCGAGCGGGAACTCCAGCGCGTGTACGAGCTGTTTCCCATCCTGGTCGAGAAGAAGCACGATCCGGCGGGCAGCCTGTCGGGCGGGCAGCAGCAGATGGTCGCCATCGCCCGCGCACTGATGGCCCGGCCCTCCCTGCTGCTGCTCGACGAGCCCTCGCTGGGGCTGGCGCCACTGGTGGTCGAGCAGGTCTTCGAGACCGTGCAGCGCGTCAACCAGGCGGGCGTGAGCGTGCTGCTGGCCGAGCAAAATGCGTTTGCCGCGCTGGGCATCGCGCACCGGGGCTACGTGCTGGAGAGCGGGAAGATCACGCTGCAGGGCACCTCGGGCGAGCTGATGAACGACGACCGCGTGCGGAGCGCCTACCTGGGGGTGTAGGGCCGCTGCACACGGAAACGCGCCGGACGAACACTGTCCGGCGCGTCTTTCCTGTGTTCGATTAATCAGGGGTTGACAGCCGCAGTCGGAAGCCCGCCAGTGCGGCTGTCAGCGCGGCCAGCACGGTCAGCGCGAAGGCGAGCGTGAAGGCCCCCTGCAAGGGCGCCACACGGGCGATCAGCGCGCCGCCGAACCCAGCGGACAGGGCGACCATCAGCGTCTCGATGTTCGCCAGTTGCCCGGACAGGCGGCCGGCCCCAGCGGCGGGGACGCTGTCCAGGGCGTTCAGGCTGATGCCGTTGTAGCCGACGCCCATGCCCAGGCATCCCGCGATCTGTCCCAGATACACGCACCACAGGGGCACGGCGCCCAGGGTGCTCAGGGCCGTGAGGCCCAGGCCCAGCACGACACAGGCCAGGGCCGCACGGATCGTCAGCGTGCGGTGCGCGCCCTTCCAGCGCCGTTCGATCTGCGCCTGAATCCACGACCCGGCCGTCCAGGTGGCCCCGCCCACGCTGAGCACCAGCCCCGCGCCGCTCAGGCTCAGGCCGCGCAGGTCGTGCAGGGCCAGCGGCAGGAAGGTGGAGGTGCCCAGGAACGCGAAGGCCAGCAGCCCGCGCAGCGCCAGCAGACGCGGCAGACCCGGCGCGAACCTGGCCATGCCTGGCGGAAACAGCGGCCCCATGGTCAGCACCAGCCCCACCAGACCCGCCGCCGCCACAGCCAGCGACACGGTGTCCGCGCGGCGCAGGCCCTCGATCAGTGCGCCCGCACCCACCAGCAGGCCCAACGCCGGCCACAGCTGCCCGCGTGCCCCAGCAGGGGCGCTGGGCGCGGCCCCACCCCCTCCCCCGCGGCGGGCCAGCAGCGGGAGCACACACAGCGGCGCGGCCAGCCCCAGCACCGGCACCAGCCCCCAGAACACCGGACGCCACGAGAAGTGATCCGCGATCACGCTGGCGAGCAGCGGGCCCACCAGCACCGGCAGCAGCCATGCGCTGGACAGGGCCGCCAGCATGCGGGGCCGGGCCGCCTCCGGATAGCGCGTCGTGATGACGGCCCACGGCAGCGCCGCCAGCCCACCCGCGCCCAGCCCCTGAACCACCCGGGCCAGCACGAACCCCGGCATGGAGTCCGCCACGCCGCCCATCAACAAACCCGCCGCGAACAGGGTCAGCGACACCACCGTGCCCGGGGCCAGCCCGCGCCGGTCGGCCAGGATGCCACTCGCCACCGCGCCCAGCAGGCTGGCGAGCAGAAAGGCGCTGGAGGCCCACCCGAACAGAGACAGACCGTTCAGATCGGAGGCCACGCGCGGCATGACCGTGCCGACCGCCATGGACTCGAAGGCGACGATCATGGTGACCAGGATCAGGCCCATGCCCAGCATGCGGGGCGGGTCACTGCGCTGCGCCGCATGGGATGGACTCAGGGTGCGGGTCATGAGCGGCATGCTGGCACAGGCAGCCGGGCAGACCATATGCGGCCGACCTTAAGACGGGGTGGGCAGCGGGTTGCCGCCGGTCTCCTGTCCGTCCGGGCCGGACGGTTCCCCGGGCGGGGCGTTTCCGCCGGCGTTCGGCCCCTCCCCCTTTCGACGGACGCCGCCACCTCTTGAGCTTCGTACTCTCCTGAGTATGCTCAGCCAAGACGAACGCCGCCGCATCGAGGCGGAGGAGCTGGCGGCGGTGCAGGCCCGGCAGGCGGAGGAGCAGCTGGCCCAGCAGCGCCTCGCGGCCCACGCGTACCGCCAGGAGGTGCGCGCAGCGCTGCGCCCCCGCCCGTTCTGGTGGCCGGTGCGCTGGGCGCTGCCCTTCGTGCCGGTGGCAGCGCTGGCCGTCGTGCTGGCGGGGCGGGCGGCGCCTCCCCCGGCCGCGCTGGACGACGCCACGGGCGGCATCACCAGCGCGGAACTGGTCTCCCGCTGCCGCGAGGCGGTCTCGGCGGCGCTGCCCTGGCCCGAGGCCGATCTGAGCTTCCCCACGCTGCGGGAGGCCGCCGGGGGCATCAGCGCCAACGCCGACGGCAAGCGCTGGGATGCCCAGGTCGGCCGCCCGGACGGCACGCAGACCGACTTCACCTGCACCTTCACCGCCGCTGATGGAAGCGCCCACGTGGACATCCTGGAGGCCCCATGAACCGATTCGCGCTGCTGGCCCTGCTGACCCTCTCGCCCTCCTTCGCCCAGCCCCCGGCTCCCGCCCCGGCCGCCGCTCCGGCCACCGTCACCGTGCCCCGCGAGAAGATCAGGCTGAGCTGCGCCGACACCTACTTCAAGTCCACGCGCGAGAACTTCCTGCTGGTGGACGAGGTCTATCCCCGCTGCACGCTGACCATGCCGCTGGCCCTGAAACAGCGCTGGCCGGGGGCCACCACCTTTTTCCTGATTCCGCGCGTGTCGGCCAGCCTGTACGCCAAAGACGGCAAGGGCAAGGGCCGCTGGCTGCCGCTCTCGCCGCTGGTGAACCTGGGGAGTGATCCCCTGCACCGGGCCATGCCCTCACGCGGCTACGAGGCGGTGGAACTGAGCGGCGCCCTAGGCCGGCTCAGCGAAGTGGCCGGCGACCTGACCGCCGACACGGTCAGCGCGGGCGGCAAGCTGACCGTCTGTGCCTCGCCCGTGCAGCGTGGCGAGGCCGCCTGCACGACCTTCGACATCACCGCGCGTTACAGGGTCTACCTGCGCTGAGCACGGTCGAGATGAGCACGGCTGGGTCGAGCACCCTCAGGAAGAACACGGCGAGCGGAGTGTAAGGGCGCTTTGACACGGTGCTTACCTTCAGCCGACACTCTGGCCCTACACTGATTCCCGTTGCCCCACAGGGGCTTAACCCGGACGAGAGCACCGCCGTACCCGGTCATGACAAGACGGCGCAGGAGGTCTCTTATGGCATGGATACTGCTCGTCGTCGCGGGTCTGCTGGAAGTCGGCTGGGCCATCGGTCTGAAGTACACGCAGGGGTTCACGCGCCCGGTGCCCACGGCTCTGACCCTGCTGAGCATGGTCGGCAGCATGGGGCTGCTGGGTCTGGCCGTCAAAACCCTGCCCATCGGCACAGCTTACGGCGTGTGGGTAGGCATCGGCGCGGTGGGCGCGGCCATCCTGGGCATCGTGCTCTTTAACGAACCCGCCACCGCCGCCCGCCTCGGCTTCATGGCCCTGATGGTCGTGGCGATCATCGGCCTGAAGGTGACCAGCGGACACTAGGCCACCTGCGAAGGGCGCGCAGGTGGGGTCGAACCGTCGGACAGTGCAGAACCTGCCCTGCCTGGCGCTCTTGCCCGTTAGATCGTTCGACCTTTAGACGGTTAGACCCTTACCGATTCAGGCTGAAAATCTCCATATCCGCGTCAGGCTGCCCCTGCACATACGCCGTGAGCATCCTGGCCGCCTGGGCCGAGTAGGTGATGCCGTTGCCGCCGTATCCGAGCGCGAACAGCAGCTTCGAGCCCTTCACCTTCGGGCCGATGTACGCCAGCCCGTCCTTCGTCTCCCCGAAAGTGCCGGCCCAGGCGAAGGCGACTTCCAGTTTCAGGTGGGGCACCAGACTCTCCAGCTTCCTCTCCAGGCGCCGCTGCTTGGCCGCCAGCGACTTCTCGCGTTTCAGGGGGCTGTTGAAATCGTCGTCCTCGCCGCCGATGACCACGCGGCCGTCCTGGGTGGTGCGGGCGTACAGGTAGGGGCGGGCGGTTTCCCAGATCAGGCAGGCTTCCGGCCAGGGCTCCGTATTCAGCGGCTCGGTCGCCAGGGCGTAGGAGTTCTTGAGCTGCGCCAGGCGCTTACCCAGGAACGTTTCGGCCTCGTAGCCGGTCGCCACGATCACGTATTTCGCGCTGACTTTCGCCCTGCGGTCGGTGTGGGCGGTAAAACCGGCGCGGCCCTCGTCCAGCCGGGTGACCTGGGTACGGTCGTAGATGCGGGCGCCGCGTTCCTGGGCCCGCCAGAGCAGGTGCTGGGCCAGGCGGTATGGATCGACCTCCGCGCCGTCCGGGCTGAACAGGGCGTTCGGGGCGGAGATGCCGAAGCGCTCCTTCAGGACTCGGGCTTCGAGGAGTTCGACCCTCAGGCCCGCCGCCTCACGCGCCGCGCATTCCCGGATCAGCATCCGGGCGTCCTTCTTCGTGCTGGCGTAGTACAGGCTGCCGTTGGCCTTGTATCCGCAGTCGTCGGGCAGACCTTTCGTCAGCTCCCCGATCAGGTCGATGGAGTCGCGGCAGAGCCTGTAGGCGCGCTCGGCGTCCCGCTGGCCGATCATGGGAATCAGGTCGGTCAGGTTGGTGTCGATCTCGTACTGCAGCAGGGCGGTGCTGGCGCTGGTGCTGCCGTACACGGCGTCGCGCCGGTCGATGACCACGGTGTCCAGCCCCGCCGCGCTGAGCGAATCGGCCAGCAGCGCCCCCGTGATGCCGGCGCCGATCACCAGCACGTCGGCCTGCTCGGGCTTCTCCAGCGGCGGATAGGTGTGCATGAGGCCACTTTGCAGGGGCCAGAAGGCCCGCCCGGTACGCAGATCCATAGGGCGAATCTAGCGGCGCCGGGGCCGGGCCGCTGGGCGAGTCGCTACAGGTCGGGGCGCCGACCTCGGCGGAGGCGTCGGGATCGCTGAGTGACGGTGCCCCGGCACCAAAAAACCTCTGAACAGGGTCAGAGGTCGAGGAGACCGGGCTCAGCCCTTCGGCAGCTTCGGTTTCGTGCCCCGGAAGGCGTCCCGCTTCTTCACGGCCTTCAGTTTCACGACCTTGCCGCTGCGCGCGCTCTCGTACAGGGCGTCCATGATGACGTGATCCTGCACCCCTTCCTCGCCGGGCGTCCAGGGTTGCTTGCCCGAGCGCACGCACTGAGCGAAGTGGTCGAATTCCAGGCTGAACTGATCATAAGACGGAAAGGTGGGCATGGTCTTGCCCGCCTCGCTGGAGAGGGTCAGCTGCAGGCCCTCGTATTTGAAGGCCGGATCCATCAGAAGGCTGCCGTCCTCGCCCATCACGCGCAGGGTATCGGTCTTGAAGGCGCCGTAGCTGGTGTGGATATTGGCGACCACGCCGTCCGCGAAGCCCAGCATAAAGCTCATGGACTCCTCGACCTCTTTAAAGCGCTTGTCCTTCTTGGGCTGGTGCATGGTGGCGAAGACCCACTCCGGCTCCTGGCCGGTCACGAAGCGCACGGTGTTCAGGCTGTAGATGCCCACGTCGGGCAGCGGCCCACCGCCCGCCAGCTCCTTTTTCAGGCGCCAGACGGTGGGATCGTCCTCGACCTGCACGTGCATGGAGTCCAGCAGCTTGACCTTGCCCAGCGTGCCGCCCTGCACGGCGTCGCGCGCCGCCCAGTGAGCGGGAGTGTACTGGCAGCGGTAGGCGGTCATCAGGAGCACGCCGGCCTCCTTGCAGACGTCCACCATCTCCTGCGCGTCCCTGGCGTTCATGCCCAGCGGTTTCTCGCACAGGACGTGCTTGCCCATCTTCGCGGCGCGGGTCACGTACTCGCGGTGCATGGAATTCGGCAGCACGATGTACACCACTTCCACGTCGGGCCGGTCGGCCAGGCCGTCGAACTCGTCGTAGGTGTAGACGTCGCTCTCGCTCAGGTCGAAGGCGCGGGCGAAGGCCTCGCCCTTGTCCTCCTCCGAGCTGACCAGCGCCGCCACGTAGGCGTGCTCGCTGGTGCGCGCGGCGGGGATCAGTTCCTGAACGCTGAGCTTGCCCAGCCCGACGATGGCGAAGCCCACGCGCTGGGATTCGGGTTTGGGGGCCTTGATCTTGGGCTTCTGCGGCATAGGCCGAATCTAAACGCGCGCCCCCCAGTCCGGGTGCGGCGCGCGTTGAGGCGACCTTGACGGTCGGCCTTGACCCTCAAGCCTTCAGAACCAGCGGCGCGAGCGGGATTTGCCGCCCAGCTTGCGCTCGGCCTGATTCAGCAGCGTGTCCAGCAGCCGATCGCGCTTGCGGGCCTTGACGTATTTGCCGCGCGTCTTCTGCTGCGAGCGGCGCAGCATGGAGATCACCTGCAGGAGAACGGGCGCGTACACCATCAGCTTGCCGAGGGTGCCGGACTTGGCGGTACGGGGGACTCTCATACCCCCCAGTACGACATGCCGGGCCGCAGAGTTGCTGAACCCCCGCTCAAGAACGTTCAGGAACGCGGGACGAGGTGGGTCTCCGCGCCCAGTGGCGCTAGGCTGGGGCATGACGGCAACTCAGGACAAGGGAACGGCACTGCGCGATCAGCTGGTGGCCTGGCGGCGCTGGCTGCACATGAACCCCGAGGTCGGCTTCCACGAGCACGAGACGGCCGCCTACATCGAGGCCGAGCTGAGGCAGATGCCGGGCCTCCTGGTCAGCCGGCCGACCGAAACCAGCGTGCTGGCGGTGCTCCAGGGGGGCCAGCCCGGCCGCACGGCGCTGCTGCGCGCCGACATCGACGCCCTGCCCATCCATGAGGAGAACACCTTCGACTTCGCCTCGCAGCGCCCCGGCGTCATGCACGCCTGCGGCCACGACGGCCACACCGCGATCCTGCTGGGCGTGGCGAAACTGCTGTCCGAGTCGCCCCAGGACGTGCCCGGCGAAATCCGCATGATCTTCCAGCACGCCGAGGAGATCGGCCCCGGCGGCGCCGAGGAACTGGTCACGCAGACCACGCTGATGGACGGCGTGGACGTGGTGACCGGCCTGCACCTGAACAGCCAGCTCCCGGCGGGCGTCGTGGCGGTCAAGCCCGGCCCCTTCATGGCCGCCCCCGACACGGTCGAGCTGACCATCCGGGGCCGCGGCGGCCACGGCGCGCACCCCGAGGAGGCGGTCGACCCCATCGCCATCGGGGCGCAGGTGGTGGGCAACCTGCAGCACGTGGTCAGCCGCCACGTGGGCGCCCAGGACGCGCTGGTGGTCAGCATCACGAAATTCGTCAGCGGCACCACCCACAACGTCATCCCCGACACCGCCGAGCTGATGGGCACGGTGCGCACCTTCGACCCCGACCTGCGCCAGAAAGCCCCAGCGCTGATCGAGCGCGTCGTCAAGGGGGTCTGCGAGGCGCACGGCGCGACCTACGAGCTGCGCTACGAGTTCGGCTACCGCCCCCTGATCAACACCGACTGGGTGGCCGAGCAGCTTCGGGAAATCGCCATCGAGACGGTCGGCCCGGAGCGCTTCCAGGTGTCGAAGCCCACCATGGGCGGCGAGGATTTCAGCGCTTACCTGGAGCGGGCCCCCGGCGCCTACTTCAACGTCGGTTCGGGCAGCGACGCCGCCGACAGCCGCTGGCCCCACCACCACCCCCGCTTCACCATCGACGAGGCCAGCCTGGAGACCGGCGTGCGGATGCTCCACGCGGCGGCCCTGAAGCTGACCGGGCCGCCCACCACCTGATCTTCAGCCTTCCGCCTTCTGCCTTCTGCGCTCCGCCGTACTCTCCCGCACTACCAGCCGGGTCGGCAGCGTGACCTCGCCCGCCCCTTCGCCGGCCAGCAGGGCCAGCATGGCCTCGCCGACCCGCTGGCCCTTCTCGGCGGTGGCCTGCCAGACGGTGCTCAGGCCCAGCGCGGCCGAGCCGGGCAGGTCGTCGTACCCGATGATGCTCAGGCTCTCCGGCACGGCGCGGCCCAGCGTCCGGGCAGCGCGCAGGGCGCCGTAGGCCAGCACGTCGCTCATGCACAGCAGGGCCGTGATGTCGGGGTGGGCGCGCAGCAGTTCCAGGGTGCGGGCCTCGCCCTCCTCCGGGGTGTTCTGGCCGCTCTCGGTGAGGAAGAGGCGGGCGCCGGGCGCTCCCTCCCGGTAGCCGGCCAGGCGTTCGGCGGAGGTGCGGTAGCTCACGGCGGCCTCGCGCCCTGGCCCGACCGGCCCGGCCACCGGCTCCGGCCCCAGCTCCAGGCACACCACGCCGATGGTGCGGTGGCCCAGCTCGGTCAGGTGCCGCGCGGCCTGGCGGGCGCCGCCCGCATCGTCGATGCCGATCTGGGCGGCGGGTGGATGCGGGTACTGGTCGACCAGCACGGTGGGCAGGCCCCGGTCGAGCACGGCCCGCAGCAGGTCGCTGTCCTCGGCCGCGCAGTACACGATGAAGCCGTCCACGCTGGCGCTGCTCACCGGGGTCACACCCTGGGGACTGGCGAGCAGCAGCAGGTTCAGGCCCTCGCCCTGGATGGCGTGGGTCACGTTGCCCAGGAACATCGCGGCGGCGGGGTCTGCGAAGGCGTATTCCAGCGGCGCGTCGTACACCACGCCGATCACGCCGGTGCGGCCCCGGCGCAGGGAGCGCGCGAGCGGGTCGGGGCCCCGGTAGCCCAGGCTGCGGGCGGTCTCCAGCACGCGTTCACGCAGCTCCTGCGACAGCTGATCGGGGCGGTTGTAGGCGTTGCTCACGGTGGCCACCGAGACGTTCAGGGCCTGGGCCACCTCGCGCAGCGTGATCCGGCCCCCGCGGGGTGGCCGGGTCTCGGGGAACTTGGCGGACGGCATGGCCAGATGGTAGCGTATGGACAGGCCCTCTGAATCGTTTCAGATCGCGGTTTCAGACGTCGTCGACTTCGTTCCCACACCCCCGCCCCCCCACAGGAATCCCATGACTCAGACGATGTCCAGCTCATCCGCTTCGCAGGCTGAGGCCGCCCGCCGCGCCGTGGGCGCCATCTTCCTGGTCAATGGGATGGTCTTCGCCTCCTGGGCGGTAAACATTCCGGGCGTGCGCGACAAGCTGGCGCTGAACGAGGCGCAGATCGGGCTGGCGCTGCTGGCGGCGGGCGTCGGCGGGGTGCTGAGCATGACCCTGGTCGGCCGCTGGACGGCCCGCTGGGGAAGCGACCGGGTGACCCGGATCAGCGGGCTGCTGTTCCTGCTCTCGCTGCTGCTGCCGCTGCTGGCGCCGAGCTTCGGGACGCTGGTGGCCGGGCTGCTGGTGCTGGGCGCCGCGAACGGCGTGATGGACGTCGCCATGAACGCCCAGGGCGTCACGGTCGAGCAGCGCCTGGGGCGGCCGATCATCAGCCGCCTGCACGCCTATTTCAGCCTGGGGGGCGTGCTGGGCGCGGCCCTGGGCAGCCTTCTGATCGGCCGGGTGCCGATGTTCACGCATGCCCTGATCGTGGTGGTGGGCACCGTGCTGGTGGCTCTCTACACCAACCGCTTTCTGATTCCCGATCCGCCCCAGGACGCCCCGGCCACGAGCTCAGGCGGCGCGCCGTCCACCCCGGGTCTGTTCAGCGTGGCGGTGCTGCTGCTGGGCGCCCTGTGTTTCCTGGGGATGCTGGCCGAGGCCGCCAACTACGACTGGGCCGCGCTGTACTTCCGCGACGTATTGAGCCAGGAGGCCGGCCGGGCGGGCCTCGGCTACACGGCGTTCGTGACCACCATGACCCTGGGCCGCTGGTTCGGAGACCGCCTGCGCGCCCGCCTGGGCGACGAGGCGGTGGTGCGGGTCGGGGCGCTGGTCGCGGCCCTGGGCCTGGGGCTGGCGCTGCTGTGGCGCGAGCCGCTGCCGGCTGGCCTGGGCTTCGCGCTCTCGGGCCTGGGCCTGAGCAACGTGGTGCCCGTGATGTACGGCACCGCCGGGCACGCCCTGGCCGGACGCGGCATCGCGCTGGTGGCGGCCATCGGCTACGGCGGCTTCCTGATGGGGCCGCCCGTGATCGGTTTCGTGGCCCAGCAGGTGGGCCTGCCCGCCGCGCTGAGCATCGCGCTGGCCGGTGCCGCGCTGATCGTGCTGCTGGGCGGCCGGGCCTTCGCGCTGGTGCGCGGGAGGGCCCCCTCAGCAGTGCCCAGTTCGGCGCAGTGACGTGAATCGACAGCAGACTCAGCGCCCCACGTAGCGTGCCCGGGGCCGGATCAGCTGGCCCCCCGCCTGGGTCTCCAGCGCGTGTGCCAGCCAGCCGGTGGCCCGCGCCAGTGCGAACAGGGCCAGCGCCGCGTCCGGCCCCTGCCCGAGCGCCTGGGTCAGCGCGGCCAGGGCCAGATCCACGTTCGCGTGCTCGCCGGTCTCCTGCTGGGCCAGCGCCCGGAGCTCCAGCGCCGCCTGCAGCGCCCCGTCGTGCGGTAGGGCGTCCGCAAGGGCCGTGAACAGCGCCCTGGCCCGGGGGTCGCCCCGGGGGTACAGGCGGTGGCCGAAGCCCGGCGGGTAGGTGTGCCGCCGGGTGGCGTCGCGCAGGGCGGTTCTGGCCCCGCTGCGCCGCGCGTGCGTGATCAGGTCGTGGGCGTCCAGCGTCGCCAGACCGTGCCGGGGGCCCTGCAGCGCGCACAGGGCGGCCAGGGTGGCGTGCTGCAGGCTGGCCCCGCCGCTGGCCGTGACCCGTGCGGCGAAGGTGCTCACGTTCAGTTCGTGGTCGGCCAGTAGCACCAGCGCCCGGCGCAGCAGGTCGGCCTGCCCCGGCACGCCCCAGGCGCGGGCCAGCCGGGCGTGCAGCGGCAGATCGGGCGCGGGCGGCACGCCCTGGCAGCGCTCCAGCGTGGCGTACAGCAGGTTCAGCACCCGCGCCGCCTGCCCCGGCCCCGCCTGCGGGCGGGCGTCCAGTGCGCTCAGGTCGTGCGCTCCGGCGCAGGCCAGCGCGTAGGCGAAGGCTTCCGCCGGCAGCGGGGCGCGTGGATGGGCACTCAGGTTCAGCCGGGCCCGCAGGGGCAACTGGGCCCAGCCGTCCGGGTCGTCCGTCCAGAGCAGGGCCGCGACCTCCTCGACCGTCGCCGCTGCCGACAGGGCCACGGCGTCCTGCCCCCGGTAGGTCAGGCGTCCGTCCGAAATCCGGGTCAGGGCGCTGTCCAGCACCGGGCCGCCCCACTCCAGCGCCGAGCCCAGGGCGCCCTGCACCGCCGCTTCCGGGTCACGCCGCGCCCCCTGCCGGGCCAGCAGGGTCTGGACGTCCTGGGCGTGATAGCGCCGCTCCCGTGTGCCCGCCGGCCCCGGCTCGCTGCGGATCAGCCCACGTGACACGTAGGCGTAGAGGGTGGCGGGCTTCACGTCCAGCAGGGCCGTGGCCTGCTCGGCCGTCAGAAACGGGGTGTCCATTTTCGCTTTGTTTGAGACTGGTTAATGGCGTTTTTTCCCCTCACTTCTCGTTCTGGGTGAGATTGTTTTCGTTTGCCATGAGACTAGCCCGTATACATTTTCGTTTGCCATGAGCCTGAAGAGGCTATGCGAACCAATTGGTATCGTAGCCCATGACGCTGGGAAGGCTGCCAATCATTGTTCCGCCAAGACCTCAGGAATTTCCGGTGGCGTGGTTAGCCAGACTTGCATTCCAACATCAGTCACCTATTGGCGGCCTTGCCAACTTTATGGAATTATCGAGTTTCGCACCACTCTGCTCTACAGATCTCAAAAGCGCAGGCGTGATGGCGATCTGGTTTCAGATATTTGAATGTACTCGAGTCAGTCCAATGAAATTTCACGAGTTTTATAGAAATAGGCATATCTTTACAATTGGCCGGGATGTTTACCTTGAAGGAGCAATAGAACCCGGCGCTAGCATGGCTTTTATATCAGGTCTTAGTGTCTGGATTTGTCCGCTATGCTGCTTAGAGAAAGGATTTATGGACAAAAAGTCTATATCTACTTACGCAGTTGTGTGTGTTGATCATGAAGCTGTTCTTCTAAACTATTGCACAGACTGTGGAAATCGCATACGCTTACCCAGAATATATGAAGTCAGCTATCTCTCGTGTGTTGATTGTGGACTCCAATATTCTGAAATGAAAACTCAGAACGCTTCTCGTAATAGTCTAGTTTATCAGAAGAAAATATATGAAGAGGAACTTTCTGGTGATAGCAGTCACACAAAGTTTCTTCTAGATGCAGTGATTTATAGGCACCAATCAAAAGTTTGGGATGCAATTTACGCATACAAAGAGAATTTTCAAAACTTTCGTTATTACAGACCTTTTCTTACTAGGTTAAACTTGCTGTCAGCTATTGGGGATCTATACATAAAGCATGATGAAAATCTGAATCTTGTAAAAAATGAAATGTTTGGTGTGAATCGCAGTAAAAAACTTAAGATAAGGTAGATCAACAGTGGCATTTTACAAAGTGAATTTCAGCCCCATATAGCAAGAAGATTGTAACAGTCTTTGATTTGAGACAGTTCCCATAGCGTAAACACTGTGCTGAGAAATGAATAAAATAAGCTTGTAGATATGTTCACTGCAAAGAGAGAAGCCGCCTTGATGCGTCGGCGATTGCAAGCACAAATTCGCTAATCTGGTCTTTAGTAGTCCAGCGTCCCATACTCACTCGGAAAGTAGATTCGGCGGAACTTCTAGATAGTCCCAAAGATAAAAGTACATATGAGGGCTCTATCGCTCCCGAATTACAAGCCGATCCCAGGCTCAAGGCAAAATTAGGAAGATTTGCAATAAGCGCGTCGGCCTCTATTCCCTTTATCATTACACTACTTGTGTTTGGAAGTCTCTTATTCAGTTTACCATTAAATATAACATCAGATACATTTTTGAGGAGCATATCCTCAAAATAGTCACGTAACTTGGATGCTTCTTCAGTCTCTTGCCACGCCTCTGATTTAAGTATATTGCATGCAGCTCCAAAACCCACAATAGCTGGGACATTCTGAGTGCCTGCTCGCAGCTTGGACTCTTGCCCTCCCCCACGCAGAAGAGGGGAGAGATGACGCTGCCGCACTGCGCGCTGCGCTATAAGTGCCCCCGCGCCTTTGGGGCCATAAAGTTTATGACTGCTAAATGATATCAAGTCAATTGGCAGATTTTGCCAGTCTATATCCACACGGCCTACAGCCTGGGTAGCATCACAGTGGAAAAAGGCGCCAGCCTTTCCTGAAACTTCACTGATGTCTGCTATGGGCTGGATCGTTCCAATCTCGCTATTAGCCGCCTGAATAGAGACGAGTAATGTGTCAGAAGTCAGAAGTGACTGTAATCTCTCTAAGTCGATAAAACCTTCGCTGTCTACTGGAACGTACTGAATATCGAACCCTTCCTGAGCAAGGTCTTGGCAAGGATCCAAAACAGCTTTATGCTCAATCGCTGAAGTAATAATCCTGCGACGCCGATCTCCATTTCGCTGTGCTGCTCGTGCTACTCCATAAAGAGCCAAATTGTTGCTCTCCGTGGCCCCCGAAGTGAATATGACATCCCGAGGATCAGACGCCACAAGCTGAGCGACGCGACCTCGCGCCAACTCTACAGCGTCAGCTGCTTGCCTCCCAGCCATGTGAGTAGCGCTTGACGGATTAGCAAACTGATTCGTGAAGTACGGTAACATCTCTTCTACGACGCGCGGGTCACAAGGCGTAGTTGCATTATAGTCAAGATAAATCATAGTGCGCACCGCCCACAACTCATTTCTTTGCCTGCGTAATTTTGGACTCGTATTGTCTGTATTCGCCGTCTAGTGCATATAATTCATCCCATATTCCCTGTCTTAATTGGATGGCCGGCCTTAAACAATATTTGTAGAAGTCTTGGTTTGCAACTTCCCCATGAGGGAATTGAATCTTCATTAAACCAGCAGCAATAGCACGTACCGACTCTTCATTCCGGCGGTATGGCTTTTCACCGCCCAAACGCACTGCTTGGTCGGCATATGCCTCGGAACTCAAATCATCACGAAGGGCAATCAAGGCATCTCCAAAAAAATCAGATTTGAGGCCCACTGTCAGCGGGGATGCCGTGCCGACCAACAATTTGGAACTCAGCTTGGGGAGTTCCCATCCTGGGAGTAGAGCTTTGATGCGGTCAAGAAAAGCAGTCTCGCGCAAAAACTCAGGCAGCTCCTCAACCAACGACGCCTTAACAGGCCGTTGTTGATCATCGAGTGTGATGTTAGCCAGCATTACGAAGCCACAGTCGCTGGCGCTTTCGTGCAACCCGCCAGCGGTCAGCTTGCCATTGGCCAGATAGCCTTTCAGTCCACCCACGATCTCTTCTGGGTTGGTAAATTTGGACGTTTGAATTTCGTCTAGCACGACCACCTTGAATCGGGCGAGCAGACCCCAAGTCCCGTTCGCGTTATTAACGAACAAAACGGCGCGCGAAATGTTTCCGCCGCTTACCAGGCGAACCTTTGGGCTGATGTTCTCATATGTAAAACTCTTCCCCGTGCCCTTGGGCGCGAGTTCCAGCATATGCATGTTTTTTTGTACCAAGGGCAGGAGTCGGCACAGAAGCCACGTCTGCTGCTCATCAGAGAACGCCGAGGGATCAAATCCCAGCGTGGTCAACAGGATTGCCCGCCACTCGTACAGCGTAAATTTCCTGCGCGCTTCTTTGAACAGAGGTAGATTTACGCTGGCCTGCATTGGCTTGAAAGACAAGATAGCCACACCATCTTTCAAGGCGCCTAGTTCCACCACCCCCCACATGCCCTGTCGCAAGAGATCAGGTTGTTCTTCCAGCAGGGCGTCCGAAATGTAAGCATCAGATATGCCAAGCAGCCTGAGCTGAGCAAGTCGCTGCGGCTCCTTGCCCTTCTTCAATTGGATCTCGGCTTGCAGTGGCGTCAGCACCTTGACAGTCTGTCCCTGGGCCAGCTTGTGCTTGATGATGTGCTGCTCACTTGGCCCAGGAATGACGCGGGCAGCCCAGTCCAGAACTTTCGTCGTCTCGTCCTGGGTTAACTCACCCTGTCCTGGCACGACGCTCTCTAACACCCACTCGGCCACATACGCTGGAATGCCGCGTTTGTTGAGTTGACTTGCTGGCAGTCGACGTTTATCAATCGCAAGAGAGCGGAAAACCTCGGTTACTTTCGCATTCAGTTGCCGCAAGGCGTCGTCACTCAATGGCTCATTCTGGGTCTGATCTGGTGTCTGGGACATAAAGTCGGTCTGCATCACAGCAGGTCATCCAAGATACTCGCCGTGGGTGTGTACAGTTCTTCGGACTCCAACGCAATTTGGGCGTCTACGTATTGAACAGCTCCTTGGCCTGCTTGCACTCCAAGCTTGAGATACAGGGCACCTAACGTTTCCGACTTGGGCCAGGCCGTCACCGTGAGTTGACGTTCTGTAGCACTGTGTGGTGGGAGAGTCCAGCCAATGAGGTCGCCGATCAGCGCCACCAAGGAACCTGTAGTGCTACTCACCTTCAGGGGAAGGGCAGTGGAGTTGATACCTCGGAGGACGACTATGCCAGGTTGCTCTGCCTCACCCTTGCCAGCCACCTCGATAGAAGGCAAGCGGAAATTAAGGTCGCGGACGTAGACAGCCCACGGAATGAGCACTTCTTCAGGCGTGATGCCCCCGTGTGGGCACACTTCGCGCCCAGTAGCACCCGTGACCGTCCGAAAGGTTTGGTCTCCCCACATGACGGCCGCGTCCTGAGTCATCCCGAACGTTGTTCGCCCCAGCAAGGCATAGGTCTCACCAAGCTCGAAGCCCTGTGCCGGAATGCTTGCCCAGGCACCGAATGCCGCTCGCCCCTCTGGCTTGAAGTGGTGTGGTGCCGAAACCGTTCGCTCTGACTCCAGCAGGAGTCGACCATGGTCTGTGGTGATCACGAGCTGGGCCGGAACCTCGTTCGGAATGCCGTCGAGCATCAAACCTAAGAGTCGCTCGGCGAGACCCATCAAAGTCGCGTTAGCGGCGGTGAACGCTTCATCAAGCGTATCCGCGTCGTGGTAGAGCTTGTCTGTTTGGACGTAGTTCCAAAACACGATGTCTCCCGGTTGTCCATTCTGCAGCGCTGCTCGCACCTTGTTCTCCCTGGTTGAGGATTCGCCCAGCGGTTTGCCCTTATCGCTGAGCGTGGGGGCAACGCCACATACAAGGGCCGGCTTGGCCTGATGCGTGATTGTCGGAAGGGCCGGAAAGGCAACCTGGCTGCCCAAATCACTTAGGCGCTGCCCACTGTCGTGCTGTGCCAGATGGCGCTGCAAGATGGCGAGATCATGCAGGCTTAGTCCATCACAAATCACAACCAGCGTTAGACGGTCGCTGCGTTTGAGATCCGCGCTGCGTTGCCACACCAACCAGTCTGCATGGGAACCCCCGTTCAGAGCCTTGGCATATACCGCTAGAAACCGCTCTGCAAAGTGACGTAATGTGAGCAAAAGGGCTGACTGGTCAGCTTTCTTAGAAATGCGGTAAGGCAGGTACTCACGCTCCATCCAGTTCGACCACGCATCCGGATGCTCAGGAAGTGGGGCCGGAAGATGAACCGGTAGCTCTTGCACCAGTTTTCCATATCGCTCATTCGGCAGAAATTCGCGTAAGCGCTGTACAGCAGTCTGGGTTAAAGCCTCTGGGTGCAGCTTGAGCCAGGCCGCCGTTTCGATGGCCGCCACCTTGAGTATTTCGACGGCGGCGTTAGCCGCTTGCCACTGCGAAAATGCATCCAGTCCCTGCTCCGAAACGGCTTTTGCTACGTGCTGACGCACCATCTCCAACGCTTGTCCACGCAATGGTATAGGGAAAGGCGCTGGCCAGCGGGGCAGCCCTGACTGGATACCAAGCCAACTCAGCAGGAGGGGTTCCACGCCCTCTTCCGACACGCCGTAGATGGGTGTCCAAACAGTGCTTACCATGTCTGACACTGAAGCGCCGACCCGCTCAAGGGCGAGTTGCAGTTCAGGCGTCGCCTCCGCCCGCAGCAGAAGCCACTCCGCAGCATGTTCAGCGCTCCCAAGGGGCTGGCCGCCAGCCAGGTGAGCGATCAACTCGGAAAGGTGGCTGCTCGTATTGAAATCTATTCCCAAGTCCGGCCACTGCTTAAGCAACACCTGAGCAGATTCAGCACCAAGACCCGGAACGAGGTGCCCAAGGGTCGTGCGGGCAGAGTACACCTTCTGGGAGTGGAAGTTGCGGCCTATTGCAAACTTTTGTGCCCATTCGACCAGTGGCGACCCATGGATGAGAAGCGGTTTGTCCAGCAATGCTTGGCGGAGGAATTCAGCTTCCGTATAGACGTTTTGAAGACCAGTTTGTTCGACGTCTCCCGCCGGATCCAGGTGGTAGCGAGGCGATGGAGCACTCATGATGTTGGCGTCAACAGCAGGCTCTGAAGACGCTGCACCACCGCTGCGCGCCGCTGCGGGGAGTCAATCCTCTCAAAGAGCGTTTCGATCTGAAGAACCTGATCTTCTTCCAGTCTGGCTTGCAAGCCGCTCCGGAGCCCATCCAGGCGCTTCTGTCCTGCATCGTCTAGGAACGCATGAGGCTGCGCCAGTTCCTTCCCAAGGTCGGCCAGGCCCTTGCCAGCCAAGGTAGACAGTCCTTTCTCACGTGTCTGTAGCCAGGCCAAACCCTCCTGACGCTTCACCTGTACCCTATCCAGCAGACGTGCCCGTAACTTCTCAAGTTGATCGAGCTGCCCTTCCGACCACACCGGCAACTCCAGCAAGGCCGTGTATCGCTGCAAGACCTCCTGCGCTTCTGCTAGGTTTCGCCAGGATGCGTTGCTTAAGGCAGCCATATCTGTCAGCAAGGGACGTAGTTCTTGCCGCCGCTGTTCCAGTGCCTGCGAGCGCTGCGACAAGCCATCTGGCAAGCCCGCACGCGGAAAATGGCGGAGATCTATTTTTTCTAGATCGACCAAGGTAAAGGCACTTCCGAGTTTGCTTTCATACGTGGACAATTCCTGCTCCAGCTTGGCTACTTGGCCCTCGTACAGTTGCTGGGTATGGGCTACATCGCTCTCCAATACGTCACGCTGCACTGCAGACAAGACGGGCTTATTCAACAGAATGTGCTGGTCTGCTTTCCGGCTTAAGAGGTCAGTCAACCTAATTGATGAATTGCTCCGCAGCTCGGCGGCCCGGCGAATCACCGCTGTCAGTTCACCTAACTGGCGAGCCAGGGACTCGACAACGCCCTGTTGCGGACTTCCAATAAGGCTGGCCTCCTGGCGCGTCACGTCCTTTGCCAGCTTCTCAAGCACCTGGAGTTCCGTGGCCTCAGACGCCTGGGCCTGCCACTCATGGGGCAAGGCATTCAGTCGAGCCAATTCAGCTTCAATGGCAGCTCGCTTGGCCTCAGCTACTGCAGTGACCTTACCCGGCTGGAGTGCCACCTTCTGCAGTTCCGCCAGGCTCTGATTCAGGACACTCACACTGCCCGTTTGAGGAATTGAGGACACCGCTTGCAGGCGTTGCGATTCCTGTGCGGCAGCGTCATGCTGCGTGCGGATGGCAGTGCGTAGCTCGCCCAACGCGACCCGTCCAGTCTCGCTTAGGAACCGTGGGGGCACATCCAGAGCCTGCTCCAGGCCCTTCACTTGGCCCGAATCAAAGCGCTGCTGCTGATGCTCAAGCCACGCTGTAGCCCTGGTCTCCAGTTCTTGCTGCTGCCTCTCTAGTGCTGCTGACGCGTGGTCAACCTGCGCTAGCTGGGCTGCGCTCACGACGTCCTTGTACTCCTGCCTCAACTCCTGTAAGGCAGTCTGGCAGCGCTCCACATCTGCCGGTTCATGAAGCACCGGAGAACTACTGACCACGTTGAAGTACCGGTTCAGCGCATCCGCGTGCGATTGAAGCTTGCCCAGCGTCTCTGCTTCGGCTGTGCCCTCATAGCGAGAACTGCCAGCCAGGAGTTCCTTGCTCAATTTGCTCGCAGCCACAGCATCCATGACGCTGGATAAGGATTCCTGCCATGCCGGCAACCGGCGCTCTAGTTCGGCAATGGACTGTTTGAGCTGCAAATATTTTTCGTCAGAGAGGGCATTGGCCCTATCAGATTTCAATTCCAGGGTACGCAATGCCTCCAGGCTGTTTCGCAGCCCGGCGAGGTTGCCCTGAATGGAGATGTTATTGACCAGTTTAAGTTCAGCAACTTCAGCCTGGCTGGCCTCTAAGGCTTGCTTGGCTTCGGCAAGGGTCTGAAGAGCAGTATCTGCTTGCGCTTTTAGTTCTAAGAGCCCCAGACCATGCAGTGAATTCACCAAGGCTTTCAACGCCGCAACATTCAGGGAGTACTGGGAGATCTCGCGCAGTTGCGTGTTCTGCTTGATTTCGGTCGCTGTCAGGCTGGTGACGAGCTTAAGAAGCTGCTGCTGAAGCTGCTCGCCTGTAGCCTTCTCAGATTTCACTAGGCTCAAGCTGGGAAAGCCCGACTTCAGTCGATCTGCCAACGGCTTGACCTGGGCTACCGACCGCGCCTGACTAAGACTCGCCTCAAATCCCTCGACGGCCTTATCGTAGGCCGCCTGGTTCTCCAGACCCTTCTGCAACTTGGAGTTGGCCGTCTCCAGCTGTTCCAGGAAGTCAGCGTCGTATCGGGGGTTATTGTGCTTGAACTCCTCAAGGATGTTGCTGCCGCGTTTGGCCTCGACAATAGTGAACATGCCGTTTTTGAGCTGGGTCAGCACCTCGGTGACTTTGGCCTTCTCGGTGGCCGTGTCCTTGCGGTGGATCTGTACTCCAGACATGGCCTTGAGGAACACGCCGGGGTTCTTAAAGGCTTCCTTGGCGCCAGGGGCCGGGCGGCTGAGTTTGCCGACCCCACTTATAGCGATGGCGTCTCGGTTCCGGCCAATCCACGCGGCGAAGAGCAGCGCCAGCGTGTTCTGGTCATAACCGTACGGCGGTTGTAAAAGTTCCAAGAGTACGACGTCCGCACACGCACTCTTGATCTTGGGCGAGAATGTCCCATCGAAGCGATCCCACGCGACCTTAACCTTCGTGAACGTCGGCTCGACCACCTGCTGCTGGGGGCTAACGATGCCCCACTCTTTTTGCAGCAGCTTGACCACTTCTCCTGGCACTTTGGCACCAGCCGACCACTTCACCTGATCCAGGCCATTCTCCAGCAACTCATAGATCACATCTACAGTGGCCTTGGTCAGGTTGGTGGAACTCTGCTTGTACTGGGTGAAGAAGCTGTCGGGATGATGGGGGTAAGCCAGCTCATACACGACCTTCAGAGCCTCGCCCACCCGGTTTGCTGGTTCAGGGCGCAGGCGTGCTTCCAGTGCCTGCTGCATGGCTGGCGGCACAACCACGACACTGCCCGTCCGCAGGGCATCCATGCCTTTGGCCGCCTTGCTGCTCAGCGTCTGTTTCATTTCCCCCAGGGCGCTCTCCCCCACCTTGGGCTGCGCGATGGTCTTGAACAACGGTTCGCTCACCAGAGCCAGTTTTAGCAAGGTGGTGTTTAGGTCGCCGTGGCCCTCGCGCGGCACTAGGAACAGCAGGGGTGCAGCGTTGTCCTTAGCCGATTGGGCCAGTAGCTGCTTGATCTTCTCGACGGCCTCGTCGGCCTCCTTCTGGGATTTGGGTACCACCAGCACCACGACGCCCCGCGCGTCCGGCGGGCTATCGATCTGCACCGCGTACTTGTTCCGCAGGGCGGTCAGCAGATCCTGCTTCAGGGCGCTAACGGGCACGATGACCTCTTTGGCCGCCCAGTCGTCCTCGTGCCCCCAGGAAATGGCCACGGGGTAAGACCGGCCCAGGCCAAGATTATTGACCGCATTCGTGCCGCCACTAAAGTTCTCGAACAGCTGCGCCAGCTTCCTGTTCCCCTCGCGCGTCGCTATTTCTTCCGTCAACAGGCGGTCGAGGTCGAGGGCACCGTTGGAGCCGACCCAAAACGAATAGGTCTTGTTGGCCGAGTCGTAGCGAATGTAGTGCTGGTCTTCCAACACCTGCAGGATGCGTTTTGCCTCACCTTCCTCCAGTCCTGTCAGGTTGGCAATTACAGCTGCGTACCCGCCCGCCTGCTTGGTGGGCAATTCAGCCACGTCTAGGAGCAGCATAGCCCTGAGCACCTCCTGCTGCTCCACAGTCAGATCTGGCTTGATGACGTTCTTAAAGTTCTTGTACTTGTCCTCGCCAAGCGCTTCGCCGTAATAGTCCACCAGGCGGGTCGGGAGCACCCAATTCGGCTGTCCGGCCTCCGTGAGGGCGGCCTCATTAAAACGTGGCATGACGAAGCCCTGCTCGTCCTGAATGAAGCCCAGCACGGAGCGCACCGTTGCAGACGAATGCAGAGTTACGCTGGAAAGGAATGCGGTCGTGAGCGGGTGCAGTGGAAAACACTGCTTGGCGACCTTGTCGATAATGGTGTTGAGATTCCAGTCCAGTTGATTCCGCCCATATCGATCTGCGAACAGCTGCTTGGCCGTGTCACTAGCCTCGCTGACTGTCAGGCCGACCTGCGGATGCTGCATAAACGTGTGCCAGGCCGACTCGTCCGTCTTGAGCACGCCGCCCAGCACGTCCTCCAGCATGGTTTGCATTTTGTGCCTGTTGGCTGTCGGGAGACGATTGAGCTCTTTGATCAGCTCCTCGCCGCCCCCATGACGTTCGGCAATCACGTTTGGGTCATGCTGGGAAAGCCCTACGAACATCGCTTTTCCACGTGCTGATTGGTGGTTAATGCCGCTCAGCAATTCCTGTAGTGGCGCCCCAATCGGGTTGTTTTGCGAGTAGTCCTGAACGAATCGACTGAACTCGTCGAAGAGCACGAGCAGTCCTCCGAACGGTTTGCCCGGCCCGCACAGATCGTCAACGATCCAACGCACCGCGTCGCTCAGAGCAGTTTCCCCACCGAGGCTCGGTTCGACACTGTGCACAGCCTTAAAAGCTCCGACAGCCAGCTGGTAAGCGCTTGACCTCTTCTCTGCGATTTCTTGCTGCACGCTGTGCAGGTCGCGGCCATGCTTGGACAGGTAAGCATTGGCCGTTGCCAGGTGGGCAGGACTCGTGCTAATCCGATCGAGCAACTCTGCGGCCTTATCGAACCAGAAGGGTGGCTTGAGTGCCCGAGTCTGCTCCCGCTGCCCCAGGGCACGGTCTAGCGACTGGAAGAAAGTGTCTCGCAATCCGCCGGGACGGTCACCGCGCAAGATCAGTACCAGGAAGGGGGCTTTGTCCTCGTTGTCACGGAAGTCGCGGAAAACCTGCGCCTCGTTGGCAGGAAGGGCGTGATCCAGTTTTTTGAGCACCATATTCAGCGCCGCAGAACCGCGCTGGGCACCGAAATAGTTTGCTAGCGCTAGCCCCAGGTGGCTTTTCCCATGGCCGTACGTCGCAAGGAAGACAAAGCGATTTTCCCCAGTTGCTCCAATGGCCGTGACGCTTTGGTGGAGCAGGCGCAGCAAATCAGCTGTCCCCTTGCGCTCTCCGTGCCCACCCGAGCCACGTGTAAACATGAACCGCTGCATCAGGTCTTGGTTCAGCGCCGCGTCGTCGTAGAACGTGGACAGCTGAACGTCGCTGATGAACTGCGTGGTGGTATCGGGCTGGGCAATATCGCGGATGGTCAGGGGGCTGGTCATGGCTGGGCGGGATTCCTTTCCGTCATCACGGCAACGAGGCGAAGGGTGAAATAGACCAGAAGTAAAGAGCGACGAACGCCAGGCTAGATTTCCCAGCGCGCCAAGCGTCCGGCCGCCTGCCAGCCCTCTAGGTCGGTCTCAGTAGGAAGAATAGGTGCCCCGTCTGGAAGGGCCAGCATCACGCCGCGCGGGCGCTTGCTAAACGTTCCAAACAGGTAGTTCCAGAACTTGCGCAGCTCTGCTGGCACAAGGGCCGCCAGGGGTAGATCGAACACGGAGACCAGCAACGTTCCATACGGGTACGGCTCGCCACACAGGGCATCCAGCTCCGCGATTAAACGCTCGGCCGAGTAAAGCAAGTAAGACTGATCCGGCGAGATGCGCTCTAACTTCCACTGTTGGTAGTGCACGTGGGCGATCCCTAACCGCGCTGAGATTTCGCCCTCGCGGCCCAGCCAGCCAAGCGGTAACACCAGCAGCGCCGTGCGCGTGTACAGTCCGCCCCCGTTGAGCAAAGCCACCACGCTGCGCGCTTG
Organism: Deinococcus koreensis; assembly: GCF_002901445.1. Classification (NCBI taxonomy): domain Bacteria; kingdom Thermotogati; phylum Deinococcota; class Deinococci; order Deinococcales; family Deinococcaceae; genus Deinococcus; species Deinococcus koreensis. Next base: position 1,088,041 of record NZ_PPPD01000001.1, read on the forward strand.
GGCCGCACCATCTGTCTGCGCGACGGCCTCTGATTGAAGCTCCTCGCTTAACAGCCAGTTCGCATCACTCGACCGCATAAATTCCTTCCAGGAGCTTTTCGGGCGTGGGTGGCCGTGTGACCTGATATGGCGGTGCGGCCATCCACAACTCCAGCACCCCTTGCCGCGCCAGTTGGCGCAGTGCTCGGTTTACGTGGAACGAGCCCATGGAAAACAGGCTGCCGAACCCGCCCGGCACACTGAAATCCTCCATGGTGCAGGTCTGCTGGGAAGGCAGTTGGCTTTGCCAGTAGTGTGACAGCGCATACGCGAACACGCCCGTTGGCGGCGCGTCCGGCGTCTCGAACGCGTACTCGCCGCCGTTCTCACTCAGCAGTTCCAGAGGCCCCAGCGCGTCGGATTTGGTGTAACTGCCCAGGAAGATGGTCGCGGTGCTCTCAACGCCCCGGTCTTTCAATGTCGTGCCGGATTCGGCCAGCACGCTGCGTTCAATTTCTGTCACCACATCGCTTTTGCGGAAAGGTTGCTGCACCTGTGGCACCCGCACAATCAGGTCATGCCAGAAGCGCGGGCCTGGGCCCTGTGGGGCGCACAGGTGGTAGTGCATAAGCCATAGGGTCGCCGGAAGCGAGAGCGCCGGGTCATGCTCCTGCACGTGCAGGCCAAGGGAGGTGAGCTGAGTCGAACCAAATTCCATTAGACCGCAAGCACGAGCATAGCTTGGAACGGCTTTGGCCCAATTCCTACCGAGGTTCTCTTCCTCACAAAGGATCTCGATTAACTCCTTTAAACTCAACTTTCCATTAGCCTGTCGAAGAACGGCCGCAATTCCGGGCCGACTGAGGGGAAAGGTTTCATGAAATAGCGTGCCTATGCGTTTCGACAAGCCTAACCTCTCCCCTCGTCGTGCAAGAGCGTAAGAACTTCCGCTCTCAATCTGTCTCTATTTATTGAATTTTGAAGGTATGTGTATACTTCATCATCAAGATACGCATACTGTATTGCTTTGAGTATGCGCTTGGTTCCACCGCCTGATGTTGTCAGGGAATTATAGTAATTCTCTTCGCCAAGATTAATCTTATGGTGCCATATCCCGGAGCTACGAAGGTGGAAGAATGGCTGTGACGGCTGAGGTAGATCATCGCCAAGAGCGTACTCGGAGAAAAGATTCTTGAATTCGGCCACTAGCTTTTCGTCAAAAACTATTTTGTTTTCTCGGATATATGATGAATCGAGTAGGTTAAGGACGACAAGCCACATGATTGGTTTATGTGGACGCTGCCTTCCATCACGCGAGCCCCTTTTCATCGATGATAAAATGTTTGAAATTATTGAATCAGCCATAATCTCATAGATGACAAACGAGACACGACTCATCGGCATCTTCCTCTTCGTCTAAGATGTCTACAAGTCCAGTTTGTCTAATTTGCTGCGATCTCAGTTTTGAATTCTTGATCGCCTCCATTCTTTCAGGCTGTTCAAGCTCAACGAGACTCTCCTTTGGCGACCATGTAAAGCTTTTACCGGTCACCTCGTCAAACTTCTCGAAGGTCTTAGCCTTGTCGTAGAGATCGGGATGGCGTTCTTTCAATCCAACCCACTCGCGCCTTTGCTGGTAAAAGCAAAAGTAGCAACCTGAGCGAGAACGCCACTCATAGTATTCAGGGATTCCCATCCCGCTCTCTTCCAATATCCCAAACACATCGGATTTAATGATATCATTCTCGATAAATGGATAGACGGCCTTTAGATTAGGTTTCGTCGAAATATAGCCAATCCGGTGGGTTTCATCAGCCCTGATGGCTATATAGCTAATCGCCGAATCCTCACCTACGTACTTCTCGAAAGGCTTAATTTTCAGCATCCTCGTACACCAACGCGTGCGACTATCCGGCAAAACTCCTCTATAAATGTCTAGGTAGTGCGCAAAGGGCCTATCCGGATTCAGACGAACAATTGGTTTACCTAGGTAAGCTTCAAGGCGATCCAAATAGTCGTAAGTTTCAGGCAGCTCCTCGCCCGTATCGCAAAAAATGTACTCCATGTTCGGGATCTTGTCCCTCATGTAAATAGCGAGAGCCGTGCTGTCTTTCCCGCCCGACAGGGACAGGATGTGGCGCGGCTCTGCGGTCGAGCTGTTGGTCATGCGCGTAGCGTATCCCAGGCGTAGGGCGTCCATCAGCACACATGCCACATGCGCGGGGGGGGTTAGTCGTCCAGTTCCTGAAGCAGTTTCAGCAGGGCTAGGCGCATGGCGTCTTTGTCCTGTGCGCTCAGAGTGGCGCGGGACAAGTTGAGGACTCCCCGAATCTGGCCGGCGTAGTCCTCGCTGCCGCGTTCGACTTCGGGGCTGGCATAGCCCAGCTGCCGCGCAGCAATGGTGTACGCCTGGGCCAGGGCGTGGGCCTGGGTGGGGAAGCGTTCGGCGTCGGCGTCCGTCCAGGAGCGCGGCGAGCGACCGGCAACTAGTGCCAACACGCCGTCCAGAACGAGGTCAGGTTCGCCAGCAACGCTCAATCGCTTCACCAGAGGGATCAGGCTGGTGGGCAGGGGGCGGTCTTGGAGCAAGGTGGCCTGTTCGATCAGGGTTTGCCAGCCGGCGTTGGTGGCCGGAAAGCCCAGGGCGGCCAGCAGTGTGGCGCGCGCCTGGAGGATCTGATGCGGGGCGTGCTTGGCCCAGGTGGTGTTCGCAGCGTTCAGGGCCTTGAAGAAGGCTTCGACCTGCTCGGGCGGAGTGGGCTCGTCCGAGATCGGTGGCAGACCCAGTGCGGCGGGGATATCGGTGAACAGGAGCTGCTCGGGGCTGCGCGCCTGGTTGAAGGTTTCACGCAGTCGCAGAACGTTCTCAGGGAGCCCTTTCGTGCGCCAGGAGGTTTCCGGCAGGCTGCGAACACCGCGAATCAGGGCGCGCACAACCGGCACAAGGGCCGGCTCGGTCTTGTACCCCTTGGCCATGCGGTGAAGAACGTCCGCGCGGCCTCCAGAGACGCGGCTGCCCATCACAGCGAACAGTTCCGGACGACGGGCCAGAACCTCGAAGTCAGCCATTCCAGGGTCGGGGATAAAGCTGCCTTCACGGTAAAAGCTGATCTCATGCGGGTGAGCCTGCATAAAGGCAAGCAGCAGCACGGGCTGGAGGCCTTCAGTCACGCCGTAGGGCGGAGCGGCCAGCTTCGCGAACAGCTTCCCAACATTGAAGGGTTCCTGCGCGTCAAAGATGGCGGAGGCAAGGGCCTGCCACACGGGGGCCAGGTTGGTGTGGTGCCCTCCTGGCGGGTCAGCGAAGTGCCACGCGCCTTCTTCCTCGTCGGGGTTTACAGGGACGTGCAGTTGCGCTTCACGCAGCACGCTCTCGTACATGCTGCGTTCGGGCGGGAACGCTTCAGGGTCAAGGCCCAGCAGGGGTTCGGCTGCCGCTGAGAGCATCAGGGACATCAGCTTGCCGCGTCCAGCCGCAGCGGCTGAAGACAGCGTGCGGCGGTTCACCAGTTCGTTCAGAACGCACGGCGAGTCGGCGTACACCTCGTCAAGGATGTCCGACAGGAGCTGCACGGCCAGTCTAGGGGTCTGGATGTCGAGCGCTTCACCGCCGTACCAATAGGCCGCTTCGCTGCCAGTCGGGGCGGGGCGCGGGTCGATAAGTTGATCGACAGCACTCATCAACACGGCCTCCAGGTGCGCCAGGCGCTCGGCAACTTCACGCCGGGCCACCCGGTCGTCGCGCAGTTCGGGCGTGGTCTCCCTGATCCAGTGCAGGGCGCGCACTTCGACAGCCGCTTCACGTAGGGTGTGCAGCTGCTGCGGGATTACCACCAGGAGTTCCGGGCGGCCAGCGACCTCTGGTTCCTGTGCCCACTGCGCGAAGACGTCGGCCTGTTCGGCGTTCGTGGGCAGAGCACACAACAGTACCCCTTCGCCACCGCTGTCGGTTTTTAGCGCCGCAGATGGTGGTGGGGCGTCGGCGTAGTGCACCTCGAAGTACCGCAAGGTGCCGGTGTCGAAGGAATGCCTCCGGGCCACCATGGGCCGGCGTGGCAGGTGACGCTCCAGAATCTCCGAGAGGGCCAGGCTGGCGCCCACAGTGCGGCGGCCTTCTTCTAACCGCTCCTCAATGTCGATATCGCTGCCTTCCCAGACGCGGTAGGTGTGGTTATACCGGCGGAAGACAATCAGCGACTTTTCTTGGAGGCGATCCAATGAGGCCCGCACCTCCGAATTCTCTGGAGCGTCGCGGAGGGCCGTGCAGATCAGTTCGTAGGTCGCGTTGAGTGCTCCCATGTCGCTTAGCACGCTCAGCAAGCCCACAGCTTTCAAGATCTCGACGTCCAGTGGGGGTAGGTTTGGTTCGCGCTCCACAGCATCGACGACTTCGATCCAACGGCGGGCGGACGCTTGGCGGGACAGGCTCGACAGCAGGTTTACGGTGAAGTAATCGAACAGATCGGGCAGGCGGATAAGTTCCTGGCGCGACTGCCACTGCTGCGGCACCGCATGGGGCTCACCGCTGAGCAGATACGCGAAGAGTGATCGCTCGTTCTGGGCGAAGCGGCGGAAGACATAGGGCAGGGCCATTAAGGCCGTGGGATGGATCGGGGCTGCCTCAGCCGCAAGTGAAACGAATTCCAGTGCTGCAATCTTCTTGGGGGCTTGACCCAACTCAGTAAGTGCTTGGGCGGCAGTCTGAGCCTGCGCACGCACAGTCTTGCTCGGCGGCGGGGACAACACTCCCAGGGCCTGGGCAGCAAGGCGCATCTGCTGTTCGGGCGGCTCCAGGAATTCAATATCCCCAAACCGGCCCTGAACTTTGCCCCACTCTTTGCGAGCGGAAGCCAACAGATGTTCCCCGTACTGCTCGAATCCTTGGTGCAGTACCCCTACGAAAAGCAGCGGGTACTGCCCACTTCGAGCCGCCACTTCGGCCAATTCTTGCAACAAGTAAATGTCGTCGCTGCCGTAACGCGCTTCGTACTCTAGGCCCTTACCCATCTCGTCGAAGACGATCAGGATTCCGCCGAACCCCGCCTGCACGGCGTGCTCTTTTAGGGTCGCCACATACCGCAGGACAGTGCGCGAGTCTAGTTCGTCGTGATCCGATGACAGCGCCTCAGCCACTTCGGCGGCCAGCCCCTCTGCACCTGCTATGCCCTGTGCTTGCTGCTCTATCCCCTCCAGCAAAGCCACGCTTAACCTGGCACGACGCAGCGTGAGGGCTATCGGCAAGATTGGCCGGGACAGCACTTGCCGCGCTTCAGCAGCAAGCACACCGTCCGCCTTGGACAGCAACGTCCAGGCCTCTCCAGCCGGCTCCCGAACCAGTCGCGCCAGGAACAACGCGAAGGCAGATTTCCCAGTGCCGTATGGGCCCGTCAGGGTCAGGGCCCGCGCTCCTTCTACCCTGAGCGCCGTCAAGATGCGCCGCAGTACCGTCCGCACCTGGGGCGTAATGACATACCCCTGAAGTGTTTCGGCCCTGTGCAGGTCGTGATCCAACCGAACCGAACGCAGGAAACGGGCGGCAGGCAAGATGGACAGATCTGTTCGCTGTGCGGTGGTCATGCCTGACCTGCGTAAAAAGCTGCCAACAGGGCCACCTTGTCCACCGGCCGGCGCAAGTAGATCTGTTTCAAGCCCGCCGTATCATCCATCTGTACTGCGCCTCCCGTCAGTTGCTCGACGGCCTCAATACCCTCAATCAGCGCATTCTCACTCAGTTTAAAAGCCTGACCGGGACTCCCTGGTTCATAGAGCGCATCATGCAACACCACGGTCTGCCTCTCCCCTCTGATCTGATCCAGAAAGTCCAATAGCGCGTAGGCAAACACTGCATCCGGCAGTGAGCGCTTGCTTCCAAAAGTAAATCCGAATCGCTCGCCATCTTCCAAAGAGTGCACCAGGCCCAGTTCCGCCAGGGGGCAGTCGAATGATTCTTCGGCTACCCCTTTCTTGCTGCTCTTGCCGGGCAGGTAGGTTCTGAGCAGGCAGTCCACGTCCCGCTCTAGCGTAGAGCGTTTGTTCTTGGCTTCATGCCGCGCTGCCCAGTCAGACATGTGCTCGGCAAGATCGGCCTTGGTGAAGTCACGGCGCGGGTAGTGGAAGAACGCGTAATGCCAGGCCGCCGCCTTTGCCGGGTTGTTGACGAGTAGCCAATGCACTAGCCACAGCGACCCAATGTCTTCCAGATAAGGATCCCACTCGGTCAGTAGCTGTTGACCCAACGGGGTCGGTGCCACGGAGCCACGGCCCAAGTCGTCCAGCACCTGGGTGGCCGCGCCCCAGTACCGGATGCTCTCCACCATATTTTTCCCCACCCCCAGGAGCACCAGTGCCATGGGCTGCGAGAAATACTGTGGGCCGATCTCCGCTCCGATGACGGCCTTGCGCAGCCACCCGTAACGGAAAGCGAAAGTTTCGTGGCCGGAGAAGCCGAGCTTGAAAAAAGAACTCGCAGTAGACATTTCTATCGATGATACCCCAATTCTCCATGCATGTCTATTTACTCAGAGAGCCATTTATCCATTACGTGCCATACGGTTTCGCAGATTTCTTCAGTGCGCAAATCGATAAAGTCTGCATTCCAAGTGAAGTCCTTTGGCAAAGATGACAACGGAGCGATTATATCCATGTAGCTGGAATTGGTTAGCTCGCTCACTGTTTTCCCTTTGAGAGAGATGCCATCAGAATCAGCTTGCGCCTTCAAATTCTCTCGTGCACTCTGATTACTTTCCCCTAAAATTCTGTAATAATACCACTTTTCCCTCCAGCCCTTATTGCTCGCACTAGAGTTTACTTCCACTGGAAATAGTGTGAGATTTCCAATCAGATCATATTTCTTATTCTCATATATAGCTTTGTCCCATCCGCTTGCATTGTCTTGCGGTGCAATGTGCTCAATTGACTTTGCATTTTTAGAGATCCATGCTTCGTACGTCAATGTCTTGGAGTAGTCAGCGGCGGCCTTGGTGGTCAAACCTAGTCTCCCCGGATCCGCAATTCGTTCATTGGAATAAGCCAAGAGAGCAAATTTCACTACTGCATGCGGTGCTGATCCATACAGAAGGTTAGTTCTCGCATATTGAATCCAATCTGATTTTGTTCTGATTCTTTTTGCGCTGAGTATTTCGGATAACTCTTTCCTAATAACATCAGAGCTCGCGGATATCCTTATTTTGCCGCCACTCTTTTTACTTACGAGCTTCTCCATTAGATTCCTGTAACTTTTATCAAGACCAGAGGTTCCGCTGGAAGCTCTCCACAAAGTGAAATAGGCTGCTGTATGTCTTACTATCCTATAGAACTCCTTTTGCTTATCGAGGTTGTTTTTTAATTCACTAGAATAGTATGCTCCAATAAGAGAATTCGCTAACTTGTGGTTTGCATCCCTGAGATATGCAAGACATAGCTTAATTATATCTATATCCGCTGCATTTAGCTTGTTCAGGGATTGCTCTAAGTTTTCGTAGCTATTCAACTGTGTGTCAAGCCAGAAGAGTGCAAGATCGCCCATGGTTTTAATAAAAACCTCATCTTGCTTCTCTATCTCTTTCCCTGTGAACTCGCGATCAAGGTATCGCCTTTGATCACTGAAATTTTTTGATAGAGGTTCTCCGCTCCACACGAGAGAGAAAATTACCATGAACTCATTCGTTAGTGATTCTTTTTTCGCGGTTCTTCCATCGTCGCCAACTTGTATGAGTTTTTCCACCTTTTCGTAGTCTGCTCTATACTTATAATTTAAGTAATTCGAATCTGCCTTAGGCTTTTCTGGATCAATCACTAATATTTTTGGTTTAAACGTTTCAAGGGAAGTTAATGGAAGTCCGGTAGTATTCAGTGATTGGAACATGTCAAAGGCTAGATTCTCATCCACAAGGTTAATTGTGGTAAAACAACACCTGTTCGTTAGATAATGAATAAACATGAACAACTGAGTCAGAGAAAATACCGAGTGGAGAGATTTATCGGGTGAGTTTACATCAGCAGCTTTCAGATACTCAATCAGGTCATTCCTTTCTCTCTGCCAAAGATCTATCTGCGACACTTTACTTATTATTTGTCGAGCACAAGGCATCGATGAATCTCCTAGACCCCTATGTTGATTTTCAATCGCTTTGACCAAATTTCGCAGCTTCGAAATATTTGACTTCACGATATCTGATTTGAATTCACTCAGTATCTTTTCATCTTCGCTTGAATGATGAACTCTAATAAACTTGGCCAGGTAATTGGAAATACCAGAATTATAGCTATCATCGTCTTTATCAGAATAAGTCCACTTATCTACGGATCCGCGAATAATAACGGGCTTTCTTTCTGGGTCGCCCATTTCAAGATTGAATGAATATAAATTCGAGAGAATATTCTTATAATACCTTACCACCTCGCTTAAATTGCTTTTCACCTCACTTGAAAGAGTTGACCTATTGGCTGTTACAATCTTTGAATTTCTATCAACTGCTTCATACAGAACAGTAGAAAGCAGGGCGAAGGTTGATAGTCTTTGTTGTCCATCAATTACTTTCCGAACAGACGTGGGCATAGCACTGCTATCCTTTGGCTGTATTGTCGCAAAAGGCTCCGTCTCGCCAACCAGAATTACCGAGCCAAAAAACCTCATTGAATTTTTGTATTCTTCTGTATCATTATTCAGGGATACTAATCTTTCTATGCCCTGGGCAATGTCGCTAATTAATTCCTCTATATTTCCTGTTTTCCAGCTATACTCCCTTTGATATAGCGGGATATAGAAAGCAGTGCCTGGTTTAGAGACGAGATCCTTGAGACTTTTTGTCTCAGCCTTAAAAAAGTTTCCAATATCCGCAACAGCCATCGTGGACGCTCCTTTCGACTCACTGACGTGACCTTCTGGTCAGCTATCGTTGTCGTTGACAGCTTCGACACTAACATTTACGTTCGCCAGCTGCACGCAGATTTGTTGGAAGTCACGAAAGATTAGGGTGGATGCCTCCAAGGCATCCACCTTGAACCGAAATTCGTTACTCCACTGTCACGCTCTTGGCCAGGTTCCTCGGCTTACCGACGTCCTTGCCCAGCGCCGTGGCGGTGAAATACGCCAGCAGTTGCATGGCGACCGCGTTCACGACGGGGGAGACCATCTCGTGGGCGCGCGGCAGGTAGATCACGTCGTCGCCGTGGCGGGCGTTTTCGGTGTCGCCGTCCGAGAGGAACAGGATCACCTTGCCGGCGCGGGCGCGGACTTCCTGCACGTTGCTGATCGTCTTTTCCAGCAGGCGGCTCTCGGTGGCGATCACGGCCACCGGCAGGTGCTCGTCAATCAGCGCGATCGGGCCGTGCCTCATCTCGCCGGCCGCGTAGGCCTCGGCGTGGATGTAGGAGATCTCCTTGAGCTTCAGGGCGCCCTCGTAGGCGGTGGGGCTGTTCACGCCGCGCCCCAGGCGGTCTCAAACCTGATGAGAATGGGCAAAGCTGTCGTACATATACC
>NZ_PPPD01000001.1:1105000-1272500 GCF_002901445.1 Deinococcus koreensis
GACCGCGCCCACGATACCGATCAGGATGTTGGCGATGGCGCCCTGCTGACCGTCGGTCTTCATGATGAGGCTCGCGAGCCAACCACACAGTGCGCCGACCAGAATAGTGATGATAATACCCATGATTTCTACCTCCGTGTCTTGCTTTGTTGAGTGGCAACGATGCCTGTTGCTTGCTCGTTGTAGGGGCAGCATGAAACTGGGCCTGATCCCCTATTGTGCATATGCGTACATTCTCAAGGGCCGGCGAAGATGGGATGGATGTCCCGCAAACTCCATTTAAGAGCCGGATTGGAAAAGAGCCCGCCAGCTCTCATCTCTGACGCGCTCAGGCACCTTGGCCTAGCGCGGAAGCGCACGGAGAAGATGAGACCGCTTCGGGGTGAGCGGGCGCCAATGCGCCAGTCTCCGGGGGTCGGCCTCCACTGTCGAGACCGTCTCCACGACCTGTCGGCGTCCATCGCGCCGGTCTCCTGCCCCAGTCTCCGCGGTGGTGAGCCTGCCCGCGCTCCTTCTCAGGCCGGCCCAGGCCCCAGGATCGGGGAGTTGTCTTGATTTCCGGTTCCGACCACCGCCCCCCGGTCGCGTAGCATGACCCCCAGCCGCCCTGCGGGGCTCTCCCAAGGAGTGTGTATGCCTGGCATCATCGAAGCGGATCGAGCGCCCCTGCCTGTCACCGAATGCACCCCCGCGTTCACGCTGTACGAGGGGAAAACTTCTCTGAGCCATGCACCGGAACCGTCGGCGCTGCTGTTCCCGACCCACGAGGGCCCGAACCCATCCGCAGTTTCAGGGATCGGGGCATGCTGATGGCCGTGTCCAGCGCCGCCGAGAACGGCGCCGCCCCGGTGATCTGTGCGCCGATCGGCGGTACCTGCGCCATGCGCCACAGGCAGCCCCCAGTCGCCGTGGAGACCACCCTGGATGCGGTGAGGAAGAGCAGTCTGTGAGCGGCCAGATGGTCGAGGGCAAAGAGCTGAGGGCTGAAACGCACAGGCGTTCTCCACTTCGCCCTTGGCCTTCCACCTTTCGCCTTCTGCCCTCTACCCTCTGCCCTCTGACTCCAGCCCCCCGCCAGGGCCACCCATGACCTTCACCGTCCGCGCGCCGGCCAGCTCGGCCAACCTGGGGCCGGGCTTCGACAGCCTGGGCCTGAGCGTGCCGCTGTTCACCACCCTGCGGGTGACGCCGCAGGACACGACCGAAGTGGTGCCGCTGGGCGCGGAGCTGGCGGGCACGGCGGCCGACGAGAGCAACTACGTGTACCGCGCCATGCTGCTGGCGGCGAGGCGGGCCGGACGCGAGCTGCCGCCCGCCCGCATCGAGATCGAGACCGAGGTGCCGCTGGCGCGCGGCCTGGGCTCCAGCGCCGCCGCCCTGGTCGGCGGCATCGTGGCGGGCAACGAGCTGCTGGGCCGCCCGCTGGACGACGAGGCCGTGCTGGACGTGGCCGCCCGCGAGGAGGGGCATCCGGACAACGTGGCCCCGGCGCTGTTCGGCGGCATCGTGGTCGCCACGCTGGACAAGCTGGGCACCCACTACATCCGGCTGGAGCCGCCCGCGCACCTGGGCGTGACCGTGCTGGTGCCGGATTTCGAGCTGAGCACCAGCAAGGCCCGCGCCGTGCTGCCCAAGGAGTACAGCCGCGCGGACGCCGTGCACGCGCTCTCGCACTCGGCGCTGCTGGCGGCGGCCCTCAGCGTGGGGCGGCTGGATCTGCTGCGCCACGCCATGCAGGACTACATCCACCAGATCTGGCGCGCGCCGCTGGTGCCCGGCCTGAGCGACATTCTGGACGACGCCCACAAGCACGGCGCCCTCGGGGCCGCCCTGAGCGGCGCCGGCCCCAGCGTGCTGTGCTTCCACGACCGGCGCGAGGACACCGGACGCCTGCACACCTACCTGCACGGTGTCATGGCCCGCAACGGGCTGAGCGGGCGTGTGATGGACTTTTCCATCGACACCGCCGGCACCGTGGTCGAGCGGCTCACCTGAAGAAGGGCCTGGCCGCCGCCGGCGTGGGTGCCGCTGGCGGTTGCCCCTGGAGGGCGTGCGGGAGCTGCTGCGAGTGCCCGGCCACCTCTGGGCCCGGAATCCACCTCAGCCGCGAATACCCCTGAACCGCGGCGGCCATCCAGCGCGCCGCCAGCAGCGCAGGCATTTCATGTGTGCCTGAGCTGGTCTGCCTAGAGTCTGGGTGGAGCGCCCTGCCCATGACGATCCCCCGCCCCGATGCCCTGAGCCCCGCCCGCCTGCCCGCCTCGGGCGCCCTGTCCACCGGCGTTCCGGCCGGCGCCCGGCTGAGCGCCCTGGACGCCTGGCGGGGCCTGACCGTGCTGCTGATGCTGCTGGTGAACAACGTGGCTCTGGGCAACTTCACCCCGGCGCAGCTGCGGCACGCTCCCTTCGGCGGGGTCACGCTGACCGACCTGGTGTTTCCCTGGTTCCTGCTGTGCGCGGGCGCCGCCCTGCCCTTCTCGCAGGCGGCGCTGCAGCGCTCGGGCGTGCGCGGCTGGCCCCGGCTGCGCCGGCTGCTGACCCGCGCCGCGCTGCTGTATCTGGCCGGCGCCTTCCTGACCAGCGTGACCCAGCACGCCCTGACGCTGGGGCTGGGCGTGCTGCAGCTGATCGCGCTGGCCAGCCTGGGAGGTGCGCTGATGGCGCCGTGGCGGGGCCGCTGGCAGCTGCTGGCGGCGCTGGGGCTGCTGGCGGGCTACGCCGTGTTCCTGCGGGTCACGCCGCACGCCGGGGGCATCGGGGTAGTCAGCGAGACGGCCAATCCGGTGCAGCACGTGAACAACACGCTGCTCTCGGCCTGGGGGCTGCGCGGCCTGCTCTCGGTGGTGCCGACCACGGCGCTGGTGCTGCTGGGCAGCGCGGCCGCCCGGCCCCTGCAGCAGAAGTCGCCGCGGGCCCCGGCGCTGATCTTCGGGCTGGGGCTGGCCCTGGGCGCCCTGGGCTACGGCTGGGCGGCCAGCGGGCACCTGCCCCTGAGCAAAGCGCTGTGGACACCGCCCTACATCCTGTACAGCGCGGGGCTGGGCCTCCTGGGCATCGGGCTGTGCTGGCTGGTCGCCGACTGGGGCCGGGTGCCGGGCGGCGCGCGGCTGCTCTCGCCGCTGACCATTCCGGGGCGCAACGCGCTGGCCGGCTACGCCCTGCCCATCCTGGTCAAGGTCTGGGTGCTGCTGGACTGGCAGGTGACCTGGACGGGCCAGCCGAGATCCATCCTGGCCTCGCTGCTGGAACTGTCCCGCGGGGCGCTGGGGCCCCTGGCGGGCGGCTGGGTCTACACCCTGGGCTACGTGCTGGCGGTGTGGCTGGGGCTGGCCTGGATGGCGCGGCGCGGCCTGATCTGGAAACTCTGAACGCCGGGGTCAGCTGCGGCCCCCACCGGCACTGCCCACTGCTCCATACCCGCCCGCCGACACTCCCGCTCAACCCCTGCCAGCCCACACTGCCGGCCCACACTCCCAGCCCACTGGGCACCCCTGTCCCGAGGTCACGATGTCCAAGCCACCGCCTTCCCTCCTTCCACCCCCCGTCCTGCGCCGCCTCGCCGGCCTGGGCCTCGTGCTGATGCTGACTGTCCCGGTGGCCCACGGCGCCGCCGCGCCCGCCGACCTGAGCTTCGGCGGCCCGAACGTCCAGCGGCTGGCGGCCGAGTCCTATGCGCGGGCCGGCCTGAGCGGCCGCTTCCAGACCTGGCTGGAGACGGCCTACACGCGGGCCGGCGTGCCGCTGGCGGGCGGGGCCACGCTGAAGGCCGCCCTGGACGCCCGCCGGGCACAGCTGGCCGCCGCCCGGACGCCCGCGGCGCGCGACACCCTGGCCCGCGAGACCGCCGCCTGGGCGCACCGCTTCATCAAGAAGGCGGTGCCGAAGTTCAGCCTGGAACGCGGCTTCGAGTTCGCCAGCATTCCGCGCACGGGCGAGCGGCAGTGCCTGCTGCAGAGCGTGATCATCGCCGGGCTGCTGCAGCGCGCCGGGCTGGACGCCGGGCTGGTGATGGTCTGGAAGAACATGAGCGGCCAGGAGAGCAACCTGGGGCACGTGACCAGCGTGCTGCGGCTGCCCGGCGGCGCCGGCGACCTGGAGGTCGACGCCAGCGAACCCGAACCCTTCGCCACCCACCAGGGCGTGCTGGCCTGGGCGGCCGGCGGCGTGCGCTTCCTGAGCCCGGTCTTCGGCCCGGGGAACGTGATCACCGGCTACACCCGCGCCGACGGCCAGGGCCCGGCTCAGGGCACCCTGAAGCCGGCCGGGCTGAGCTTCCTGAGCCTGGGCTACGTGCGTTCTCAGTTCGACTACTACCGCGCCGAGCGGGCGCCCGGCGGCGTGCTGGGCACCGGCACGGGCCAGTCCACCCCGGCCGGACTGCAGGCCAGCGAGCGCGAACTGCGCCGGGCGCTGACCGAGGCGCCGGACAACGCGCTGGCGACCGGCGTGCTGGGCACGGTGCTCCGCAAACAGGGCCGGGTGGCCGAGGCCCGCGCCCAGTACCTGCGGGCCGCAAAACTCTATGCGGCGCAGGGGCACCTGCCGGCCGGCGTGCAGGCCAATCTGGCGTGGGCGAAAGGCCAGGGTCGCTCTTGAGAGCGCCGCTCCGTCCGCTGCTGCTGGCCCTGGCCGTGCTGGGCGCCTGCGGTCTGGCCCAGACGTCTGCCGCGCAACCTGTCCAGGTGGCGCCCGGCCAGCTGCCGCCCGGCGCGGTGCAGCCCGTGGCCCCCGGCACCCGCCCCGCGCCCGCGCCGCCGACCCTGACCCTGACGCCGGCCATCCCCGAGGTCAGAAGCGTGCAGTATCTGGGCAACGGCTTTATCGAGGTCGCTCACGCGGTGCTGACGGTCGAACCGGCCCAGCGCGGCCGGCTGCGCCCGCTGGTGCAGGAGGTGGCCCGGCGCGTGCTGGCCGCCCGGCCGGAGCTGAGCGAGGTCGATCTCAGCGTGTACGACCGGGGCGCCTACGCCAGTTTCGGGGGGCCGCTGCCGGTGCTCACCGCCTCGGTGCCGCGCCGCCGGCTGGACGACTTCACGGCCTGGGCGGGCGGCACCGGGGCCTACGAGCGGGTCTGGGTGAACCCCGGTACCATGAGCGCCACGCGCGCCCCCGATCAGGTGCGCGAGACCGGCCCGCGCCCCGCCGCCGGCCGCGAGAGCGCGCTGGAAGCGCGCGCCAGGAACCAGGGGGGCGTGCTGGATGGCCTGCTCTACCGGGGCCGCTTCCGCTCGCTGCAGGTCGCGGCGCTGACCTTCGACGACGCGCCCCACCCCCTGTACGAGCCGCTGCTGCTCGACCTGCTGCGGCGCAGCGGCGTGAAGGCCACCTTCTTCGTGATCGGGCGCAACGCCGCCGCCTACCCCTTTTTCATCCATGATCTGGCCGCGCAGGGGCACGAGATCGGCAACCACACCTACCACCATGTCCGGCTGCCGCCCCTGACCCCGGCCGAGGTCACCCAGGAGCTGCAGCTGACGAACCGCACCCTGCAGGCCCTGACCGGACAGCCGGTGCGCTATTTCCGCCCGCCCGGCGGGGACTACACGCCGCAGACCCTGGACGCCGCCCGCGCACTGGGCCTGACCACCGTGTTCTGGACGGACGACCCCGCCGACTTCGCCAACCCCGGCGACGCGGTGGTCGAGTCGCGCCTGACCTCCAGGCTGCGCCCCGGCGGCATCGTGCTGCTGCACGACAACGCGCCCGAGATGCTGGACGTGCTGCAGGGCTTCCTGAGGGTGGCCCGCCAGCGCGGCTACACCCTGACCACCCTGGGCGGCCTGCCGAAATAGGGCGCTTCCATCTGCGCCTGATCTGCAGCCCCTAAGCTGTGGCCATGCGCTTTCTGGTGGTGGAGGACGAGCCGGAGATCCGGCGTCCGCTGGTGGCGAACCTGCGCGAGGCCGGCTACGCGGTGGACGAGGCGGCCACGGCCGACGAGGCGCTGGCGCTGGCCGCCGCCTTTCCCTTCGACGCGCTGATGGTCGATGTGGGGCTGCCCGAGGGCCCGCTGGCCGGCTTCGAGCTGGTGCGCGAGCTGCGCGCCGGGGGGCTGCTGTGCCCGGTGCTGTTCCTGACCGCCCGCGACGCCGTGGAAGACCGGATCACTGGCCTGGACGCCGGCGGCGACGACTATCTGGTCAAGCCCTTCCACCTGGGCGAGGTGCAGGCCCGGTTGCGCGCCCTGGTGCGCCGGGGCCGCGCCGAGGTGCAGAGCGCCCGCAGCTGGCGCGACCTGCGGCTCGACTGGACGCAGCGCTCGGTGTCGCGCGCCGGCGTGCGGGTGGCGCTGACCGCCAAGGAGTTCTCGCTGCTGGAGGTGCTGGCCTCGCATCCGGGGCGGGTCTACACCCGCGAGGAGCTGATCGACCGGGTCTGGGACGGCCGCTTCGACGCCGAATCGAACGTGGTGGACACCTATGTCCGCAACCTGCGGCGCAAACTGGGCGACGACGTGATCCAGACCATGCGCGGCGTGGGCTACAGCTTCCCCGAGGGCGAGTAGCTGGCGGTGAGCCCACCTTGACCCTGCGCGCCCGGCTGACCCTGCTGACCTCGCTGGTGCTGGCCCTGACCCTGCTGGCCTCCCTGGGGGTGGCGGGGGGGGTGCTGTGGCGGGTCGAGCTGAGATCGATCGGGCAGCAGATCGACGCCCAGGCCGAGGCGCTGCTGGCGATCGCCACCACCACGCCGGAGCGGCTGGACGCCACCGCCCGCGACATCCTGCAGGAGAACGGCGTGACCGCCGCCGCCCGCGTCTACCGGGGCTCCACGGTCATCTGGACGGATGGGAGCCGCAGGTCGCTGCAGCCCGATCCCGGTGTCCTGCAGGGCCAGCAGACGCGGGTCGTGCGGCAGGTGGGAGATCTGCTGATCGCTTCCCAGCGCAGCGGGCCGCTGAGCGTGGAGGTCGGGCGCAGCCTGGAGCCGCTGGAGAGGCTGCTGCGGCGCTACGCGCTGATCGCCGGGCTGACCCTGCTGGCGCTGAGCGCCCTGGCCGGGCTGGTCGTGGCGCGCATGGTGCGCCGGGCGCTCAGCCCCCTGGAGGCCCTGGCCGGGCGCGTGCAGGGCCTGGAGTGGCAGAGCCTGAGATCCGCCGGGCCCCTGCCGGCCCTGACGGATGCCGGCGAGGTCGGCGCCCTGGCCCGCGCCCTGGACGGCAGCCTGAGCGCATTGCGGGCCGAGCGGGAACGCGAGACCCTGTTCCTGGCCAGCGCGTCCCACGAGCTGCGAACCCCCGTGACCGCCATGCTCGCCGACGTGCAGCACACCCTCTCGCGCCCCCGCCCCGAGGCGGAGCTGCGGAGCACGCTGGAGCGCACCGAGCGCACCGCCAGCCGCCTGCGCCTGCTGACCGGCAACCTGATCACCCTCACGCGGGCGCAGCGGCTCCCGGCGGCCCAGGACGCGCCGACCAGGGCGCTCGATCTGCTGCAGCTGGCCGGCGAGGCCGTGGATCTGCTGCAGCCCCTGGCCATGCGCCGGAGCCTGGATCTGTGGCTCGACGGCGCCGCCGTGTGGGTGCGGGGCGACCACACCCTGCTGGGTAGCATGGCGGAAAACCTGATCGGCAACGCCATCAAGTTCACGCCGCCCGGCGGGCGGATCACGGTCACGGTGCGGCCCGCCGGAGCACACGCCACGCTGAGCGTGGAGGACAGCGGGCCGGGGTTCCCCGCCGGCACCCTGACCGACGCCTTCGTGCGGGGAGCGACCCAGGTCGAGGGCCAGGTCGAGGGCTTCGGCCTGGGCCTGGCGGTGGTGCGGCAGGTGGTGGAGGCGCACGGGGGCACCCTGGAACTGGGCCGGGCCGGAGGATCGGACGGCACGGAGGAACCCGGCGCGCGGGTGGTCGTGACCCTGCCGGCGGCGCCCGAACCGGCCACCGATCGGGCGCGCAGCGGTGCTGATCCGGCGTCCTGAGTGCAGGCCGTTTCATGCGGCCTTGACCTGAGGGGCCTATCCCTGCAGGGAGCGAGGGCCCCGCAGTCGGTGGGCCGGCTCAGGAGACCCCTATGACGTTCCCCACCACCGCCAAGACCGCACTGAGCCTGCTTCCCCTGGTTCTCCTCGCCGCCGCCAGCCTGTCGGGCGCCGCTCCGGCCACCCCAACCACTGCCACCCCAACCACTGCCACCACCGCCAAGACCATCAGGATCGAGATGTCCGAGATGAAGTTCGCGCCCATGAACCTGACCCTGAGGGCCGGGCAGCCGGTGGTCATCCAGCTGTCGAACGCGGGCGTGGCGCCGCACGAGTTCCAGGCGTACGGCAAGCCGGGGGCCGCCCCGAAAGGCGAAGCCGCCTGGGACGCCTACATGGAGAAGCACACCATCTGGCTGCCCAGCAGGGACACCCGGCTGACCGTGAACGGCAAGGCCGTGAAGGGCCGTTTCATCGAGGTGCAGCTCAAGCCCGGCGAGAAGGCCACGCTGAGCTTCACGCCGACCCAGGCGGGAGCGTTCGAGATGGCCTGCGACTATCCCGGCCACTACGAATCGGGCATGAAGGGGCCCCTCACCGTCAGATAGGCTGGCCGGAGCGGGTTCGGCGGGAGGGGCTGGAGTCACGACCGTGGTTCCAGCCCCGCTGCGTGGCGTGACCCCTTCCCGCCTCCGCCTTGACCTTCCCCTTACGCTCCATCTTCTCCTGAACTCCGGGCCGCAGACTGTCCGGCATGTCTGCTCCGGTCGCCCTCCGTCCGCCCCATTCCCGCCACCTGATCCGCTGGCTGCTGGGCATCCTGGTGCCCCTGCTGGTGGTGGGATTCCTGGCCGAGGACGTGCTGGAGCGCGAGCGCTTCGCCTTCGAGACCCCCCTGATGGAGTGGATCCACGCCCACGCCGCCCCCTGGCTGACGGGCCTGAGCCTGGGCCTGCACACCTTCGGCGGCCCCTGGGTCATGACGGTACTGGCCGTGGCGCTGCCCCTGGGCCTGTGGCTGCGCGGCCGCCACCAGCAGGCCCTGTTCGCGCTGCTGGGCCTGGGCAGCGCGGTGGGCATCGCGTTCGCCATGAAGCTGATCTTTAACCGCCCCCGCCCGGAGCTGTGGACCCGCCTGGTCTCCGAGAACGGCGCCTCCTTTCCCAGCGGCCACTCCGCCATGGCGGCGGCGCTGGGCACGGCGCTGTGCGTCCTGCTCTGGCGCACCCCCTACCGCTGGCCCGTGGTGGCCCTGGCCACCGTCTACGTGCTGCTCAGCGGCGTGGCCCGGCTGGTGCTGGGGCTGCATTTCCCGACCGACGTGCTGGCCGGCTGGATGACCGGGCTGGCCTGCGTGCTGGGCGCCGCCCGCCTGACCGGTCTACCGCGTCCACGGTGAGTGATCCACTGGCTCATCCCTTCGGTGGCTGAACCCTCACTGGTCTGACCCGTGTGCTGGCCGAGGCCGACCCCGGCGGAGTCCGGTTTCCAGGACGTTCGATATGACTGCCCCTCCCCCACCCCGAAAGCCCTGGCTGGCCCAACTCCGCCGCTGGGGGCCGCCGGGCCTGCTCGCCGCGCTGATCGTGGGGCTGAGCGCCTGGATCAACCTGCCGGTGGTGGATCAGGTCTTCGGCGGCAGCGCCCGGCGCGTGGCGGGACTGCCGGCGCTGGAGGCCTTCCGGGCCGGTCAGCGGGTGCTGATCCTCTCGCCCCACCCGGACGACGAGACGCTGTGCTGCGCCGGGCTGATCCAGCAGGCCCGGGCCGCCGGGGCGCGCGTGTCTATCGCCTGGATCACGGCCGGAGACGGCTTCGAGTTCGACGCCGCCCTGACCCAGCGCACCCTGCGCCCCGGCGCGCGGAACCTGCGGGCCCTGGGCGAGACGCGCGTGCTGGAGGCCCGGCGCGCGGCAGCCGTGCTGGGGGTTCCGGCGGCGCAGACCTACATGCTGGGCTACCCGGACGGCGGCTTGCTGAGGCTCTTCACCCTGCACTACGCCACCCCCTACCGGGCGCCCCGCACCGACGCCGCCGCGGTGTATGTGAAGGGCGCCCTGAGCCCCGGCGCCCCCTACACCGGGCAGGCGCTGGAGGCCGACCTGCGCCGCGTGCTGGACAAAGTTCAGCCCGATCTGGTACTGGCCCCCGCCCCGCAGGATTTCCACAGCGACCACCGCACCGTGTCGTACCTCGCGCTGCGGCTGCTGGCCGAAACGCGTCAGGAAAACCGCCTGCGCTTCTGGGTGGTGCACGGCGGGCTGGAATGGCCGGTGCCCAAGGGCCTGCACCCCGAGCAGCCGCTGACCGTGCCCCCGCTGGCCTCGGGCCTGCCGTGGCAGCGCGCCAGCCTGACGCCGGAGCAGGTCGGGCGCAAGCTGGAGGCCGTGAACATCTACCGCACCCAGACGCGCATCCTGGGCCGCTTCATGCACGCCTTCGTGCGCCGCAACGAGCTGCTGAGCCCGGTGGCGTTGCCGCCCGATCCCGGCCACCTCACCCCTGAGCCGGAATCGGGCCCCCGTCCAGGCGCCGCGCCATAGCCAGGTGCTCGGCCTCATGCCTCAGCCAGGGCGTCCACAGCGGCGTGCGGCGCGAGGCGACCACCTCGAAGCCCAGGGTGCGGTAGAGCCCCAGCGCCGCGCGGTTCTCGGCGGTCGTGGAGAGCTGCACGCCGCCCACGCCCAGGCCCTGCAGCGCCGCCAGATGCGCCTCCAGCAGCCGCCTCCCCAGCCCCAGGCCACGCGCGGCGGGCAACAGGTTCAGGTGCAGGTGGGCCGGGAACGCCGCCCAGGAAGCGTGCGGCGAGGGAAAGCGTGCCACCCGCAGCAGGTAGCGCAGGCTGAGCAGCGTGCGCCGGGTGGGCCACGACGAACTCAGGCGCCGTGCCACCACGCGCCTCAGCGCCGCCTGATAGCGCTCATGTTCCGGCGCCCCCAGCACGTAGCCCAGCACCTCGCCCCCGGCCTCGGCGACATAGCAGCCTGCCCCCGCCCCCTGGAAGTACGGCCCGGCCCACAGGGCGGCGAACAGCTCCGAGTCCGGGAAATAGCGCGCCGCGCTGTCGCCGAAAAACCCGGTCTGATACGCGATTCGCCCCACCACCTCCTCATCGGACGGCCGGGTGGGGCGGATGACGTTCGACTGAAGGCTCGCGGGGCGGCTCACCTCCTACCAGGCGTAGGCCTCGGGCGCCTGCCCACCGGGGCCGGGCCAGATCTCGTCGAGCGCCTTCAGGGTGTCGTCCGTGAGCTTGAGCTGCGCGGCGTTCAGGGCGCCGCGGAGCTGCTCGGCGGTGCGCGGGCCGATGATGGGCGCGGTCACGCCCGGCTGGTGCAGCAGCCAGGCCAGCGCGACGTCGGCGGGTGGGTGGCCCAGCTCGCGGCACAGCGCCTCGTAGCGCTCCAGCTGCGGGCGGTGCTTCTCGATGTCCTGCTGGATGCGCTCGCTGGCGCGGCGGCCCTCCTGGGCCTTTTGCAGCACGCCGCCCAGCAGACCGCCCCCCAGCGGGCTCCAGGGGATCATCCCGACCCCGAAGGCCCGGCAGGCGGGCAGCACCTCCAGCTCGATGGTGCGGGCGTTCAGGTTGTACAGGCTCTGCTCGGACACCAGCCCCATGAAGTGCCGCTGCGCCGCCAGCGTGTTCGCCTGCGCGATGTTCCAGCCGGCGAAGTTGGAACTGCCGACATACAGCACCGAGCCCTCCCGAACCAGCCGCTCCATGGCCTGCCAGATCTCCTCCCAGGGGGTGGCGCGGTCGATGTGGTGCATCTGGTAGAGGTCGATACGGTCGGTCTTGAGGCGGCGCAGGCTGTCCTCGCAGGCCTTGCGGATGTGATAGGCCGAGAGCCGCTGGTCGTTGGGGCCCTCGCCCATCTTGCCGTAGACCTTGGTCGCGAGCACGACCCTGTCACGCTTGCCCGGGTTGGCCTCCAGCCAGCGCCCGATGATGGCTTCGGTCACGCCCTCGCCGAGCTTCCAGCCGTAGACGTCGGCCGTGTCGAAGAAATTCACCCCCTGCTCCAGCGCGCTGTCCATGATGGCGTGGCTGTCGGGCTCGCTGGCTTCCGGCCCGAAGTTCATGGTGCCCAGGCACAGCGGGCTGACCTGAAGCCCCGTGCGGCCAAGTTGGCGGTAGTCCATAGGGGTGACCCTACACCCGCCGCCCACCGCCTGACTCTTGCCGGAACCTTCAGCAACGGGTCGGCTCCGCCACTTCGGCCTCCAGGCGCGGCTGAGAGCAGCGCCAGACGGGCCCTGCCGGCCCACGTTGACGGCTCCTTCATGGAGCGGCCATACCTTCACCCGCCCTGAGGTTCAGCTCCTCGTGAGGGCCGGCCTGACATGCTCCGGCCATGTCCTATACGTCCGTTCCGCTGGCCCAGGTGCTACAGGCCCTGCCGCTGCACAGTGGCAAGCTCATCATGCGGGCCCTGCGCCGACAGATCCAGGTCGAGTGCGTGCAGCGCCAGACCCACCTGGGCGCCCGCTACACCCTGATCGGCCGCCTGGACAACGCCAACGTCCAGACCTCGCCCCACCCGGCCATCGCCCCGGCGCTGGTCGACGACCTGATGGCGCTGCTGAGCCCGCTCATCAACCCCCCGCAGCCTGGCGGGACAATAAAAAACCCCCTCCTTTCGGAGAGGGACTTTCTGCTGGTCGAGGCGGCGAGATTCGAACTCACGACCCCTACCACCCCAAGGTAGTGCGCTACCAGGCTGCGCTACGCCTCGCTGCCAGCCAGAGGACTATAGACGGTGGGGCTGGTGGGGTCAAGTGCGGGCCAGGGAACTCCGGCCGCGGGGGCACCGTATCCGGGGCATGGAATTCACCTGGCGGGCGACGATCGAGCGCGAACTGAGCGCGGGCAACGTCAAACTGGACGTACTGGAATACAGCGCCACTCCGATGGAGTCGGCCCTGAGCGGCTTTCACCAGACGCTCAACCGCCCCGAGCGCTGGCGGCAGCTCGCCGTGCATGTCGCAGGCGGCATCGCCACCCTGGAATCCGGCGCCCTGCAGTACCTGCGCGGCGAACTGGAGATGCAGGCGGTCTCGGCCTCGGGTTCCGGCGGCGGCCTGGGCGGCTTCCTGCGCGGGGCGGTCACGGCGGCGGCCACCGGCGAGGGCATGTACAAGACCGGCTTCAAGGGCTCGGGCACGCTGTACACCGAACCCACCCGCCTGCACCTGCTGCTGGGCGAGCTGCGCGGTGAATCGCTAATCGTCGACGACGGCGCCTTCGTGGCCTGCGTGGGCGACATCACCGTGGGCCGCCACGTCAACCAGGGCTTCGCGCAGATGGTCGGCTCCGGCGAGGGCCGCGTGCAGCCCAAGCTGACCGGCACCGGCCTGTTCGCCCTGCAGAGCCCCGTGCCGCCCGAGGAATTCCAGATTCTGGAGATGCAGAATGAGACCCTGAAGGTGGACGGCAATCTGGTGATCGCCTACACCGACGGCCTGCAGTTCACGGTGGAGCGCTCCGCGCGCGGACTGCTGGGCAGCGGCAAGACCGGCGAGGGCTTCGTGCAGGCCTTCCGGGGCACGGGCCGGGTCTGGCTGGCACCCACGCTGCCGCTGCACGCCGGGCCGGTGCGGGTCTCGGGCTGAGCCCCGCCTGCCCTCGGCCATCCGGCGCGAGCGAAGCGAGGGGCCGACACTCACCCTGGAGAGGCCCCTCTGCCGCGCAGGGAGAGCAGATCAGATGTGCTGCCCTGCCGCGCCCTGACCCATGACAACATGCCGCTCAGATGTTCCAGGCCCTCAGCAGCGTGTTGTTGCCCGTCATTCTCGTCGCGGGGCTGGGGGCGCTTCTCTCCTCGCGCTTTCCGGTCGACCAGGGCACGGTCTCGCGCCTGACCCTGTACCTGCTCTCGCCCGCGCTGGTGCTGGATGTGATCCTGCGAACCCCCGTGAAGGTGGGCGAGGCGCTGCACCTGGGCGGCGCGTACCTGCTGACCCTGGGGCTGTGCCTGGCGCTGGGCTGGGCCTGCGGCTGGGGCCAGCCAAACCTGACCCGGCGCTCCTACAGCGCGTCCGTGGGCATCTGGAACTCGGGCAACATGGGCCTGCCTATCGCCCTGTTCGCCTTCGGGCAGTCGGGCTTCGAGCGGGCCACGGTGCTGTTCCTGGCGTCGTTCGTGGGCATGTATCTGGTCGGCCCGGCGCTGTACAGCCTGGGGCGCGGCGGGGCGCACTGGCTGGACTCGCTCAGGGACGTGCTGCGCCTGCCCGCTCTCTGGGCGACCGGGCTGGGGCTGGCCCTGAGGCTGCTGCATGTGCCGCTGCCCGAGGGCCTGACGCGTGGGGTGAGCCTGCTCGCCCAGGCGACCCTGCCCATGATCCTGCTCACGCTGGGGCTGCACCTGGGCGCGGCCGGCTGGCCCCGGCTGACCCCCCGGGTGTGGCTCGCCAGCGCGGCGCGGCTGGTCGGCGGCCCGCTGATCGCGCTGGGCGTGGGGCGCGCGCTGGGGCTGGACGGCGCGAACCTGGCGGTGCTGATCCTCTCGGCCGCCATGCCGACCGCCGTGAACGCCCTGCTGATCGCCCGCGAATACGACGCCGACGTGGGCACCGTGGCCGACGTGATCACCCTGAGCACCGTGCTCTCGGTGGTGACCATCGCGGCGGTGGTCACGCTGCTGCCGCGACTGGGCTGAACTGGATGTGGGGCTGAACTGGATGTGGGGCTAGCCAGATGTGGGGTAGCCTGGAGCCGATGCCGGCCCCCACGCACCTCTCCCTCTTTTCCGGCGCGGGGGGGCTCGACCTGGGGCTGGAGGCGGCGGGCTTCGAGACGCGGGCGGTGGTGGAGATCGACCGGGCGGCCCGGGCGACCCTGGAGCACAACACGCGGCGGCTGGGACGCTTCCCCTTCATGGCCGCCGACATCACCGCCCTGAGCGTGGACGACCTGCTGGCCGCCACCGGCCTCAGGCGCGGCGAGGTCACGCTGCTCAGCGGCGGGCCGCCCTGCCAGCCCTTTTCCACGGCCGGGCGCCGGGAGGCCCTGAACGACCCGCGCGGCAGCCTCTTCCGCGACTTCCTGAGGATGGTCGAAGGGACTGCGCCGCGCTTTTTCATCATGGAGAACGTGCGCGGCCTGCTCTCGGCCACCCTGCGACACCGCCCCATCTCGGCGCGGAACGGCTCGCCCCCCAGCCCGGAGGAGGAACGCGGCTCGGCCTTCGCGGTGATCCTCGCGGAGTTCGGGCGCATCGGCTACAGCGTGACCGCCGGCCTGCTGAACGCCGCCGACTACGGCTGCCCGCAGGTGCGCGAGCGCGTGGTGCTCCTGGGCAGCCGCGACCACGAACGGGTGGCACTGCCGCCCCCGACGCATTCCAGAACCGGTGAACAGGGTCTCCCCCGCTGGCGCACGCTCAGGGATGGGCTGGCCGGCCTGCACGATCCGCAGCCGCAGTTCCAGCCGTACAGCGAGGCCAGGGCGCAGTACCTCCGCCTGGTGCCCGAGGGCGGTAACTGGCGCTCGCTGCCCCCCGAGCTGAAAGAAGACGCGATGGGCGGCGCGTACCGGTCGGGCGGCGGCAAGGTCGGCTTCTACCGCCGGCTGGCCTGGGACAAGCCCGCGCCCACCGTCACCACCAGTCCGTCCCAGAAGGCCACGGACATGTGCCACCCAAGCGAAGACCGCCCGATTTCCGTGCGCGAGGCCGCGCGACTGCAGGGCTTCCCCGACGACTGGACGTTCTGCGGCTCGGTGAGTGACCAGTACCGGCAGATCGGCAACGCGGTGCCCACGCAGCTCGGGGAAGCCATCGGCCGGAGCCTGACGTACACGCTGCGCGGGGACACCGAGCCCGCACCCGAAGGAATGCTGCAGAGGGTTCCGGCCTGAGGGCGCGGCCATCCGGATGCATAAGTTGACCTGGGCTGAATAGGACGCTATCTTATGCGACATCACCGCCCGTCGAGGCGGCTTTTTTATGGCCCGTCCAGTGCCGGGGCGGCTCCGCACCCCCGCCGACGGCTTATGCAGGGCATACCGGGACACGACGCGCCTGAGCCCGTCCAGGGCGACGTTTTTCAGACGGTCAGTATTGATTTGACGCCCGCCGCATAGCGCGCTATAGTTTTTCCATCACCGCCGCAGAGGGCGGCTTTTTTATTTCCTGTTTAGTTTCAGCCCTCCGCGCCCTCCCAGGCGGGGCTGAGCATGCCGTTCGCCGCCCGCCGGTACGGCAGCCACGCCAGCGCCACCAGCGGCACGCTGACATCGGTGCTCTTGGCCCGCACGTCCAGGGGCTGGATCTCGCTGCTGCCGGCATTCAGGGTCAGGGCGTCGACCTCGGTCTGCACCTGGGCTTCCAGCTCCTGCAGCTGCCGGGACAGGGCGGCGATGTCGGCCTGGGCGATCTGCACGTCCTGACCCTCGCGCATGGAGCGGCCCACGCCGGACACCCCGGCCCGCAGCGCGGTGGTCTTGCGTCCGCCGCCGAACAGGGCGCCCAGCACGCCCGCACCGACGCTCATGGCGGTCTGGAGCTGGGCCTGCTGCGCCTGCGACTGCTGCTGGCTCATCTTCAGCTGGGCACGCCCCAGCTTGTCCTGCAGGGCCGCGACCTTCGGCGCGTACTTGGCGCGCAGCTTCTGCACCGCCACGTCGCGCGCTTCGCGGCCCGCAAACGAGGCGCGCGTGCGGAAGTCGCCCTCGGACTCGCCGGGGGTGCTCAGCACGCCGCTGGCCGGATCCTGCCAGAGCGTCAGCGGCTTGCTGGCGACCACGAATTTCGCTGCCTCCTTGCCCCATTTCGCGTGGTTCTTGGGACTCAGCAGCGCGGCGGGCACCTCGGCGTAGCTTGCGCCCGCCACCCCCTCGCTGACCAGCGCGGCCGGATCGACCCGCAGCTCGGCGGCTTCCTCCCAGTTCACGGGAATCGGGCCGTCCGCGACCTCGGCGGCCAGCGGCAGGGTGCCCGCCACGTCCACCTTGTACTTCAGCGAGCTGTAGCGCACCTGCACCACGCTCAGCAGCTGCGGGTGGTACTGGACGTCCGTGGCCGACGTGGGCACGTAGACCTCGGTGATGCCGGGGGGGATGACCGGCTTCGCCGGGGCGGATGGTTGATGGTTGATGGTTGATGGAGCCGGGGTTTTTCCATCAACCATCGACTTTCCACCATCAACATCCTTCCTCCCCCCCATCAGCCGCTTGATCTGACTCCCGGTGATCGGCCCGGCCAGGTAACTCATCGTCCAGCGCGTGGTGAACAGCACCGGGCGGGATTCGTGGACGTTGTGCATGAGAAAGACGCGCTTGCCCAGGCCCGAGAGCAGGGCGTCGAGTTCGGTGCGGGTCATGGGATTCTGGCCGGAGGTGGCGCCCTCCAGCGCTTCGAGGACGCGGGCCTTGTCGTTCTCGGTCTGCAGGCGGCCGATCATCCAGGTGCCGGTATTGCTCAGGCCCTTGTAGTCCAGATCGACCGGGTTCTGGGTCGCCAGGGTCACCCCCAGGCCAAACGCCCGGGCCTGCTTGAGCAGCGTGAGCATCGGCGGTTTGGTGGGCGGGTTGCCGTTCGGGGGAAAGAATCCGGCGATCTCGTCCATGTAGAGCATGGCCCGCAGCGAACTCGTGCCCGGCTGGGTGCGCATCCAGGCCAGGGTGGCGTTGAGCAGCAGCGACACGAAGAACATCCGTTCGGCGTCGTTCAGGTGCGCGATGCTCATGATCGACACGCGCGGCTTGCCCTCCGGCGTGAACAGGAAACGGCCCACGTCCAGCGGCTCGCCCTGCGTCCAGATCTGGAAGCCCGGCGAGGCCAGCAGGTTGTTCAGGCTCATGGCGAGTTCGAAGCGCTCCTTGGGTGGATAAAACGAGTCCACCGGCATCACGCCGATCTGCGCGAAGGGCGGGCTCTGGATGCCGGCGATCATGCCCCCCATGTCCAGCGATTTCCCTTCGGCCCAGGCGCTGCTCAGCAGGTTCGAGAGCAGCACGTGCTCGCGCGAGCGCATGGGGTCGGCGTCGATGCCCAGCAGCCCCAGCAGGCCGGTCACGGTGCCCTGCACGCGCTCGCGCAGGGCGTCGGCGTCGTCCATGACCTCGGGTGGTGGGGCGTCGAAGCCCTTCAGGACGCTGACGGGCAGGCCCGCGCTGCCGCCGGGGGTATAGACCGCGAAGTCGGCCTTCTCCTTCAGGGTGCGGATACGCTCGCCGCCCTGGCCCCACTCCGCTAGGCCTTTTTGCCACGCCGCCGCCTTCTGCGCCGCCAGCTCGTCGGGCGTGACCTGCGCGCGGGTCGCCTCGGCCTCGTCCACCCAGGGACGGAAGTCGGCGGGCGCCAGATCGGGGAAGGTGAGCAGCAGGTTCGCCAGGTCGCCCTTGGGATCGACCGCCAGCACCGGCACGCCGTCCATCAGCGCTTCCTCGATGAGCCCCAGCCCCAGGCCGGTCTTGCCGCTGCCGGTCATGCCGATGATCACCGCGTGGGTGGTCAGGTCGGTCGAGTCGTACAGCAGCAGCTCGTCCGTGGCCTCTTTCGTGCCCGCGTCGACGACTTTCCCGAGGTAGAACGCGCCCAGCTTCTCGTAATCCGACATGACCCAGCATAAAGCTTTGGTAAAGAACCGTGATCTCAGGCGCCTATCCGCTTCCCCCACCGGCCCCCCCCCGCCTGACAGAACCCTGTCAGACCCCCTGTACACACTGAGGGCAATGCCCCAGCTAACAATGGTTCGGCCATGCTTTCGGAGTCTCCGGCAGGCAAAGGTCGAGTGGCGCGTCAAGTACGGCAGCCGGTGCAACGGCGGACGCACGGGCAGGCAGCGGATCAGGATTCCCAAACCGCATCGGCGCGGGGCGTAGGGGAGTGGGGCTGTGAGCTGTGAGCTCTGGGCTATGAGCAAGCAGGTTCAGAGCCCAGAGCCCCCGACCAGATAGCCTGCCCCATGACCACCGACAACCTCTCCCACGTCCCCGTGACCGAGTGGGCGCCGCTGGTGCCCGAGCTGACCGTGAGCGACCTGGCACGGTCGCTGGACATCTACACGCGCCTGTTCGGCTTCACGCTGAACTACACCCGCCCCGGCTTCGCGTACCTGAGCCTGGGGCGCGTGCAATGGATGCTGGAACAGGCGCAGGCGGACGGGGGCTGGCAGACCGGGCCACTGGAACGACCCTTTGGGCGTGGCATCAACTTCCAGATGGTCGTGCCCGACCTCGACGCGCTGCATGACCGGCTGGTGGACGCGGGATACAGGCTCTTCCGACCGCTCAGTTCGGAAACCTATATGGAGGGCGACACGCCGCACACGCAGCGGCAGGTGCTGGTGCAGGATCCGGACGGCTACCTGCTGCGGTTCACGGACTGACGCGCTGCTCCCCCACCAGGCGGCCCAGCCGCTCCAGACGGTCTCGCAGGCTGAGGATGTAGACCGCCGGGGGCACCTCCTCGCCCAGCGTCCAGGCACGCACGTCGCGCCGCCCGGCGACCTCCAGCAGCCGGTCGAGCACCCGCAGGGTCATGGCGCGGCCCTCGCGGTACTCGGCCAGCAGGTCGTCCAGCGTCATCTCGGCCAGCGCCCTCGTCTTGCGGATGGGCAGGTCGTCGATGTCAGCGCCCAGGCCGATCCGCATCTCCATCTGCGCCTTGCGCTCCATGCCGATGGCCCCGCGCAGGATCTCCTCGGCCCCGGCAGCCCAGCCCTGAGGAGCAAGCAGGGCGAAATGTCCGGCACTCAGGGTCTCCAGCGAGAGCCGGACGGCCTGGGGGGTGGTCGTCTGCGCTTCCTCGCGCAGCCGGTCGAGCGGGTGGGGATCGGGGGCGGTCATCAGGCCCTGAGTCTGCCGCATCCGGCCCGTAGGTGCTTTAGCCGATGTCGGCTGTGAAGGCTGACATTAGGCTCCAGACGTGGACTTCCTGGAATTCTTTGCGATCGTCGAGCGTGACCGCGACCTGCTCAACCCGTTCAGCCCGGAGAAGCTGGAGCGGATAGCGGGGTATGCAGATCTACAGGATGGCCTGCGGGTGCTGGATATAGGCAGCGGCAAGGGGGCGATGCTGCGCGCCTGGGCGGGCCGCTGGGCGATCACTGGGACGGGGCTGGAATTGAACCCGGCCTTTGTGCAGGAGGCGCGCGAGCGTGCTCAAAGGGAGGGTGTCGCAGACCGCCTGACCTTCGTGCCGGGCCGGGCGCTGGACTTCATTCCAGACCCGGCTGGCTACGACGTGGCGACATGCCTCGGCGCGACATTTGCGCTCGGCGGTTTCACCGAGTCTCTGGCGTGGATGCGCCCTCTGGTGCGGCCCGGTGGCGTCTTGATCGTGGGTGACGTGTTTCTGGGCCAAGCGGCCAGCCCAGATGAACTGGAACGCGAGGGCTGGAAAGAGTTACTCACCGTGGCGGAGCGCCATGCACAGATCGGGGCGGCGGGGCTGGAGGTGGTGGGTTTCGCGGCGTCCAGCATGGACGACTGGGATCACTACTCCAGCCTGATGTGGGCGGCTGTGGACGACTGGGCTGCCCAGTTCCCGGAGCACCCAGACCGCACGGAGGTGCTGGAACAGGTGCGGGCAGGCCAGGAGCGCTATTTCCGTTTCGAGCGGGCACACCTGGCCTGGGGCGTGTGGGTGACCCGACCCGCGACACCCTGAACCACGTTCTATGCTGGCCGGGATGCATCACACCCGCACCTGGACTGATATCTACGGCAGCGCCCGCGCGAGTTTCGAGGGCCGGGCCGGCGGGCACTCCTGGCTGGTGGCCGCGCCGCCGCAGCTGGCCGCCGCCGTCCCTGCCGCGCTGGAGGCCCTGGACGGCAAGGGCACGGTCGAGCTGCTGGTGCACGACGGCCTGACGCCCCTGCTGGCCGCCGCCCGGGAGCTGGCGCCGCGCGGGGTGCTGGTCGTGGCCGACCGGGCGCTGAGCGGTGGCCCGGCGGTGGACGTGGCGCCCCAGACCGTGACCGACGCGGGCGGT
Source organism: Deinococcus koreensis (assembly GCF_002901445.1). Lineage (NCBI taxonomy): Bacteria > Thermotogati > Deinococcota > Deinococci > Deinococcales > Deinococcaceae > Deinococcus > Deinococcus koreensis. The sequence continues at coordinate 1,125,866 of NZ_PPPD01000001.1, forward strand.
GTGGAATACGCCGAAGGCGGCGCGTTTCCCGCCTGGGAGGGGGCCGACGCCGCCACAGGCGAGCGCGGCGAGTGCCCGGCGGCGGGCGCGGTGGCCTCGCTCGACCTGCCCGTGGTGGTCGCGGACGCGGGCGGGCTGCGGGCGGCGCTGGAAGCCTGGCTGGATCGCACGCCACACGGCCGCTGAAGCCTCTCCGTGACCGGGGCGTCTGTCGGCCAGGGCCGGTGAGCGTAGACTTCCGCGCGTGAGTTCCGCGCCCGCCCTCGATCCGGTCATCCGGCACCTGTACGTGCATGTGCCGTTCTGCCCCAGCATCTGCCCGTACTGCGATTTCCACGTCCTGACGCGCCGGGCCGGGCTGGTCGAGCGCTATCTGGCGAAGCTGGACGAGGAGGCCGCGCGGCTGGCCGACACCTACGACACCCAGCTGGACACCGTGTATCTGGGCGGCGGCACCCCCAGCTTCCTGCGCGACGCCGAACTGGGCGCGCTGGTGGGCTCCGTGCAGCGGCACCTGGGCTGGGGCGCCCTGGAGAACACCCTGGAGGTCAACCCCGGCACGGTCAGCCCGGAGCGCGCGGCGCTGTGGCGGACGCTGGGCCTGGGCCGCGCCTCGGTGGGCGTGCAGAGCCTCGACGACGCCACCCTGAAGTTCCTGGGCCGCCAGCATGACGCGGCGCAGGCCCGGAGCGCCGTGAGCACGCTGGTGGACGCCGGCTTCCGGGTCAGCGGCGACCTGATCACCGCCGTGCCGGGGCAGCCGCTGGACGCCGATATCCACGGCTTGGTCGAACTGGGCGTGGGCCATGTCAGCGCCTACACCCTGACGGTCGAACCCGGCACCGAGTTCGCCCGGCGGGGAGTCACCGTGCAGGAGGACGACGAACGCGCTGGTTTCGAGCGCACCGAGGAGCTGCTGACGGCTCACGGCTTCGAGCGCTACGAGATCAGCAACTACGCCCGCCCGGGCGAGGGGTCGCGGCACAACCTGTCGTACTGGCAGGGGCGCACGTACCTGGGGCTGGGGCCGGGGGCGGCGGGGCATTACCCGGCTACGCCGGGTGCAGATGGTCGATGGCTGATGGCCGATGGAGAAAAGATTCTGAGCGTCCGGCGGACGAATCCGCATCTGCACGAGTGGCTGGCGGGGGCGGTGGGGGAAGATGAAGGCGTCGGCGCGGAGGACTACGTGACGGACGCGCTGTTCATGGGGCTGCGGCTGCGGTCGGGGATCGATCTGGCGGGACTGTCGCGGCGCAGTGGCATAGACGTGCGCGAGCGGTACCGCTCACCGCTCGCGCATAACGTCTCACGCGGCCTGCTGGCCCTGGAGGGCGATCAGCTGCGGGCCACACCCCAGGGCTGGTGGGTGCTCAACCGCGTGGTCACCGATTTTCTGGAGACGTAAACCTGCGATCAGTCGGCGGCGACCGGCACCGACGCCTCGCGCGCCGTCTTGAGGGCCTTCGTCCACCACGCCAGTTCGTCGAGCAGGCCCTTCACGCTGGGCTGCAGGTGATCCATGTCTTCCAGCGCCTTGCCCTGCTGCCAGGCCCCGAAGAAGTCGGCGCCCTGGATGTTCACCGAGGTGCGGATGGGGGCCATCTGCAGCTCCACCGCGATCATGCGGAGCTGTTCGATGGCGCGGGCGGCGCCGACCGAGCCGTAGCCGACGAAGGCCGCCGGCTTCTTGTTCCACTCGGGATAGGCGTTGTCCATGGCGTTCTTCAGCACGGCGGTGGGCGCGTGGTTGTACTCGGCGGTGATGAACACGTAGCCGTCGAACTCGGCCACCTTCTGCTGCCAGCGGGCCACCTCCGGGTGCTGGGTGGGGGCATACGCCGCCGAGGCCACGTCGTCGAAGAAGGGCATGGGGAAATCGCGCAGATCCACGACCTCGAAGTCCAGGTCGCTGCGTTCCCGGGCGAGGGCGTAGAACCAGGTGGTCGGCTTGTCGGCGAAGCGGGTCGGGCGGGTCGAGCTGATCACGATGGCGATCTTCGGCATAGGGCTCCTGGGCCGGGGTCGACGAGAGATGGCGGCGTGGGCGGCCGCTCCAGGCGCGAGATATTGAGGTGACCCCCGACTCTGTCCCGACGGTAGTCCCAGAGGCGACAGTTTTGTTTCTAAAGCCCTTTAGTTATTCAACATGTGGATCGATGTCGAACGGATCCGCTGCACCTCATCCCGACCTCCTGGGGACTTTCATCTGCAGGCGTCATGCTGGGGTATGACTGCTTCTGTGGGGACTCCCCAGCCGCCCGCTGTCGATCAGGCGATCCAGGCCCTCTGGCACCCGGACGCGGTGCCCGATCCCTATCCCGGCTACGAGCGGGTGCGCGCCCTGAGTACGGGCGGCGTCCTGCCGGTGACCTACCCGGACTGGCGGGGGGTGTTCCTGACAGGCCACGCGGCCTGCAGCGCCGTGCTGCGCTCCCCGGCGGCGCTCAGCGGGGGCGGGATGCCCGCCGAGGCCACCTCGGACGGCGCGCGGCTGGTTCAGTCGATGATGCTGTTCCACAACGGCCTCTCGCACCAGCGGCTGCGCGGGCTGGTGCAGGCGGCCTTCACGCCCCGGGTGGTGGAGGAACAGCGCGAACTGGTGCGGACGTTGCTGGGCACGCTGCTGGACGAACTGGCCGCCCAGGACGGCGGGGACATCGTGGCGGGGCTGTCGAACCCCCTGCCGGCGCGCGTGATCATGGGGATGCTGGGCCTGAGCGGCGAGGACGAGGCCCGCTTCGTGCGCTGGTCGCAGAGCGTGGCCGAACTGCTGGCCGGCGCGGGTCAGTCCCCGGAGCTGCTCGCCCGCATCGACGCCGACGCCCGCGAGATGAGGGCCTTTTTCCAGGGTCTGGCCGAGGAGCTGCGCGCCCGCCCCCAGCCCGGCCTGCTGAGCGCGATGGCCGCCGCCCAGGACGGCGGCGAACGCCTGAGCGGCGACGAGCTGCTCTCGAACGCGGTGCTGCTCCTCACCGCCGGGCACGAGACGACCAGCAACCTGATTCCCGGCGGCCTGCTGGAGCTGTCGCGTCAGCCGGAGGCGTGGGCGGCGCTGGTGGAGAACCCGAGGCATCCGGGCGTGGCCGACGAGCTGCTGCGCGTGGTCTCGCCCGTCCAGTTCGATGGCCGGATGGTGAGTGCCGACCTGCCCATCGGTGAACAGACGGTGCGGGCCGGCACCTTCGCCCAGCTCATGCTGGGGGCGGCGAACCGCGATCCGGGGGTGTTCGCCGACCCAGACCGCATCGACTGGGAACGCCCCAACAGCGCGAAGCATCTGGCCTTCGCCGCCGGGCCGCACTACTGCCTGGGCGCCAGCCTGGCGCGGCTGGAGATCAGCGAGACCTTCGCCGCGCTGGCCTCGCGGTTTCCTGGGCTGAAGGTCACGGACACGCGGCCGCCCTTCAAGGCCAACCCGGTGCTGCGCGGGGTCAGTCGGCTGGATGTGGCGCTGGGCTGAGTCCGGCCTCTCCCAGGCCCTCCAGCCACCACATCAGGAAGTCCGGGAAGCGCGCCCGCCACGCGGCCTCGTCGTGCCAGTGGCCTGGCGCGATGGTCAATTTCACCTCACGGACTTTCGGACGCAGGCGGGCCGCGAGGTCGTGGGTGATCGCCACGGTCTCAGCGGCCCCGGCCAGGCTGTCGCCCTCGTGGTCGCCCATGTCGAGCCAGACGCGGGTTCCCTGCGCGCTCCGGGACTCCATCCAGCGCAGCAGTTCGAAGTCGGCAGGAAAGATGGCGGGGCTGAACACGCCCAGCGTACCGTACTCGCCAGGGTCGCGCAGGCCGGCGTAGAGGGTGATCAGGCCGCCGAAGGAGGAACCGGCCAGGGCGGTTCGTGACGGGGAGAGCGGGCCGAAGCGCTGGAACAGGGCTGGTTTCAGGCTTTCAAGAATCCAGTCCAGGTACTCGTCGGCGCCGGGGTCGAAATCGTTCAGGTCGAAGGCGAAGGGCACGTAGCGGCGGCTGCGCTGCTCGTTCACGCTCAGGGCGGCGATCAGGCAGGGGTGGCCCTGATCGGCCAGCCTGGAGGCCGCGCCGGCCGCGTCCCAGCTCTCTCCGGCGAAGGTGGGCGCCTCGTCGAAGACGTTGTGGCCGTCGTGCAGGATCAGCCGGGGCAGCCCGGACGGGGCGGCACCCTGCGGCCACCACAGCCGCACCTCCTGCTCGCCCCAGGGGGCCGGCAGCGTCAGGGTCTCACGGGGCGGGGCGCTGCGCCGGGGACGGCCCTGGCCCCGCCGCTCGTCCTGCCAGCCGGCCAGTTCCAGCGTCAGTTCCGTGTCGCCCCGGATCACCGCCTGGTGCGCGGGGGCGCGGCCTCCCCACCGGTCACCCTCCTCCACGACCCGCCCATCCGGCTCCAACACGCGCACCTTCACCCCCAGCAGCGCGCCGTCGGGGAGTTCGGCGTCCAGCACGGCGCCCGGCCCCTGGAGCCGGAACGTCCAGCCGGCCGGGTCGCCGCTCCACCCCCGGTGGTCGCCGGTCAGGAACAGCGTGCCGGGGGGCGTGTGGGGCGGCCGCTCAGGGATCACGAACCGGACATGTGGCATACCGGCAGTGTGTCAGACGCGACCCCCGCCTGGGCGCGAGGTCAGTGAACATTCCGTCAGGTTGCGTGAGGTCTCTGTCAGGCCATCAGGCGTACACTTTCAGCGTGATCAACGGGTTGTAGGCCGTTTGGCGGACACCGAGAACTTGCTTGCCTCGCTCCACTAAACTTGATATACTCGCACTCAAGTTCTCCGGTAAAGCGCTTCGCTATTTAAAGCAGAACTGCTCCACCGGAAACCCGACCAGAGTTCCATCTGGGCGAAAGGAGTCCCGCGATGCCCACCGAGAATGTCACCCTCCCCAAGAATGTCCCCGTCTGCCCGGTGCGTGGCAGCGTGATCTACCCCACCATGGTTCAGCACATCGACGCCAGCCGCGCCCTGTCCATCGGCGCGATCGAGGCGGCGATGGCCGGCGAGAAGGTCATCCTGATCGTCTCCCAGCGCGACAAGGATGTCGACGACCCCAAGGGCAGCGACCTCTACGACGTGGGCACCGCCTGTAACGTGCTGCGCGTCCGCAAGAACCCTGACGGCACGGTGCAGATGCTGGTCAGCGCCGTGGCGCGCGTGAAGGCCACCGGCTACACCCGCGACGAGTTCCTGCGCGCCGATATCGCGCCCCTGGAAGCGGGGGGCGACAAGACCGTGGAGCTGCAGGCCCTGACCCGCGAACTGAAAGAGAAATTCGAGGTCATCGTGGCGGGCGGCAAGCTGAACGCCGAGAGCGTGCAGACCATCAACGGCAAGGACGACGTGGGCGAGATGGCTGACCACATCGCCTTCAACCTGGACTTCAAGCTGGAAGACAAGCAGGCGCTGCTGGAAGCCGCCAACGTAACGGCCCGTATCCGCAAGCTGCTGACGCTGCTGGACACCGAACAGGAAGTCCAGGCCGTGCAGGCCAAGATCCGCGCCCAGGTGAAGGAAGAGATCGACAAGAACCAGCGCGAATACTACCTGCGCGAGCAGATGAAGGTCATCCAGAAGGAGCTGCAGGGCGGCGAGGACGGCGAGGAGGCCGACGAGGCCGAGGCCTTCCGCAGCAAGATCGAGGCGCTGGGCCTGAAGCCGGAGATCAAGAAGGAGGTCGACCGCGAGCTGAACCGCCTCTCGCGGATGCACCCCGATGCCGCCGAGGCCTCGGTCATCCGCACCTACCTGACCTGGATCACCGAGCTGCCCTGGAACGTGCGTTCCGAAGACCGGCTGGAGGTCGAGGACGCCGCGCAGGTGCTCGACGACGACCACTACGGGCTGGACAAGGTGAAAGACCGCGTGCTGGAGTTCCTGGCCGTGCGCCGACTGCGCAAGGAACGCGCCGAGCGCGGCGAGCTGAGTGCCGAGGAAGTGAACAAGGGCCCGATCCTGGTGTTCACCGGCCCTCCCGGCGTGGGCAAGACCTCCATCGCGCAGAGCATCGCCAAGGCGCTGGGCCGCAAGTACGTGCGGATCGCGCTGGGCGGCGCCCGCGACGAGTCGGATATCCGTGGCCACCGCCGCACCTACATCGGCGCCATGCCGGGCCGGCTCCTTCAGGGCATCCGCAGCGCGGGCACCAAGAACCCCGTGATCCTGCTCGACGAGGTGGACAAGCTGGGCAGCTCCTACCAGGGCGACCCCAGTGCGGCGCTGCTGGAAGTGCTCGACCCCGCGCAGAACCAGCACTTCACCGACCATTACCTGGGCGTGCCCTTCGACCTCAGCGAAGTCATGTTCATCGCCACCGCGAACTACCCCGAGCAGATTCCGGCCGCGCTGATGGACCGCATGGAAGTCATCGAGTTCAACTCCTACATCGAGCAGGAGAAGCTGGAGATCGCCAAGCGCTACCTGCTGCCCCGGCAGCTCACCGCCAACGGCCTGAAAGCCAACCAGATCGCGTTCACCGACGCCGCGCTGGAAAAGCTGATCTCGCACTACACCCGCGAGGCCGGCGTCCGCAACCTGGAGCGCGAGATCGGCACGGTGGCCCGCAAGGTCGCCCGCCGCATCGCCACGGGCGAGGTCAAGCGCGTCAAGATCACCGACAAGGAACTGGAGCGCTACCTGGGCCAGTCGCGCCACAACCCCGAGACCGAGAACAAGGAAGACATGGTGGGCGTGTCCACCGGCATGTTCTACACGCCGGTCGGCGGGGACATCCTGTTCGTGGAGACCTCGATCATGCCCGGCAAGGGGCTGGTGCTGACCGGACAGCTCGGCGACGTGATGAAGGAGTCGGCCCGCGCCGCCCTGACCTACGCCAAGAGCAACGCCGAGCGCTTCCACATCGACAAGTCGCGCCTGGACGACTCTGAAATCCACGTCCACGTGCCGGCCGGCGCGATTCCCAAGGAAGGCCCCAGCGCGGGCGGCGCCATGGCGACCAGCCTGATCTCCGCCCTGGCCGGGATTCCCGCCCGCCACGACGTCGCCATGACCGGCGAGATGACCCTCACGGGCCGCTACCTGCCCATCGGCGGCCTGAAGGAGAAGGTGCTGGGCGCCCGGCGCGCGGGCATCAAGCACATCATCATGCCCAAGGCCAACGAGGCCGACCTGCGCGACATCCCGCTGCACCTGCGCTCCTCGATGCGCTTCCACCCCTGCGAGACCGTGGACGAGGTGCTGGACGTGGCCCTGGTCGGCGGCCTGAAGGCCCTGGAAACCCCGCGTGACGGCTCGGCGCTGGTCACCCCGCCCCCCACGCCCAAGCGCCGCGCGGCCCGCCGCAGCGCCAGCGCGTAAACCCAATCGTTCCTGAACCCCCGCCCCTGTGGTGGGGGTTTTCGTTGTACGCCCACCAGGCCGCTATCCTGTACGCCATGAGCGGGCCGCTGACCTTTCTCGTCGCCAGTCCCCACCTGCAGGGCGGGGTCTTCGGCGGCACCGTGATCCTGCTGCTGGAACACGACACGCGCGGCGCCATGGGCCTGATCGTGAACGCGCCCCTGCCCCAGACCGTCTCGGAGCTGATGGCCGAGGCCGAGGGCCAGGATCAGCCCGGCTGGCTGGGCGGCCCGGTCGACCCCACGCTGGGCTGGTGCCTGTACCGCGAGCCCACCGGCCTGGACGGCGAGGTGCATCTGGTGGACGGCTTGAACGTGAGCAGTTCGCTGGAGGTGCTGCGCGCCGTGATGAGCAGCGGCCAGCGATACATGCTGGTTCTCGGCTACGCGGGCTGGGCCGCGGGCCAGCTGGCCGACGAGGCCCGCGAGGGCGCCTGGGTCTGGGTCGAGCAGGACACCCCCGATCTGCTGTGGGACGTGCCCCCGGAGCAGCAGTGGGCCGAGGCCCTGCGTCGCCTGGGCGTGACGCCGGGGACGATCATGCCGGGAGGGGCGCAGGCGTGAGGAGCGGTGACGCTGCGGGCTAACCCCTCAGTCACCTTCGGTGCCAGCTCCCCTGGGGGGGAGCCAAGTAAACACCTTGCCTCCCCTTGAGGGGAGGTGCCCCGGAGGGGCGGACTCGCAGAGCTGCGAAGCAGAGGGGTTCACCCACAGCTCAACCGTCACCCCGCCGCTACCACTTCCCTCTCCCCCACCCCCAGGTGCGCCAGGATCACGCCGTACACATCGGTGGCGACCAGCGGGCGCTGGGGCAGCAGCTCGGGGCGGTTCGTGATCAGCAGCGGGCCGGCGGCAGGCGTCCCCGTGACCCGGCCGTGCGAGCCGCGCACCAGCGTGGCGTCGAAGCCGATCACGTCCAGCAGGTAGCGGAAGCCCAGCTTCTTCTTCAGCAGGGCCACGCCCGCCTTGAGCTTGGCGGGGCTGTGCGGGTCGAGGAACAGCTCCACCGGGTCGTAGCCGGGCTTGCGGTGGATGTCCACGGTGCGGGCGTAGTCGGGGGCGCGGGCGTCGTCGAGCCAGTAGTAGTAGGTGAACCACGCGCCGGCCTCGGCCACGACCACGAAGTCTCCGGCGCGCTCGTGCCCCAGGTGGTGGCGGCGTTTGCCCTCCTCGTCCAGCACCTCGGCCACGCCGGGCAGGGCTTCCAGCAGGGCGCGCACCTCGTCGCGGCGGGCGGGGTCGTTCACGTACACGTGCGCGACCTGATGGTCGGCCACGGCGAAGGCGGCGCTCACGCCAGCGTCCAGCTGTTCGCGGCCCAGTTCGTCGCGCACGGCGATCAGGCCCGCCTCGCGCAGGGCGCGGTTGATGTGGACGGGCCGCCACGCGCGCTCGATGCCGTATTCGGACACCACCATGACCTGCACGCCCCGCCGCTCGTAGTGGTCGATCAGGTCGCCCGCCACGCGGTCGATGTCGGCCAGCTCGGTCGCCAGCGCCTCCGGGTTGGGGCCGTGCTGCTGCAGGCCGTAGTCCAGGTGCGGCAGGTAGACCAGATTCAGGGTCGGCGCGTACGTCTCGTCGATGTGCTGCGCGGCCCTGGCGATCCAGGCGCTGGACGTGATGTTGGCGTTCGGGCCCCAGTAGCTGAACAGCGGGAAGGTGCCCAGCTTCTGCTGCAGTTCGTCGCGCAGCTCGTAGGGCTGGGTGTAGCAGTCGGGCAGCTTGCGGCCGTCGGCGGGGTACATCGGGCGCGGGGTGACGGTGTAATCGGCGCTGGAATACATCGCGTACCACCAGCAGATGTTCGCCACGGTAAAGCTGGGATCGTGCGCCCGCAGCGCGTCCCACAGCTTGGGGCTCTGGATGAGGTGGTTCGACTGGCGCCAGAATTTGATCTCGCACTCGTCGCGGAAGTACCAGCCGTTGCCCACGACGCCGTGCTCGCTGGGCCACCGGCCGGTCAGGTAGGTGGCCTGCACCGAGCAGGTCACGGCGGGCAGCATGGCTTCCACGGGCGAGACCTGTCCGCGCGTGGCGAAGGCCTGCAGCCTCGGCAGGTGCGGCAGCAGGGCGGGCGTCAGGCCGACGATGTTCAGCACGGCGAGGCGGCGGGGTTCGGGATGGGTGGAGAGAGAAGGATGGGTCATGTCAGGTTCCTTTGATGTGCCGCTGCCACCACAGGGTCAGCAGGAAGGCGGCGAGGGCCACGGGCAGCCAGGCCCAGGCACCCACGGAGGCGAGCACCACGGCGTCCAGCAGACACACGCCGGCGATCAGGCGTCCGATGGCGGCGCCGACGTTGCGCTGTTTGCCGTACACGAAGCTCAGACAGCGGGCGATCCAGGCGGCCAGCCCCAGGGCGATCAGGCCAACCGGCCAGGAAAAGGCGCCCACCAGCGCGTACACGACCGGCGCCGCCATCAGGGCGACCGGCCAGTAGCGGGCCATGCCGGGGCGGTTTTCGGTCTTGGCGAGGTAGGTCAGGCCGATGATGTAGGCGGCCAGCAGCCCCGCCCAGACGGTCAGGGCTGAACCGGGCGCAGATGTGAAAGTCAGCGCCGCCGTGACATAGACCAGCGCGCGGGTGGCGGCCATGATGACCGGGCTCAGCGGGTTGGTCTTGTGCCAGGCGTCGTACAGGACGATCAGTGCGGCCAGCACGAGGCCGCTGATAAAGGCGCCGCCCCCGGCCAGGGCCAGCAGCACGCCGCCCACGCCGAACAGCGCCGCCGTGACCACCCAGGCCTCGTTCACCGGGATCAGGCCCGAGGGCAGCGGGCGTTCGGGGCGCTCGCGGCGGTCGAGGTTCAGGTCGAGCAGGTCGTTCAGATACATGCCGGCGGTGTAGAACAGCACCATCGCCACGGCGACCAGCCCCATCCGGAGGCCGCCGCCACCGACCAGGGCGGCGCCCGCCAGCACGTTGGTCAGCACTGTGGGGGAGTTGGAGATGCGGGCCAGCGAGAGGTGCCCCCGCCAGCGGGGAGCGGACGTCCGCACGGCGCTAGAGGACATCCCGCACCCACCTCAGCTCGCGCTCGATGGAGTCCAGCAGCGGCCGTTTCAGCTCGGGCGGCAGGACGTCCCAGGTGTAGGTCTCGACCTCCAGATGCCGGCCCGCCAGCTCGGGGCGCAGCGCCTCCAGGGTGGCGCGGATGGCGGCCTGCGTGGAACCGAAGGCGCCCGCCTGCTCCAGAAAGACCGGCACGTGGAAATGCACGCGCCACTCGGTCACGTCGGGGTGGTGAATATCGACGAGCGCGGGGGGCAGGTCGGGGTACTGGAGTAGCGTCCCACCGCGCGTGCGAGCGATGACCTGATGCAGATAGGTGCCCTCGGCGTAGGGGGCGAGGGCCTGGGCGATCTGCTCCCGGCCCGCCCCATCGTCCGGCAAGGCCAGGCGCAGCGCGGAGCTGAGCTGGATCTTGCCGATCCGCAGTCCGGCGGCCCGGTACAGCTCGATGGCCTCGGCGGGTTCCTCATACATCACCGCGACGTGGCAGACGTCGAAGCAGACCTGGAAGTGGTCGCGCAGATGCTCACGAGCAGTGTCCACGCTCACGCCGAGGCTGACCGCTAGGGTCTCCGCCCCATACGTCATCAGATGATCCCGGAAGAAGCGGGCCAGGTCGTCGCTGCGCTGGAGCAGGCCGTCGGGCTCGGGCTCCATGTCGAGGTGGATGAACACGCCGCGTTCCTGGCGCAGCCGCACCAGCCTCTCCACGACCTGCACCACGTTCCCGGTGAGCTGAGTCCAAACGGTCGGGTCGGCCGCGTCCACCCAGGCGCCGTACGACAGCGGGCTGGTGCTGATGCTGCCCTCCTGGCCGTCGGGCAGCAGCGCGGCCAGGATGTCGATCAGTCGCCCGGTATAGGCCACCCGCTCCTCGTGGAGCCAGTCGGGGGCGTGCACCTGGGCCTTGACCGCCTGCCCGTGGAAGGGGCCGTAGGGAAAGCCGTTCAGGGTGAACACGTACAGGCCGCGCTCGTCCAGAAAGGCGCGGAGGTCGGCCAGGGCGGTTCCCTCCAGCACCTCCACGCTCTCGGCCCCGGACAGGCGCAGGCCCACCCCGAAGGGCGCGTCCGGCGAGAGGCGGGCTTTCAACTCGGCGGCATACGTCTCCAGGCTCTGCCGCACCTCGGCCATTCCGGTCGAGGGGTGGATGTTCGTGCAGTACGTCAGGTGGGCGCCGTGGATCTGCACGCTACACCTGCGCCAGACGCGGCTCGCGGGTCGGCGGGACGAACTTCGGCGACTGACCCAGAAAGCGCTGCGGGTTCTCCAGCACGATCTTGCGGATGGTCGCTTCCGTGTGGCCGCGCCGCCGGGCCTCGAAGATGAACTCCGGGATGGCGAGGGGCTGGCTGGGGCCCCAGTCGCAGGCCGAGGCCACGATCAGCCGCTCGGAGCCGTACATCTCGATCATGTCGATGGCGCGGGCGGGCGAGGCCTTGGTCTTGGGGTACAGCGTCAGGCCCGTCCAGAAGCCGTGGTCGAGGATCATCTGGACGGTGTGTTCCTCGGCGTGGTCGATCATCACGCGGCCGGGCTCGATGCGGCCGTCGGCGGCCAGGGCGTCGACCATCACGCGGGTGCCCTTGTACTTGTCCTCCAGGTGCGGCGTGTGGATGTGAATGAGCTGCTGGTGCTCCAGCGCCAGTTCCACGTGGTCGAGGAAGGTCGCCAGTTCGTTGCGCGTCACGCGGTTCAGGCCGATCTCGCCGATGCCCAGCACGGTCGGGCGGCTCAGGAACTCGGGGATGATCCTCAAGACCTGCCGGGTCAGCTCGCGGTCTTCGCCTTCCTTGGGGTTCAGGCACAGCCAGGCGTAGTGCGCGATGCCGTACTCGCGGGCGCGGGCGGGCTCGAAGGTGGTCAGGTGGTCGAAGTAGTCCGCGAAGGCCTCGGAGCCCAGCCGGTCGCGGCCCGACCAGAAGGCCGGCTCGGTGACCGCCAGGCAACCGCTGAGCGCCATCGCGTGGTAGTCGTCGGTGGTGCGCGAGACCATATGCGCGTGCATGTCGATGTAGTTCACTGTTCCGCTTCCTGCTGTTCGTGTGGGCGGCGCGAGGCCCCGAAGGCACTCTGCGAGTCGCGCAGGTCGAGCAGTTCCAGGTTCTGGTCGCTCAGCCGCATCTGGGCGCGCACGACCCGGCCCGGTTCGGGCGAGGTCAGCTCGTGCAGGGCGCTTCGCAGCGCCTCCAGGCGGAAGTCCTGCGGGGCGCCGGCGGCCCCCTGCGCCCGCTCCAGGCGGTCGAGAAAGGCCGCGATGGCGAGCAGGTGCGCCCGGTGCTCCATGAACGAGAGGTCGAGGAGTTGCGTCTGGGTCAGGAGACAGGTGTCAGCGTGGGCAGCCATGCGGCGTCCTCCCTGGTCGTGAGATTGCGGATCGTGAGATTGCGTGTGTGGATGTCGGCCAGAATGCCGATGCTGCGGCGCAGGGTGTCGTGATCCATCTCGTGGACTTCCGTCGCCTGCCCGATCCCCAGCAGCAGCGGGATGGTCAGGCGGCCGCCCAGATGCTCGCGGAATTCGTTCAGGCCGGTCAGCACCGAGCGGGGGTCGCGGTCGTCCTGCCGCGCCGTGCCCAGGTCGGGCACCCAGACGGGTAGCCGCAGCCCGAGCAACGTGCCCAGGACGCGGCGCCAGTCGGCCTCGGGCAGCATCCCCCTCAGCGCCGCGTAGGTGCAGTCCAGCGCGATGCCCACGCCCACCGCCTCGCCGTGCCGCAGCTCGTAGCCCGACAGGCTCTCGAGCTTGTGCGCCGCCCAGTGCCCGAAGTCCAGCGGGCGCGAGGAGCCCTGCTCGAAGGGGTCGCCGCTGCTGGCGATGTGCGCCAGGTGCAGCTCGGCGCAGCGGTAGACGGCGTGATCCATGGCGTTCAGGTCACGGGCCCGCAGCGCGGCCGCGTTCGCCTCCAGCCAGTCGAAAAACACGGCGTCCTTGAGGAGCGCCACCTTCAGGGCCTCGCTCAGCCCGCCCCGCCAGTCGCGGTCGTCCAGGGTGGTCAGGAAATTCCGGTCGTTCAGCACCGCATACGGCGGGGCGAAGGTGCCCAGCCAGTTCTTCTTGCCGAAGGCGTTCACACTGTTCTTGACCCCCACCGCCGAGTCGTTCTGAGAGAGCACGGTGGTCGGCACGCGAATGAGCCGCACGCCCCGGTGCGCGGTGGCGGCCGCGTAGCCCACCATGTCCAGCACGGCGCCGCCGCCAATGGCGAGCACGTAGGCGTGGCGGTCGATGCCGTGGGCGTGGATCGCCTCGTGCACACGCTCGACCATGCCCGGATCGCGCTTGACCTGTTCTCCACCGGGCACGCTCAGGGGCGGGGCCACCAGCCACAGGGCGTCGTCGTGTGCGGCGAAGTAGGCGCTGATCTGTGCCGCCAACTCCGGGAACGCTGCGAGCACTCCATCGTCCACCACGCACAGCACTTTGGCGCGCTCTCCCCCGCCCGCAGCCAGCGTGCCCCGCAGCAGGGGCTGAGCCGGGTCGAACAGCCCCTCGCAGAAGTGGACGGGGTAGCGGAAGGTCACCGGTACGACCTGCTGGATGGTGCGGCTCATGGTGTCCCACCCGAGGGCCACGGGCGCCTGAAATTTCTCTCTCGCATCCGGCTATCCTGCGCCCACACGCATAAAAGGAACGCTAAGCGCCTTAAGCCGCCTTCATGGAGCCCCCACGGAACCCTGGGAAACCGCGCGGCGGCCTACCCTTGCGCGCATCCGGCACCCGTGCTACTATCCCTCCTGCACTGGAAACGGTGCGCCACAGCGCTTCAGCGCACAGTATTCGGCAGTAGCTCAGTGGCAGAGCGTTCGACTGTTAATCGAATGGTCGCTGGTTCGACCCCAGCCTGCCGAGCCAGACACAGACCCCCGCCCCGCGCGGGGGTCGTTGTTTATCGGTCTTCCCTGGGCGACCTCATCAAGGTGACTTGAATGAAGTCAGGGTGAAGGTCAAACTGAGAGATCGCATCCCAGACGATCCTGGAAATCATTCAATATGGAGTGATTTAAAAATCCAGGAGGTACGGTATGAGTGATCGCAAGGACACAGGTGCTCAGGTCTCCCCCTCGTTCGGCCGACGGGACGCCCTGAGGCTGCTCGGCGCAGTGGGAGCGGTGACCGCCGCCGCGCCGCTGGCCCGGGGGCAGGCGACACCCGCCGCGCCCGCAACGCCAGCCAATCCGGCCGATACTGGGCCCATGAACGGGAACGGCTTCTACCGGCAGAAGATCGGCGACATGACGGTCACGGTCGTCAGCGACGGCACGGCCCCGCTGGCCGCGCTGCTGCCCACCTGGGGCGCCAATCCGGATCGGCAGGCGGAATTTACCGCCACGCTGGCGGAATACAGCGTGCCGGCCGCGAACACGGTGAACCACTTCAACCCGGTGCTGATCGAGATCGGCGGCAAGCGCACGCTTCTGGACACCGGACGCGGCGGCGCGAACGGACAGCTGGTCGCCAACCTGCGTCGGGCCGGAGTCGATCCGGCCAGCATCGAGACGGTCTTCATCACCCACGGACACGGGGATCATATCGGCGGGATCACCACGAACGGTCAGCTCACCTTCGCGAACGCGCGGCACGTCATGGGCGCCGCCGAGTTCCAGTTCTGGACGACCCAGGCGACCCCCAACGACGCGGTGAAAAACAACCTGATCGCGCAGAAGGACAAGTTCACGCTGATCCAGCCGGGTGCCGAGATCACCGCAGGTCTGACCAGCGTCGCCACGCCGGGGCACACGCTGAACCACCAGAGCGTCCTGGCCCAGAGCGGCGGCCAGGGCATCATGGTGCTGGGCGACGCTGGAGGGCACTTCCTGCTCTCCCTCAAGCACCAGGGCGCCTATGTGGGCTTCGACACCGACGGCGCGCAGGCCGCCCAGACGCGCCAGACCGTCTTCTCGCGGATCGTGGACGAGAAGCTGTGGGTCACGGGCTACCACTTCCCCTTCCAGGCGATCGGACACCTGCGGCGGCTGGCGGCCGGTTCCTTCGAGTACGAGCCGACGGTGTGGAACTGGAGCTGACCTGAAGCGTGAGGAAGGAGGCGGGCCACCTTGAGCGGCCCGCCTCCTCATCTCGTGCGGGTCAGATCGCCTGGACGTCGAACTCCAGGCCCAGATCCCGCACCTCGTCGTTGGGGTTCTGTCCGGCGACCAGCCCGTAGGCCGCGTTCCCGGCACTCAGCCAGGTGTCCATGACCCGGCGCAGGTCGTCCAGCGTGACGGCGAGCAGGCGGGCCTTGTACGCCTCCTGCACCTCGGGCGTGTATCCGGCCTGATCGCCGAAGAAGCGCAGGCGGCCCGCCGTATCGGGGCTGGTCAGCGGATCGAGGATCTTGCTGGACGACAGGATCGCCTCGGTCAGCTCGCGTTCGCCCAGATCGGTGTCCAGGAAGGCGCGGGCGTCCCGGAAGACCTCGAAGGTGCGGCGGACGTTCGGGTCGCGGTAGGAACTCATGGAAAAGACGCCCTCGCGGGTGTCGAAACTGGCGCCGCCCCCGTAGGCCCCGCCCTTCTCGCGGATCTCCTTGAGCAGGTAGTTGCTCCTCAGCAGCCGCGAGAGCACCAGCAGCGCCGGGCTGTCGGGGTGCGTGTAGGGCACGGTTCTGAAGGCGACCGCGTTGTAGGCCACGGGGGAATCGGTGGTGCGCGCCTGCGGGCGCTTCGCGGCCAGTTCCGGGTGCGGGCGCCCGACCGGCGCGTCGCCCTGGAAGGCGGCGGTGACCGGCTGCAGGTCGAGGCCCAGGTCGTCCGGGGTGGCGGTCAGGCACAGCACCGGCGTGCCGGCCAGCACGAGCTGACGCACCCGCTCCAGGCGCGCGAGCAGATCGTCCAGCCCGCCGCCCTCGACGATCTCTCTGAGGGCCGCCAGCGCGCTCAGGCCGCTGAACTGCTCGGTGATGAGCCCGGCCGGGCTGACCTGCGCGGCGGCCAGCCGCTCGGCGTAGGCGTTGCCGCTCTGCAGCACGCTGGCCTTCAGGCCTGCCAGACGCTGCTTGAGCAGCTGCTCCAGCCGGTCACGGGTGAATTCCGGCGTCTGGATCACGCTCCGCAGCACCTCCACCAGCGCGGGGGCGTTGCGGGCCAGCGCCTTGCCGGAGAAGGTCAGGCTCAGCCGCAGGGCCGCGAGGTCGTCCGGACGGGTGCCCACGCCCACCGAGGCGCTGATGCCGCCGGTCACGGCCTCGATGCGGCGGGCCAGCGCCGCGTAGTCCAGCCCCGCCGCGCCGCTGCGGGTGACCGCGAAGGCGTAGAGCGGCAGGGTGCCCAGCAGGTCGGCGGGCACCTCGGGCAGGCGGATCTGCACGTCCAGATAGGTCAGGCCGCCGGTGGGCTGGGGCACCCGGGCGACCGTGGCGCGCCCAGGGTGCTCGGTGCCGTACTCCACGCGCGCCACACGGGGCGGCACGTCGGACAGCGCCAGCGTGGGCAGCACGTCTGGGTCGCTCTCCTGCCCCTGCAGCTCCTTGAGGCGCAGGCTCTCGGCCACGATCCGGGCGCGGTCGTCGTCGGTGAAGTCGGCGCTCAGGCGCTCTACCAGGGCCTGCTCGTCGGCCTCGGCGCGCTCGGCCAGCCCGGGATCGGGGGCGAGTTCCAGCGTGACGCGGTGGGGGTTGGCCAGCAGCTCGCGCTCGATCATCGGCTCGAAGACCGGCCCGGCCGCCAGATCGGCGCGCAGCTTCTCCAGCTCGGCGTCCAGCCGCAGCCCGGTCAGGGGATCGCCGCCGTAGAGCCATGGCCCCAGCAGCCGGAACATGACCTGCAGGGCGTAGGGGTAGCCCGAGTTGCTGACCTCCTTCTGCCCGATCTCGAACTGGTGCAGGCTGCTCTGGATGAGTTCCGGGTCGATGCCCTGCTCAGCGATACCGCGCAGGGTCTCGAGCACCATCGCCTCGACCTCGTCCGCCTTGCCGGCGGGCAGGCCCTTGAGCCCCGCCGCGAAGGCGCCCTCGCGGAACGAATCCCGGTAGCCGCTGAGGTCGGCCAGGCCCGCGCCCAGCCCGGACTCGATCAGCGGTCTCGTCAGGGGCGCGGCCGGATTGCCCAGCAGCACGTCGCTCAGCACGCTCCAGCGCAATCCCGCGTCGGCGTTGCTGGTGTGGCCCAGCTTCCAGGCCACGCTCACCTGGGCGCCGCGCTCGGTGTCGGAGCCCGGGTAGGTGACGGTCTCGCGCCGGGGCTCGGGGAAGGCCGGCTGATCGGGAATGGAGACGTCCAGCACCTGCGGAGAGAAGCGGCTCATGACGTGCGCCTCGATCTCGTCCAGGATGCGCGCGAGCGGCAGCTTGCCGTAGGTGTAGAAAAAGGCGTTGCTGGGGTGGTAGTGCGCCGCGTGGAAGGCCCGCAGCTGCTCGTAGCTCAGCCCTGGGATGTCCGAGGGCGCCCCGCCGGAGTTGTTGGCGTAGGTCAGATCCGGGTACAGCGCCTTGCCGAAGGCCCGCCACATCACGGCGCCGGGCGCGGCCATCGCCCCCTTCATCTCGTTGTAGACCACGCCCTGCAGCTTCAGGTCGCTCTTGGGGTCGTCCGGGGTGGCGAATTCGAAGCGGTGGCCGTCCTGCCGGAACGACTCGTAGCGCATCAGCGGGAAGAAGGTGGCGTCCAGATAGACCGAGAGCAGGTTGAAGAAGTCCTGCTCGTTGCGGGTCGAGAAGGGGTAGGTCGTCCAGTCGTTGCTGGTCATGGCGTTCATGAAGGTGTTCAGTGACCGGGGCAGCATGGCGAAGAAGGGGTCGGCCACCGGATACTTCTGGCTGCCCATCAGGACGATGTGCTCCAGGATGTGCGCCACGCCGGTCGAGTCGCGCGGCACGGTCGGGAAGGTCACCCCGAAGGCGGAGTTGTCGTCGTCACGGATCACGTGCGCGTGGCGCGTGCCCAGGTCGTGGCTCAGCAGGATCAGCGTGCCCTGCATCTCGGGCAGGGCCTCGACGCGCTCGACGGTGTAGCGGCCCAGCGATTCGCCCACGCGGGGCAGGGCGGGTGCGGTGGAGGTCATGGGGCGAGTGTAAAGCAGCCTTCCAGGGATGAATGCTCCAGGCCGCACAGGGATCGCCCGGTGGAGTCGTCCAGCGTGGCGGCCCGCTCAGACCCCACGCGGATAGAGGCACTCGGGGAGGGCCCTGGCCACCTCCTGAGCTTCCGATACCTGCCAGGGCTCGAGCCCCCTGGAAAAGTTGATACGCCGGAAGAGGCGTTCCATCCCTCGACTCACCGCCGACTGCTCCCGACCGCGAAGCGCGCGGGCCTACCACGTCACGGTACTCGTGGAGCCGCGAAGCAGACGGTGGCGCCCTGGCCGGACACGTCGGCGTCTACCCCAGATCCGCCGCGCCAGTCAAAATCCTGCACTCCTCTGCTCCCTGGGGGCCTCGGATGAGCCGCGCCGAGAGGGGCTGGGGGTCGGAGGGGCTGGGGGCCGGGCCGCCCGCCGCCGGCGCCCACCCACTCCAGCCCGCCTCTCCACCGAATCCCGGCATCCACCCCCCTCCGCTCCGACTAATCATCCCTCCCTCACCGGACTCTCCTGACCTTCCGCGTACACTGCCGGGTATGTCATCCCCGCCTCTCTTGCACCTGTCGGGCCGTCCTCTGGGACGCGCGGCGCTGGCCCTGCTGCTGGGCGTGTCCCTGGCGGCCTGTGGCCAGCAGGTCACGGGCACCTCGGCGAGCACCGGCAAGGACGTGCTGTACTTCGCCGACTCGCCCACCGGCCTGCCCCCCATGTACGTGAACGAGACTTACACGGCCACCTTGCCCGTGGCCGGCGGTGTGGGTCCCTACACCCTGAGGGTGACCGGCGGAACCCTGCCCCCCGGCCTGAGCCTGAACGGATCGGCCCGGCAGCTGAGCGGGAAGCCCACCAAGACCGGCACCTACAAGTTCACGCTGGAGGTCACGGACTCCACCCTGAGCACCAAGACCAACGAGTACACCGTGAACGTGCAGGAGTTGCCCCCCCTGGCCCTCACGCCGACCCTGCCGACCGGCGAGATCCGCGGCGAGACCCGCATCCCGCTGACCATCACGGCCCCGCGGGGTGCGCGCGCCGCCCACCTGAGCTGGGAACTGCCGGAGAACGTCAAGGTGACCCGTATCCAGAGCGCCGAACAGGGCGGGCTGCTGTTCTGGCGCCAGGAAGGCCGCATGGTGCTGCTCGACGTGGGCTTCAAGACGGTGCCCCGCAGCGGATCGCGCATCGCCCTGATCAGCGTGAAGCCCAGCAAGGCCGCCACGCTGACGGCCGCCAAGTTGACCTTCGAGGCGCGTGACGCCGAGGGCAGGGTCGTGGGCGCTCCGCCGCCCGCCGTGTCCACCCCGACGGCCCCGACCGCGCCGGCGGCCCCTGCCACGCCGGCTGCCCCAGCGCCCACCAACACGGCGCCGGCCACCGCGCCCGCTCCCGCAGCACCGGCCACGGCCCCAGCCACAGCGCCCCCCACCGAGGGTGAGCCCCCCAACCCGCCCAGCAGCACGCCACCCGGGCCGGGAGGTGCGCCATGAACGCCCGGCTGCGTGCCCTGACGCTGGCTGCGCTGCTCCCCCTGGCGCTGGCGCCCGCAGCTCAGGCGACCACCGCCCCGCCCCTGACCCTGGAACAGCAGGCCAGGAAGGCGGACGTGATCGTGCGCGCCACCCTGGGCGCGGTCACGAACGTCACCGAGGGCGGGGTGAGCTATCAGGTCTACCCGCTGACCATCACGGAAACGCTGGTCGGAGACGCGGCCAGCCTCCCGCAGTCGGGGGGCCGTCCCGCCCTGTTCTTCCTGCAGGGGCTGGCCGACCTGCCCGCCCTGACGACCGGCCAGGACGTGATCGCGCTGCTGTATGCCCGGCGGCTCGACAGCCCGCTGGTGGGCTTCAACCAGGGGCTCTACCCGGTCACGAACGGCGCCGTGAAGGCCAAGACCGCCGCCGGGGCCGATATCACCGACCCCGCCAAGCTGCGGGACGCGATCCGCGCCGCCCGGGAGGCCAGATGAAACGCACCCTGATCCGCAGTGGCCTGCTGGTGGGCACGCTGCTGGCGAGCGCCACGCTCTCGCTGGCAGACGCCGCGACCATCAAGCTGCGCCCCCAGGGCGCGGCCCTGACCAAAGTCGTGCAGGACGCGGTGGCCGCGCTGAGCACCAGGGACGTGCCGGTCACGCTGGACACCCGCAGCGGCCCCCTGCTGCTGCTGGGCGGCAGCGGCGCGAGCAACGCCCCCTTCAGCCCGGACGTCGCGGCGCGGGTGGTCACGGTGGGCGCCGAACGCCGGATCGAGTTCAACCCGCAGGGGCCGTTGCCGCTGGCGGAAGCGGTGCGGGCCGAGCTGGCGCGTGAGCTGGGGCTGAGCGCCTGGACGGCCGAGGCCGCCCGCACCCGCCTGGGCGGCGCCGACCTGAACGGCGACGGCAAGATCACGCTGGCCGACCTGGCGATCCTGATGGGCAACTACGGCAAGCCCGGCGCCCTGGCCGGCGACCTGAACCAGGATCAGAAGGTGGACGACGCCGATCTGAGGCTGTTCAGCGCCCAGTATCGGCCCAGCGAGCCGGTGACCACGCCCGCGCCGGCAGCCCCGGCCCCAGCCGCTCCGGCTCCGACCGCGCCGTCACCTGCCGCGCCGTCACCTGCCGCGCCGACCCCGGCCGCGCCAGCTCCTGCCGCCCCCCCGGTGACGCCGTCGCCGGCCCCCACCCCACCCGGGCCGACGCCGCCCACTCCGCCCAACCCGTGAGGGGGCCCGGCCCGGCGCACTCGCCCCGTACACTCCTGCCATGACCCCTCCATCCGACGACACCACCATCGATCTGCAGGACTTCCTCAAGCTGCGCGGGCTGGTCGAGACCGGCGGCGAGGCGAAGTTCCGCGTGCAGGGCGGTGAGGTGCGCCTGAACGGCGAGGTCGAGACCCGGCGCCGGCGCAAGCTGCGGCGCGGCGACATCGTGGAATACGCCGGGCAGCGCCTGAAGGTGGACTGGTAGGTGGCCTACGGCGAGGCGGTCGAGGAGTTCCGGCGCCGCAAGGACGAGCACTTCGCGGCCGGCAGGGGCCCGGTCTCGCCCGAGACGTTCCGGGGGCTGAGCTACTACCCGCCCGATCCCACCTGGGTGTTCCAGGTCGAGCTGGAGGCCGGGCCGGAGTCGCAAACGGCGTTCACGCTGGACACCAACACCGGCGACACCCGCACCATGACCCGCTTCGGCAGTGTGACCCTGGACTTACCGGAGGGCCCCCAGACCCTCAGCGTCTTCGCGCCCCTGGGCGAGGAGCGGCCGCAGCGGGTCTTCATTCCCTTCCGGGACGCCACCAGCGGCAGCGAGACCTACGCGGCCGGGCGCTACCTGGACGCCCCGCTCAGCCCTGGCCCCAACGGGCTGGAGGTGCAGGTGGATTTCAACCTGGCCTACCACCCGTACTGCGCCTATGGCGAGGGCTGGACGTGTCCGCTGCCCCCCCTGGAGAACCGGCTAGCGGGCGCCGTCCGGGCTGGAGAGAGGCTGACCCCCGAACGTTCCTGAGCGCCGGGCTCCGGGAACGGGCGGCGCGGCGGGGGGAGATGGGGGCACCCGTCGGAGGGTCGCAATCGGGGCTGGACTGCGCTCTGATAGAGCCCAATGACCAGCCGGCCTGCCCCCCGCCCGAGCAGCCCACCGGGGAGTGGCTGCCCGCAGCCGGCGGCCCCAGGGTGGCCGCAGGTGCTGGACGCTGCCCGACACGCGGAAATCGAGGCCCGGCAGACCGGCGACGACCGCAACCTGGCCCTGGCGCTGTGGGAGTGCGGCCGGGCGCTGAACCACCTGGCCCGGCCCCGTGAGGCTCTGAGCGCGCTGCTGGAGGCGGTGGCCTTCCTGCCCCCCGACGACCGGGCACTGCAGGCGCGCTGCTGGCATCAGGCCGCCTGGGCCCAGCACCACCTGGCCTGCGACACCGACGCCCAGGAGTACCTGAGTCTGGCCCTGCGACTGGCCCGCGAGGCCGCCGACCACGCCACCGAACTGGACGTGCTGGAGGATCTGGCCGAGTTCCAGGTGGCCCGCGGCCACCCCCGCAGTGCCCTGGAATCGCTGGAGGTCTACGTGGCCGCGCGCCGCGCCCTGCCCGGCCAGGCGGGACTGGCGCGGGCGCTGGTGCGGCTCTCGCAGGTCAAGCTGCTGGGGCTGCGCGCCGATCCGGAGGAACCGGGCGGCCCGCAGGAGGTGCGGGGCTGGCTGACCGAGGCCCTGCGCCGATTGCCGACCGAGCGCGCCCTGAACCCGGACGAGGCGCTGGACACCCTGGCCGGCGAGGCCCACGCCTGTCTGTCGGTCACGTGTCTGCTGCTGGGCGACGCCGCCGAGGCCCGCACGCAGGCCGAGCGGGCCCTGGGCTTGCTGCGCGGCTGCGGCGCCCAGCGCGCGGCCCTGCGGGTGGTGCCCCAGCTGGCACGCGCGACCCTGGCGCTGGGAAACCCCGCCCTGGCCCTGAGCGAGCTGGACGCCGCGCTGGCTGCGGCGGCGGCCCTGGGCGCCGGGCCACGGCTTCCACAGGACGCCGGGGAGGCGCCGGGATACGGCCCCCAGGGGGCCGGCAACCAAGCGGACTACCGGGCCGAGCGCGCCGCCCTGCACCTCGCCGCCTGTGAGGCCCACGAGGCGCTGGGCCAGTCCGCCCAGGCCCTGACCCACCACCGCGCCTATCACGCCCTGGACGCCCAGCAGCGGCAGGCCCAGGTGCATGAACGCAGCCAGGCCGCCCACGCCCGGGTGGGCCTGGACGCCACCCGGCAGGAGGCGCGGCTGCAGCGCGAACGCGGCGACGCCCTGGAACAGCTGGTGCAGGCCCGCACGGCCGAGGTGCGCCGCAACCAGCGGGCCGTGATCGACCTGCTGGCCGGGGCCGCCGAGTTCCGCGACGCCCCGTTGGGCCCCCACACCCGCTGGGTCGGCGAGGCCGCCGCGGCGCTGGGCCGTGAGCTGGGACTGGACACGGTGCAGTCCGCCGAACTGGGACTGGCGGCGCGCCTGCACGATGTCGGCAAGATCGCCATTCCAGACTCCATCCTGCTCAAGGAGGGGCCACTGTCCGAGGAGGAGTGGAGCGTCATGCGAACCCACGTGGCCCTGGGCGCCCGGCTGCTGACCCAGCCCGGAGCCACCGAGGGCGGCGGGCCGCTGCTGGAACTGGCTGCCCAGATCGCCCTGACCCACCACGAATGCTGGGATGCCAGCGGCTATCCGGCGGGGCTGAGCGGCGAGAATATTCCGCTGCCGGGCCGGATCGTGCGGGTGGTGGACACCTTCGACGCCCTGCTCACGCACCGCCCCTACAAATCCGCCTGGAGCGAGGCCGAGGCCCTGAGCTACCTGCGCGCCCACGCAGGCACCCTCTTCGATCCGGCCTGCGTATGCGCCTTTGAGGCGCTGTACGGGCGCAGGGCCCTTCCGGAGCGACGGTGAAGGTGGGGAGGCAGACAGCTTGAAGATGATGTGGAGAGCTGTAAGAGAGCTTGACTTATATTGACCTCATGCGCGCCCAAGCGACGCCTTCCATGTCGTCAGGTCTCCTGACGGATGTGGGTCGTCAGCGGCAGGGGGGGGTCAACCAGGATGCAGCTCTGGCCCTCGATCTGCCGCAGGGCGGTCTGTATGCCGTGGCAGACGGCATGGGCGGCCACGCGGCCGGCGAGCTGGCGGCGAACCTGGCCCTGGACGCCCTGAGCCAGCACTACCTGGAGGGCCGCAGCCCGCCGCCCACCCGGCTGGCCGAGGCGGTGCAGGCCGCGAACGTGACCGTGCTGCGCCACGCGGTCGGTGAATACGTGGGCATGGGCACCACGCTGCTGGCCGCGCTGATCGACCGCGGCGCCGTGACCATCGCGCACGTGGGCGATTCCCGCGCCTACCTGCTGCGCGCCCACGAACTGTTCCGCCTGACCGAAGACCATTCCTGGGTGGCCGAACAGGTGCGGCTGGGCCACATGACCGAGGCCGAGGCCCGCGACCACCAGTGGCGCAGCGTGGTCAGCAACGCCCTGGGCGGCGAGGAACGCGTCCGGATGGAGCTGTTCGGGCTGCCCCTGCGGGCCGGCGACCGGCTGCTGCTGTGCAGCGACGGCCTGAGCGGGGTGATCGGCGATCAGGAGATGCTGGAAATGCTGGCCCGGCCCCTCGATCCTGAGGCCACCGCGCGGGTGCTGGTCAATGCCGCCAACGACGCGGGCGGCCCGGACAACATCACCGCCCTGGTGGTCGATGTCCACCGCGACGCCCGGCTGCCCAGCTACACTCTCCCGCAGCGCCAGGAGGAAGGCCCCACCTACGTGGACGTGCTGCTCAGCGCCCAGCGCGGCAACAGCCTGATCACCTACCTGCTGCTGATGATCGCCTACTTCACCCTGCTGGGGGTCATGCTGATCCCCGAGCGCCGCGCCCTGATCGGGCTGGTGGGCACGACCCTGCTGGTGGTGATCCTGATCTCCCAGCGGGTGAACGTGACCCGCCGCGCCGGCACCGTGCTGAGCCGCCCCAGCGCCGTGCTGGCAGTCACCGCGCAGCGTCTGGCCGGCACGCCTGGGCCCAAGGCCTCGGCGGGCGATCCCCACCACTGAGACGGACTGCGCTCCATTTCCGTACCATCCGGGAAGGCGCCGGATGTTCCTCCAATTCCCGGAAATCCGTCCTCTTTCCTTCTCCCTGGGCCCCGGATTCCGGATGACCGGCCCCGCGGGAGCCGGGCGCGGAGAACCCTCCGGAAGCCGCTGGAGCTTCGTGCGGGCAGACAGGCGAAGCTCGCTCAGACGGCCGCCGACCCTCCGCCGCTCTCCTGGGGGTCAGGGCGGGGCAGCGGGACGCGCGGAGCCGAGTGGGCGGGAGCAGCCCGGAGACGCACCGGGCTCTCTCAGTCGCCGCCGACGAAGACCGGGGCGGCCAGCGGGCTCTCGGCCTCCTGATACCCCTCCTCCTGGTGGGCGGCGAGGTCGATGCCCTGGGTCTCCTGGCGCTGGGTCATGCGAAGAGGCGTGACCAGCGCGACCAGCCGGAGTAGCGCGAAGGTGCCCAGCCCCGCCAGCGCGGCGGCGGCCAGAATGCCGACGAGCTGGATGCCCAGCTGCCCGCCGTTCCCGGCGATCAATCCGCGCCCTGCCGGGTTGATCAGCGGGCTGGCGAGCACCCCGGTCAGCAGCGTGCCCACCACGCCCGCCGAGCCGTGACAGGCGAAGACGTCCAGGGCGTCGTCGGGCAGCAGGCGGCGCTTGTTGGCGACGATGAGGAAGCTCACGGAGCTGGCGACCACCCCGATCAGCAGCGCCCCGACCGGCGTGACGAAGCCGCAGGCCGGCGTGATGGCGACCAGCCCGACCACAGCCCCGGTGGCGGCGCCCACGGCGGTGGGTTTGCCCGTCCGCGTGCTGTCCCAGAGCATCCAGCACAGCAGGGCCGCGGCGGCGGCGGCGTTGGTGTTCAGCAGGGCGTAGGCGGCGGTCTGGCCCGCGGCCAGCGCGGAGCCGGCGTTGAAGCCCAGCCAGCCGAACCACAGCAGGCCGGTGCCCAGCAGCACCAGCGGCACGCTATGCGGAATGCTGGCGAAGCGCTGATAGCCGAAGCGCGGCCCGATCACCAGCGCCGCGACCAGCCCGCTGACCCCGCTGGCGACCTCTACCACGGTGCCGCCGGCGAAGTCCAGCAGGCCCAGCCGGTACAGCCAGCCGTCGGGGCTCCAGACCCAGTGGGCCAGCGGCGCGTACACGACCAGAAGCCACAGCGCGCCGAACAGCACGAAGGCCCCGAAGCGCATCCGCTCGACCACGCTGCCGCTGATCACCGCCAGGGTGATGGCCGCGAACAGGATCTGGAACACCGCGAACAGCGGCGTGGGGATGGTGCCGCTCAGCGTGCCGGCCATGTGCTCCAGCCCCAGCCGCGAGAGGCCTCCGACCAGGGCGTTCCCGCCCGGCCCGAAGGCCAGGGAATAGCCCACCAGCACCCAGGCCACCGAGGCCACGCCCAGCGCCGCGAAGCTCATCATCATGGTGTTGAGCACCGAGCCGGCGCGCACCAGACCGCCGTAGAACATCGCCAGGCCGGGGGTCATCAGCAGCACCAGGGCTGAGCACAGCAGCACGAAGGCGGTGTCGGCGCCGTTGAAGGTCGGCGCGCCGCTCTGGGCGGAGGCCACCGAGCCCAGCAGCAGCAAGAGGGGCAAGCCCCGCCTCACAGACTGCCGTCGGGGGTGAGCTTGGTCTCGGTGACGGGGGTCAGGGCCGCCGTGTCCTGCTCGCCCGTACGGATGCGGACGACCCGTTCCAGGGGCTGCACGAAGATCTTGCCGTCCCCGACCTCACCCGTGCGCGCGCCCCGCAAGACGGCGTCGATGGCCGCCTGCACGAAGGGCTCGCTGACCGCCATGCGGATCTCGACCTTGTCGTGGAATTCGACCATCACGCGGGTGCCACGGTAGTGCTCGACCACGACCTGTTCGCCGCCGTGCCCGGAGACCCGCGAGAGCGTAATCCCGCTGATGCCCGCCTGGAACAGCGCTTCCTTGACCTGCTGAATCCGTTCGGGCCGGATCACCGCCGTGATCATCTTCATGGCCGCACCTTAACGGATTGTCAAGGCTAAACCGGATATTTGTCCAGAAAGTGAGAGACAAGCCGCACGGGTACAGGATGCAGATGGACAGATGGTGGTCGGGCAGTCCCGGTTGTCCTGCAGATACAGCACAGCCTGCCACCGGGGATGCAGTCGGTGGCAGGTGGACGTGGAGGTTCGGGGGGAAGTCGAACGGTCGAACCGTCTCAAGGTCTAAAAGGGTGTCGGCATTTTTTGTTCGACCTTTCGACTTTTAGACCTTCAGACCTTTTGACCCTGCTCAGTCGCCGCCGACGAACACCGGGGCGCCCAGGCCGGTCTCGGAGTCGGAGTAGCCCTGCTCGGAGTGGGCGCTGACGTCGATGCCCACGATCTCCTGGTTGGCGGGCACGCGCAGCGGCATGACCAGCGAGACCAGCTTGAGCAGGATGAAGGTGCCCAGGCCCGTGAACACCACGGCGGCCAGCACGCCCAGCGCCTGGATCAGCACCTGATCCACCCAGGGTTTGCCGGAGCCGGTGGTGAAGGCCAGCGCCCCGGTGAGGAGGGCGCCCACGATGCCCGCGACGCCGTGGCAGGCGAAGACGTCCAGCGAATCGTCGGCCTTCATGCGGGTCTTGTACTGCACGGCGGCAAAAGACGCGGCGGCGCCCAGCGCGCCCACCAGCACGGATGCCAGCGGGCTGACCCAGCCGCAGGCGGGCGTGATGGCGACCAGCCCGACGACCAGGCCGGTGGCGGCGCCCACGGCGGTGGGTTTGCCGTTGCGCAGGCTCTCCAGGCCCAGCCAGGTCAGCATGGCGGCGGCGGGCGCGATCAGGGTGGTCATGAAGGCCAGCGCGGCGGTCTGGTTGGCGGCCAGCGCGGAGCCGGCGTTGAAGCCCATCCAGCCGAACCACAGCAGCCCGGCGCCCAGCAGCACGAAGGGCACGTTATGCGGGACGTGCGCGGTGCGCGGGAACCCGATCCGGCTGCCCAGCACCGTGGCCGCGACCAGCCCGCTGACCCCCGCCGCGATATGGATGACCGTGCCACCCGCGAAGTCCAGCGCGCCCAGCTTGAACAGCCAGCCGTCGGCGTTCCAGACCCAGTGGGCCAGCGGGGCGTAGATCAGCAGGCTCCACAGCGCGCCGAACAGCACGAAGGCCCCGAAGCGCATGCGCTCGATCACGGCGCCGCTGATGAGGGCCAGGGCGATGATGGCGAACATGGCCTGGAAGGCCGCGAACACGTACGAGGGGATGGTGCCGGTGAGCTGCCCCGCCAGGCCGTTGAAGCCCGCGTTGTCCAGCGACCCGACGATCGGGTTGCCGCCCGGCCCGAAGGCGATGGAGTACCCCGCGACCATCCACAGGATGCCCACCAGGCCGATGGACACGACGCTCATCATCATGGTGTTGAGCACGCTCTGGGTGCGGCTCAGGCCGCCGTAGAAGAAGGCCAGGCCAGGGGTCATGAGCAGCACCAGGGCGGAGGCGACCAGCATCCAGGCGGTGTCGCCGGTGTTCAGCTCGGGGGTGGCGGTCTGGGCCAGGGCCGCGCCGCCCAGCAGCGGGGCGAGGGGAAGGGCAGACTTCAGCTTCATCATGGCGGACTCCTTCCCGCGCTCAGGCCGGGGTGAGGCGTTTTTCGGTGACGGGGGTCAGGGCGGCGGTGTCCTGCTCGCCGGTACGGATGCGGATGACGCGTTCGAGCGGCTGCACGAAGATCTTGCCGTCCCCGACCTCGCCGGTGCGCGCCCCCCGCACGACGGCGTCGATGGCTGCCTGCACGAAGGGTTCGCTGACCGCCATGCGGACTTCCACCTTGTCGTGGAACTCGACCATCACGCGGGTGCCGCGGTAGTGCTCCACGACCTCCTGCTCGCCGCCGTGCCCGCTGACACGCCCCAGCGTGATGCCGCTGATGCCCGCCTGGAACAGCGCTTCCTTGACCTGCTGGACGCGTTCGGGCCTGATGACTGCCGTGACGAGTTTCATGGCGTCTCCTTGTAACGCTTCAATTTGCAGTGTTTGCATCCCTGCATGCCATGAGCTTAGGCGGATGAGTGCAGGATGTCAAAAACTTTCTGGCTATCTGGCTAGATTTGTTCGGACATTCTGCACAACGGCCACCGATTCGCGCCGCTTGTCAAGGCCAAAACGACATCCCGGCAACAGGAGATGGGGCAAGTTGCACGGAGGGAACGACAGTGGAGGAGAGGCGCCCTGACCTCTCCCCTACCGGCCCAGCTCCGGAGAACCCGCCGGGTCTACAGCGCCCGGCGCCGCCCCAGCCGTGACCACAGCCGGAAGCCCACCACGCCCACCGCCGCCAGCAGGATCACGGCCAGCACGGGCACGAACACCGCGAGCACGCTGAGCAGCAGGCTCGTGCCGTCCTCGACCGTGCTCACCAGGGGGTTGCCCAGGCCGCCCGTGGTGGCGGTCGCCACGGGCCGCACCGCCGTGCGGGTGGCGTGAACCCCGCCGGCCACGAGGAGGCCCAGCGCCATGCTCAGCGCCGGGGGCACATCGGCCACGCCGGTCTGGGCGGCGAAGAGCACGGCCCCCGCCGCCGTGTTCACCACGCCGCCCAGCAGATGCAGCGCGTGATCCACACCCGGAATCTTGTCGCCCACGAAATCCAGCGCGCCCAGCACCCCGATCCCGACCAGCACCCAGGGGTTCATCAGCAGGTCGAAGGGCCCCGACAGCTGCATCACGCCAGCGCGCGACAGCAGCCCCACCAGCAGCAGCGGAATATACGCGTTGAGCCCCGCCGCGCCCGACAGGCCCAGCGAGGACAGCAGACCGGAGAGGAGTTCCATACGGCCATCATTACGGTTCAGGCCAGCGGAAGGTTGCCCCCGCGCCAACCCGCATCCCTTCCCGCGCACTCTGGAGAGATCGCAGACGGCCACCCACCAGCATTCATAGGGCGCAGTGGAGACCCTGCACGGCGTTCAGGGTGACAGGAAGGCTGGACGGTCACGGCGCGGCCCCAAGCCGGCACCGGCCTCCTGGCCCCGGTGTCCATCACCCATCACCCATCTTCCATCCTCAGCCTCTCACCGCAGGTAGGCACACAGCAGATCGATCCCGGCGCGCAGGTCGTCCACATGCACCGACTCCACGACCGTATGGATGTAGCGGGTCGGCAGGCTGAGGGTCACGCTGGGCACGCCGTCCCGGCTGAGCTGGATGGCGGCGCCGTCCGTGCCGCCCAGGGACAACACCTCCAGCTGGGCGGGGATGCCCTCCTGCTCGGCCAGGTCGGCGAACTGATCGACCAGGGCGCGGGTCGAGATCATGGTGGAGTCGAAGACCTTGATGCCGATGCCCTCGCCCAGGCGGGTCACGGCTTCCTCGGGCGAGGCGCCGGGGGTATCGACCGCCAGGGTCACGTCCAGGCCGATGCCGACCGTGGGCTGCGCGCCGTAGGCCGCCACCACCGCGCCGCGCAGGCCGACCTCCTCCTGCACGCTGAACACGGCGATCAGGTCGTGCCGGGGGCGCTGGCCGCGCATCTGGCGCAGCACCTCCAGCAGCATGAAGACCGAGGCGCGGTCGTCCATGGCCTTGCCGCAGATGAGGCTCCCGACCTGCCGGGCGGTCTGCTCCAGCGTAACCATGTCGCCGACCCGCACGCGAGCTCTGACCTCATCGGCCGGCAGGCCCAGATCGATGAAGAACTCGCGGATCTCGGGCACCTTCTTGCGGTCTTCGGCGCTGGCGATGTGGATGGGCCGCCCGCCGGGGGTCAGGATGCCGGGCAGGGCGCCCCCCCGCGTGTGCACCACCACGGTGCGCGCGAACAGGTTGCGGGGGTCGAAGCCGCCCAGCGCCTGAAGGCGCAGATACCCCTTGTCGTCGATGAAGCGCACCAGGAAACCGATCTCGTCCATATGGGCGCTGACCATCACGCGCTCGGGGCGCTCGCCCTTCTTCGGTTTGCGGCCCGCACGCCGGGCGATCACGTTGCCCAGGGCGTCCACCCGCACCTCGTCCACCAGCCCCTGGAGCTCGCGCAGCACGAAGTCGCGCACGGCGTCCTCCTGCCCCGGCACCCCCGGCAGGTTCGAGAGCTGCATCAGCACGTCCAGGCGGAGTTCGGGAGCAGAGGGGGGCATGGCGGTCAGGATAGGGGTTCGGGAACCTCCGCGGTTGACCGGGCGTTCAGTTCATTCGGCCCGTCTGGGACGACCGGGGCGGGCGCCGGGGGGGCGGGCCGCAGGTCGGTGCCGTTGAACCGCAGCTGGGCCTCCGCCAGCCCGGAGTCGGCCCACACCGCCACCGCGTCGGCGCCCAGGCGCACGAGTTCGGCCAGGGTCGCCGCTTCCTCCGGGCGCCAGCGGCTGAGTACCCAGTCGCTGACCTCCCAGCCCGCCGGGGGCCGTGAGATGCCGATCTTCAGGCGCGCGAAACCCTCGTGCCCGAGCAGCCGGATGATGTCGCGCACGCCGTTCTGCCCGCCGTGCCGCCCGCCCAGCCGCAGCCTGAGCAGCCCGAACGGACTGTCGAGGTCGTCCTGCACGGCCAGCAGCGCGTCTGCCTCCAGCTTGTAGAAGGACACCAGCGGCGCCACCGCCTTGCCCGCCGCGTTCATGAAGGTCTGCGGCTTGACCAGCAGCACCTTCACGCCGGGGGCCGCGCCCAGGCGCACCTCGGCCACCTCGGCGTCCTTGCCCTCCCGGCGCCACGCCGCCCCGGCGCGCCGGGCGACCTCGTCGACCACCAGCCAGCCCACGTTGTGGCGGGTCTGCGCGTACTGGCTGCCCGGATTGCCCAGGCCCACCACGACCCGCATCAGGCCTCCAGGCTGCCCTGCAGCACCTCGCGCCAGCGCGCCTCGGTCTCGCGCACGCGGGGGTCGCCCTTGGCCCGCGCGTAGCCGGCCCGGAACTCGGCGAAGCGCGTGTCGGTCTCCGCGAACAGCAGGCCCAGCGCGCCGCGCACGTCGGTCACGTTGCGCTCGCTCAGGGTGGTGTCCTTGGCGTCCAGCACCTCGTCGAGGGTCGCCATGATGCCCGACAGGGGCCGCAGCCACTGGAACGCCGGATCGTTCATGACCAGCGAGTAGAGTGCGAAGGGGCCGGCGACCGGGCCGTGCAGGAACTCGTACTCGCCCTTGGCGAAGTCCAGCAGCGCCGAGTGGAAGTGCCGCAGCGCCGGCACCAGGGCGCTCAGTTTCGCGCGGATCGGGGCGTCAGGGGCAGAGGCAGTCATGGGCGCAGGGTATCAAGGCCGGCCACGCCGCGGACGATCCTTCCTTTGCCCAATCCTTCCGTTGCCCCGCTGAGCCCGAAGGCCTGAGCCGGGCAAAAAGGCATATCGCCCAGGGGGTCGGGGCTGATCTCGCTGCCGGGTTCGGCGCCGGGCCTGTCCAACACCCCTCCGTTTCAGCCCATCTCCATCAGCGGTGGGGGCCGCCGTGACGGTATCCTGCCCCAGCACTCCAGCGACAGGCAGCACGCCCGCCCCGCGGCCCCCGGGGTTCGACCTCCCCCAGCCCCACAGGACGACCCAGTGAAGACGGCATGGTGATGTCCAGACCGGATCAGGAGAGCGGCGTGGTGTTGCCGACCCTCCCCGAACGACCCGTGGGCCAGGGCGCCCACACGGCCGGCGACGCCTCGCGGTTGGGCGCCCACCCCCTGAGCTGGAAGCTGTGGCTCACCCTCACCGCCCTGACCGTGGCGACCCTGGCCCTGCTCGTCGTCTTCTCGCCCAGGCTGCATCCCCCCTTCGATCCGGATCGGCTCTGCACGGCCATCCCGGCCCGCGTCTCGCCGCCGCAGCGCTGCGCGTAAGCCCTGAGCCTGCCCGCCCCCTGCCGATCCAGACGACCTCCCAGACCAGACGACCTACCAGCCCATGCTGCCGGGGCCACCCTTGAACGGCCCGACCACGGTGGACGTGATCCAGCCCCCGTAGAAGCCGCCCGGCTGCGGCGTGACCACCTCGCCGCCCACCCGGCACTCGTCCATGGGGCCGGCGTAGACGGCGACAAAGCCGGTCATGGGGACGAACGCGGGCGTGGGCGCTTCGTAGCTCCAGCCCGCCGCCTCGGCCACCCGGCCGCCCGCCGCGAGCGTCCAGTAGGTCGCCGGGCCCTTCCACTCGCAGACGCTGCGGCCCGGAGCGGGGCTGAGGACGCCGGGCACGAACGCCTCCCTGGGCAGGTAGTAGCTGGGCGGATGGCTGGTCTCCAGCACCCGGAAGGCCTGATCGGTGTCCGCGATCCTCACGCCCCCCAGGACGATCTCGATGCGCTGCCGGGCCCGTTCCAGGCGCGGCGGACGCGGGTAGTCCCAGACGCTCTCCTGGCCGGGAGCGGGCGGGGTGGGCTGGGGTCGGGAGCGGAACATGGCGCAGTGTCCGCCGCCGGACGCCCCCGGGCCGTCAGGGCGCTTACGGTTCGCGGCGCCCCCAGGCCCGCCGCTGTATTACCCTGATCCATGACCACCACAGACCGGACGACGCCGGGCCAGACCGGCCGGGACACGCACGCCGAGGCCCTGTCGCTGGACACGGCCGTGAATCTCGCGGAGATCGAGGTGCTGGGGCGCGCGGCGCTGGATCGCAACGCGCTGGAATACTACGCCTCCGGCGCCAACGACGGCCACACCCTGCGCGCCAACCGCGACGACTTCGCGCGGCTGCGGCTGCGGCCCCGCATGCTGGTGGACGTCTCGAGCGTGGACACGCGCACCGAGGTGCTGGGCCTGGAACTGCACAGCCCGATCGGCGTGGCGCCCAGCGCCTTCCACGGGCTGGCACACGAGCAGGCCGAGAAGGCGACTGCTCGCGCCGCCGCCGGCATGGGCAGCGTGATGACCCTGAGCACCTTCTCCAACACCCCGATCGCCGAGGTGGGCGAGGCCGCCTCCGGGCGCTTCTGGTTCCAGCTGTACCTGCTGAGCGACCGCGAACTCAGCAGAAGTGTGATCCAGCGGGCCGAGGCCAGCGGGGCCCGCGCGCTGGTGTTCACGGTGGACGCCCCCTACCTGGGCCGCCGCGAGCCCAACGAGCGCCACCGCTTCGCCCTGCCCCCGCACCTGAGCGCCCCGAACGTCAGCACCCGCGCCGAGCTGGCGCAGGTCGAGACCGACACCGGCTCGCAGCTCGCCAACTACTTCGCCAATCTGGTGGACAAGACCTTCACCTGGAACGACCTGGACTGGCTGCGCGCCCAGACGAAGCTGCCGATCGTCCTGAAGGGCATCCTGACCGCCGAGGACGCCGTGCTGGCGGCCGAGCATGGCTGCCACATCTGGGTCAGCAACCACGGCGGGCGGCAGCTGGACACCGCCGTGAGCAGCATCGAGGCCCTGCCCGAGGTCGCGGACGCCGCCGCCGGGCGCGTGGAGATCTACCTGGACGGCGGCGTGACCCGTGGCACGGACGTGCTGAAAGCCGTGGCGCTGGGCGCGAAAGCCGTGTTCCTGGGCCGCGCCGCCCTGTGGGGGCTGGCGGCCGGCGGAGAGGGGGGCGTGCGCCGCACCCTGGAACTCCTGCAGAACGAATTCCGTCTGGCGATGGCCCTGAGCGGCAAGCAGACCGTGGGGCAACTGGGGCGGGATCTGATCAAGCGGTGAGCTTACTCGACGACCATCAATTGGAGCGCTACCGGACGCTCTGGAACGGTGACCTCCGCCGGCTGGCCAACCAAGCCATCGCAGACGGGCTCAGCACCATGACAACGATCTATCTGCTCCGCGTTGTAGGCGCCGCCGATATAACGACTGCCAAGACCGTAGCCATCGAAGCCAGCCCGGACGTGCTGGCGTTTTACGAGCGCATTGCCGCTGAGGCCGATGAGCTTGAACGGCACGACGCAGACGAGTTTTCTGGCCCTGCACCCAGTTGAACAATCAGCGCCTCTTCGGCCAGGCCCCCGTACTCCACAGCGCCCAAAGCACCAGCACGGGCTGGAAGAACAGCCGGATCAGCCGGCTCTGGTCGGTGTCCAGCCCGAAGGCGTCGGTGCGGGTCAGGTACTGCGACACGTTGCCGGGAAACACGGCCACGAAGAAGGCGGCCAGCACCCAGCCCAGCGTGACCCTTTGGCGGCGCAGGAGCAGCAGCGCCAGCCCCAGGGCGATCTCCACCACGCCGGACGCGAGAACGACGAAATCTTTGTCCAGCGGGAGCCAGTCGGGCACCTGGGCCTGGAAGTCCTGGCGCAGAAAGGTGAGGTGGCCGCTGCCCGCGAAGACCAGCGCGGCGCCCAGCAACACCCGCGCGGCCGTCTGGAGAGGGGACGTGGCTGGGGCTGGGCCGGTCAGGCGGGTCATGGCTTCAGGGTAGGCGGTCAGGGGGCCCGGTGCCGCCCTACCGGTGGGGCGTTGTCTTGACCAAAGTCATGACCCGGCTTGAGTTCGTGCAAGTCGCGGAGGGTCAGGAGATCGGGTCGGCGTGCTCAGTCCTACTGCCTGAGCCCTTCGCGCGCGTGGGCCTGAGCACCGGAGTACAGGGCACCCGTCAACGGATCGACGGACTGCTCCTTGCGCTCCAGCGTGGGCCGTAGCTTCACGAACTGCCAGAGCAGCGCTGCGGGCACGCCGATCAGGGCGGCGAGGATCAGGAGGTCAGCCATCCCCGGTGGTACCGCGGCGCCTCAGCCCAATCGAAGACCAGCCTGGCTCAGCCCTTCTCCACCACGCAGAAGCGGTTGCCATCGGGATCGGCCAGAACCACGTCATCGGCATCCGGGCCGTACGTCCAGTCCACCCGCACGGCGCCCAGCGCCAGCAACCGCTCGACCTCGGCGGCCTGAGGGGTGGCATAGAGGTCGAGGTGATGCCGCCGGGCCTGGGCGGACGTCACCCGTTTGAGGGCGATCTGGACGCCGGAACCTTCGTTGGGAATCAGCACCGCCCAGTCGTCCTCGGGGTCCTCGCGCGGGCGATAGTTCAGGGCCGCCCCGGACGATGGAACCGATCCTCGGCACCGGTCGAGTCTGGCGGGGCGCCCGGAAGCCTAAGCAAGACGTGGATGTGCGCCCAGGCCCCCCTGCCCTACCCTGAACCCATGAGCGACCTCACCAGCAAAGCCCGCACCCTGCTCGACCTGCACTCCGCGCCCGAAATCCTGACCCTCGCCAACGTGTGGGACGTCGTATCGGCGCAGGTGGTGGCCGGGGTGCCCGGCGTGCGCGCCCTGGCGACCGCCAGCCACTCCATCGCCTCGACCTTCGGCTACAAGGACGGCGAGAACATCCCGCTGGAGCTGCACCTGGACATGGTGCGGCGGATCGTGGAGGCGGTCGATCTGCCGGTGAGCATGGACTTCGAGGCCGGCTACGGCAACGCGGGCGACACCGCGCGGCGGGCCATCGAGGCCGGCGTGGTGGGCGGCAACCTCGAAGACCAGATGAAACCGCTGGACGAGGCGGTGGCCGCCGTGAAGGCCGTCATGGAAGCGGGGCGCGCGGCGGGCATCGAATTCGTCCTGAACGCCCGCACGGACGCCCTGGTGCGGGCGGAGGCGGGCACGCCCAGAGCGCAGGTGCTGGACGAGGCGATCCGCCGGGGCCGGGCCTTCCTGGAGGCGGGCGCCCCGGTGGTCTTCGTGCCGGGTCTGGTGGCCCGCGAGGAGATCCAGCAGGTCGCGCAGGCGCTGGGGCCGCAGAAGCTGACGGTCATCAGCGTGCCGGGCGTGAGCCTGCCGGCGCGCGAGCTGCAGGCGCTGGGCGTGGCGCGGGTCTCCACCGGCCCCTTCACCCAGCGCGTGGCCCTGACCGCGCTTCAGGACGCGGCGACCGAACTCGTGGCGGGCGGCGGACTGCCGGCGGGGACGAGAGCGCTGAACTGAGGGCAGGAGAGCCGGAAGGGTCAGCCGTTCTCAGCCAGCACAGTCTCGATCTGACGCCGCGAAATGGCAGCCAGTTCTGGATTCGTGTGCTGGTAGTACGGCAGCGCCGCCAGGCCGACTGTCAGCGCCCAGCCGCGCCCGCGCGCCCAGGTGGATCCGTCCACGTTCAGGGCGGCGCGGAAGGTCGTGCGGGCCGGCGCGTCCAGCAGATTCCAGGCTGGCAGCAGATCCACCGCCGGGTCGCCCAGGGTGAGGCCGCCCCAGTCGATCACGGCGCTCAGGCGACCCTGCCGGGCCAGCAGGTTGCCGGGCTTCAGGTCGCCGTGTATCCAGACCGGCACGCCGTCCCATGCGGGCGCTGCCAGGGCCGCCGCCCAGGCGGCCGTGACCTGGGCGGGGTCGAGCAGGCCCGCACAGGCGGCGATGGACTCACGGGCGCCTTCATCGCGGTCGTGCAGCGTGCCGCTGCGTGACCCTTGCGGCCCAGGCCCGTCAGGCGTCGGCACACGGCGCAGCGCGGAAATGAAGCCGCCAAGGTCGCGCGCCAGCTCATGCCCGTCGGTCACGTTGGTCAGCGTGGCGTCCTCGCCGGGCAGCCAGCGGTAGACCGCCCACGGATACGGAAAATCCTATGTGGGCACCCCCAGCGCCAGCGGCTGGGGCACCGGCAGCGGCAGGTGGGGGGCCAGGCGGGGCAACCACGCGGCCTCCTTGTGAATATCGTCCACCGCCCAGCCGATCCGGGGCAGACGCACCACGAACGTCTCGCCAAGGCGGTACATGGCGTGATCCGTGCCGGCCGAGCGCACCCGTGTCACGGACAATCCGGCCCACCGGGGCTGTTGGGCCGCGATCAGGCGCGAGACGAGGGCCGCGTCGGTGGTCACTTCGTCGGCGTGCATCTGTACAGAAGGGTCACTCATTCCTCGCCACCGTATCCGGCCAGCCCCCGCCCGCGCATGGGCCAGAGCACCTATCGCGTCCCCGGCGGGTCAGACCTACACTGCCCACATGCTCGAACTCCGACCGATGGACGCCGCCGCCTTCGAGCGGTTTGTCGCGCATTCGGCCCCCCAGTACGCGGCCGAAAAGGTCGCCAGCGGCGAGTGGACACCTGAGGAAGCGCCGGAGCGCGGCGACCGCGAGTTCAGGGAGTTGCTGCCTCAGGGGCCGGACACGCCGGCAAATGTCCTGTACCACCTGCACGACTCGCAGGAGGGCGCGGACGTGGGTGTGCTGTGGTACGCCCTCCAGACGCGCGGGGGCGCCCGCACCGCCTTCGTCTACGAGATCGAGGTCTACGAACCCTACCGGCGGCGCAGCTACGCCACCCAGGCCTTCAGGGCGCTGGAGCACGACGCTGCCGCTCGGGGGGCCACCAACATCCAGCTCCATGTGTTCGGCCACAACACGGGCGCACGGGCGCTGTACGAGGGTCTGGGATTTCAGACCACGAACGTGATCATGAAGAAGGATCTGGGGTGAGGGATCGTCACGCCGCTCTCTTCACCCTCACCTTCAGCGCCTTCTCGCTCTCCAGCAGCCGCTTGAGGGCCGCTTCACTGCGCGTCAGGCCGTCCAGCCCGGCCTCGCCCCGGCCCAGGCGGGGTTCGTAGTCGTCGAGCACCTTGCCTTCCAGGTAGCGGTCGAAGATGACCGGGCAGATATATGAACTGCGCGTCACAGCGGGCGTGTTGCCCAGGTCGGCGGCGACGTACTTGACGCACTCGACCAGGGTTCTGCGGGCGGCGCGTTCGCTCTCAGCCACGCCGGCTTCGGCCAGGAACTCGGCGGCCAGCAGCGTGCCGCCCCAGGTGCGGAAATCCTTGGCGGTGAAGGGGCCGATAACTTCCTTCAGGTAGGCGTTCAGCTCGCCGGAGCGGATGCGGCGCCGCGCACCCTCGGCATCAACCGTCTGGAACAGGAACGGGCCGGGCAGTTCCAGCAGCCGGCCGATGTTGCCCGCCAGGGTGCGGTCGGTGGTCGCCTTGTGCTGGGAGATGCCGTGCTTGCCCCGGAAACTGAAGGTGACGGTGTTGCCCTCGACCTTCACATGCCGCTGGCGCAGGGTGCTCAGGCCATAGGTCTTGTGCTGCTGAGCGTAGATGTCGCTGCCCACCCGAAAGCGCGCGACGTGCAGCAGCCGGGTCATCAGCGCGGCGACCTTGCGGGGCGGCAGGCCGCTGGCGCGCAGGTCGGCGCCGGTCACGGTCTTGAGGGTGCCCAGTGCGCCGGCGAAGCGGGTCAGGCGCTGCCACTTCTTCAGGGCGCCGGCCTGCACGAAGTCCGGGTGGTAGCGGTACTGGAGTCGCCCGGCGGCGTCGCGCCCGAAGGCCTGCAGTTCGGCGTCGGCATCGGGCGAGACGTACACGTTCTCGTAGGCGGGCGGCACGGCTAGCCTGCCGATGCGCGTGAGGCCGGCCTCGTCCTCGTAGGGGGCGCCGTCGGGCCAGAAGTAGCTGAAGGCTTTCGGGTCGCTGCCCTCGCGGCGCAGGTACTCCTCGGCGAGCAGGTCGGTGCGGGAGGTCATTCCTGCACCTGGGCCGGCAGCTGCCAGTCGATGGCCCCGCGCCCGGCCTCCTCCAGCGCGGCGTTCACCTGCGAGAAGGGGCGGGAGCCGAAGAACTTGGCTTCACTGAGCGGACTGGGGTGCGCGGACTCGATGACCACGTGCTGCGGCCCGGTGATCAGCTTCTTCTTCTTGCGGGCGTAGGCGCCCCACAGCACGAAGACCACCCGCTCCTCCTTCGCGTTCACGGCCCGGATCACGGCGTCGGTGAACGCCTCCCACCCTTTGTTGGCGTGGCTGTTCGCCTGCCCCTCGCGCACGGTCAGCACCGCGTTCAGCAGCAGGATGCCCTGCTCCGCCCAGGCTCTCAGGTAGCCGTGACGCGGCAGCGTGAAGCCGGGGATGTCCTCGCGGAGTTCCTTGTAGATGTTCCGCAGAGAGGGCGGAATGGGCACGCCGGGCCTGACCGAGAAGCTCAGGCCGTGCGCCTGGCCGGGGCGGTGGTAGGGGTCTTGCCCCAGGATCAGCACCCTGACGTCCTCCAGCGGCGTGAAGCGCAGGGCGTTGAACACGTCGGGCGCGGGGGGGAAGATGGTCTGCTCGCGGCGCTCGGCCACCAGAAAATCCTTGAGCTGGTGGAAGGAGGGCGCGGCGAACTCGGCGCCCAGCGCCTCCTGCCAGCTCTGGGGCAGGCCGGCGGGCATGACGGCCTTTGGTGGCTCGGTCACGGGGTTGAGGCCAAACAGATCGGGCTGGTCGGACATGGGGGGTCTCCTTTTGACCTGAGTCTGAGGGGTGGGGCGCGGCGGTTTTTCAGGCAGACCCTGGGCTTTTCTTTCGGCGCGCATCGCCGCCTTCTTGCGGCTGCCGTGCCGCTCGTAGATGCGCCGCGCCTCGGCCTCGAACTCGGGCGCGGCGCGGGCAGCGGAAATCCGGGCGCGGGCCAGCCGTCCGGCCTCCTGCTCGTTCACGACCGGCGGCGGATAGTTCAGGCGGCCCGCCCCCGTCCACTCCCAGGGCGCGTGGATAAAATCGCCGGGCACGTCCCCGAGTTCGGGCACCCAGCGGCGGATGAAGTCGCCGCTCTCGTCCTGCTCGCGGGCCTGGCGGGTGGGCGAATAGATGCGGACGCGGTTGATGCCCACGGTGCTGGACTGCATCTGCATCTGCGACCAGTGGATGCCGGGCTCGTTGTCGAGCCACTCGCGCGCCAGGAACAGCCCCGGCGTGCGCCAGTGAAGCCAAAGGTGCTGCGAGGCGAAGGACACCAGCATGGCGCGCATCCGGAAGTTGAGCCAGCCAGTCTCCCGCAGCATCCGCACGCAGGCGTCCACCAGCGGAAAGCCGGTCTGGCCGTGCGCCCAGCGGTCGAAGTGCTCCTGGTTCCAGTGGTCTTCCCGCAACCCGTCCAGCGCGCGGTTCAGGTTGCGGAACTCCATCTGCGGCTCGGATTCCAGGCGCTGTAGAAAATGGCAGTGCCAGTGCAGCCGCGACTCGTAGGAACGCAGCGAGCGCACCCAGCGCGGGTCGGCGTTCGGGTCACCCTTGACCTCCGCCAGCCGCTGCCGGGTCGCCTGCACGACCTCTCTCAGCGAGACCGTGCCGTAGGCCAGCGGCGCGCTCAGGCGCGAGCAACTGGTCTCGGCGGTCACGGGGCTGCTCATCTCGCGCATGTAGTTCACGCCGCGCACGGCCAGGAAGGAGGCCAGCGTGGTCTGGGCCTCGGCCTGGCCGCCGTGGGGAATGGTCTTGGCATTCGCCGGAACGCCCAGGTCGGCGTGAGAGCGCACTCCGCCGGGCTCGGCCCCGGTGCCCTGCAGACCCTCGGGCACGGGCACGACCGGCGCGCTCAAACGCTCCTCCCAGGTCGCCGCCCAGCCGTCGCGGTTGGTCATGCGGCGGATCACGCCGTTCTGCGGCAACTCGGTCAGGGGCAGGCCGCGCTCCCGCGCCCAGGCGCGCACCCGGCGGTCGCGGGCGTAGCTCACGCCGTTACCGGTTTCCTCGTGCGCCCAGACGGCGCCCACGCCATATTCCTCGCGCAGTTCCTCCAGCACGGCCACCGCCTCGCCGTGCCGGATGACGAGCCCGGTGCCCAGCGCCCGCAGCCGGAGGTCGAGTTCGCTCAGGCAGTCGTTCAGGTAACTCAGGTGGTGGCCGGCGAATTCCTCGTGCCCCAGCTGTTCGGGCTCGTAGATGTAGAGCGGCAGCACCGGCCCGCGCCGCGCGGCCTCCAGCAGCGGGGCATGGTCGCGCACGCGCAGATCTTTCTTGAACCAGACGAGTTGAACGCCACCGAACACAGGAGGGAGTCTTCCCTACCCGGGCGCGCAGAACGGTGGGAAGTCCCGCCCACTCAAGGAAAGCTAAACGGGCTCAGCTCACCCGAACCCGGTAGGTCAGCTTCAGGGTCTCGCCCGCCTTCAGCGAGCTGATCGTCCAGCGGACGTTGGTCACGTCGGTCAGGGCCGCCGCCGCCTTCTTCACGGCCGCCTTGCCGTTCTCGGTGACGCTGCTGATGCGCTGGGGAGCGGTGGAGTAGGTTCGGCCCCCGTCAGTGCTGTAGCTCAGGCCCACGCGCTCCAGCTTCGGCGTAATGGCGCCTGTGAACACGGTGCCCTCGGGCACAGGCATACTCACCACCACCTGCGGCAGGGTCGCGGCGCCGACGTTCTGCACGGTCACCTCCTCGCTCAGCACATCGCCGGGCACCACGGTCAGCGGGCTCTCGACCAGCTCCTCGGCCGACTGGCCGTTTACCGCCGAGACCTTCACGAGCTTCTGGACGGCCGTGTATTTCACGTTCTGTTTCACGGCCGCCGTCTGGGCCAGCACGGACGAAGCCAGCACAGAGGAGGTCAGCCAGAGGGCCGTCAGCAGGCGATTCATAGAGGAACCGTAGCGCAGGGTGGTTAGAGGAGTGAAGGGCGGGGGCGGAGTTGACCATGCGGCCCCGCCGATCCCCTCCAGACCCCTAGATCCCCAGCCGACCCGCCGCCGCCTTCTGCACAGGCGAGCCGTTGCCGCCGTCGAAGGCGTCGATCTCCTCGATGAAGCGGTCGAAGAGGTAGCGGCTGTCGTGCGGGCCGGGGCTCGCCTCCGGGTGGTACTGCACGGAGAACACGGGATAGCGGCTGTGGGCCATGCCCTCCAGCGTGCCGTCGTTCAGGTTGACGTGCGTGGCGACGAAGGCGTCATTGGGAATGGACTCGATGTCCACCGCGTAGCCGTGGTTCTGGGCGGTGATCTCCACGTTGCCGGTCAGCAGGTTCTTCACCGGCTGGTTGCCGCCCCGGTGGCCGAACTTCATCTTGAAGGTCTTGCCGCCGGCCGCCAGTCCCAGGATCTGG
This sequence comes from Deinococcus koreensis, assembly GCF_002901445.1. Classification (NCBI taxonomy): domain Bacteria; kingdom Thermotogati; phylum Deinococcota; class Deinococci; order Deinococcales; family Deinococcaceae; genus Deinococcus; species Deinococcus koreensis. Next base: position 1,168,426 of record NZ_PPPD01000001.1, read on the forward strand.
TGCCCCAGGCAGATGCCGAAGGTGGGCAGCAGGCCCATCATCTCCCAGGCGGTCTTGTGGGCGTATTCCAGCGGCGCGGGATCGCCGGGGCCGTTCGACAGGAACAGGCCGTGCGGCTGCAGCGCCATAATCTGCGCGGGCGTGGTCTGGGCCGGCACCACGATGGGCTCGATGCCCACCTCCGAAAGCCGCTCGATGATGGTGTGCTTGATCCCGAAGTCCATCAGCACGACGCGCTTGCCGTGGCGCAGGGTCGGGAAGGCATAGGGCAGCGGCGTGGTGACCTCTCTCGTCATGTCGTGCCCGTCGATGTCCTGGTGATCCCTGGCGCGCTGCACGTAGACCTGTTCCTCGGCGGGCGTGAACTCGCCGTAGGAGTCGTCCGGGTGGGTAAACGAGCGGTGGGCGATCACGCCCTTGACCACGCCGCCCTCGCGCAGCCGCCGCACCAGCGCGCGGGTGTCGATGCCCTGGATGCTCACCACGCCGTACTGCTGCATGAACGCCTCGAGCGACTGCTGGGCGCGGTGATTGGAATAGTCGCCGGAGAATTCGCGCGAGATGAAGCCGCGCACGTACGGCTTGTTGGACTCCATGTCGTAGATCGCCACGCCGTAGTTGCCCACGTGCGGATACGTGATGGTCACGATCTGCCCGTTGTAGCTGGGATCGGTCATGATCTCCTGGTAGCCGGTCATGGACGTGTTGAACACGACCTCGCCCACCGTCTCCCCGCGGTGCCCGAAGGCGTAGCCCCGGTACACCGTGCCGTCTTCCAGCGCCAGAATCGCGCGTTCTTTCCTGATCATGGTCAACCTCCGGCCATCGCCGCCTCACGGGACGGCATTCATGGCGTGTGCAGGGTCGCCTGAGCCGGCGACCTCCTGGCCCACACAATAGCCGACGTGCGGGCCGCACAAAGAGAGGTCGTCCGCGCAGTAAGGCCGGACAACCTGAGAGTGCATGGTTATGCGGAGACCTGAATAGCCATACGGATCGACGCCCCCTTTCATGCCCTGCGTGGTGCTGGCCTTTTCCGCCGGAGGAGGCCCGAACTGATGCGGGCCAGGGCGCCCGAGCCGGTATCAGGCTGACCCGATACCCAACCAGAGGAGTTCCGAACCATGTCGTGAGGGGGCGGCCGCGCGGTTCAACCGGTCAGACGCAGTCCGTCCGATCCGCGCACCGCTGGGGGACACCAGAACCGCGTCCCTCTGCCGGGCTCAGCATCGGCAGGAGTCCTGACCGCCGCCGGATCCGCCGGGCGTGCCCGGCACTATTCCCGAGTGTTACGGTGGGCGCACACCCCATCGCGTTGTCCGGGCCTATTCGCAGGGAGGGATGAAATGACAGGACAGTTGCTTCAGTTCGGGCGCTACATGTTGACCGACGGTGGACTGGAGACCGACCTTCTCTACAACCGGGGGATCGATCTTCCCTGCTTCGCCTCGGTCGTGTTGCTGCGCACCGCAGAGGGACGAGCGGCGCTGGAGGCCTACTACCGCCCCTATCTGGAGCTGGCCCGGCGGGTCGGTGCCGGGTTCATCCTCGAGAGTGCCACGTGGCGTGCCAGCCCTGACTGGGCGGCGCCGCTCGGACTCGATCTGGCCGAGCTTGACGGACTGAATGTCGCTGCCATCGAGCTGGTGCGCCGCCTGAGAGCCGAGTATGAGAGGAGCATGCCCGAGATCGTGGTCAGCGGCTGCATCGGGCCTCGGGGCGACGGCTACGACCCCGGCGAGGTCATGAGCGCCCCGGAGGCGACCGACTACCACACCCACCAGGCGCGCGTGCTCGCCTCGGCGGGCGTCGACATGATTTCGGCCATCACCATGACGAACGTGAACGAGGCAATCGGCATCGCGCGGGCGGCACAGATGGTCGGCGTGCCGGCGGTGATCTCATTTACCGTGGAGACGGACGGGCGACTGCCGACCGGTGACACGCTGATGGACGCGGTGATGGCGGTGGAGGCGGCAGAGGGCGCCTCCGTGTCTTACTACATGGTCAACTGCGCCCATCCCGACCACTTCGCCGCCGTCCTGGGCCAGCGTGCGGCCTGGACACAGCGCATCCGTGGACTCCGCGCCAACGCCTCGCGCTGCAGCCATGAGGAGCTGAACGCCATGACGGAGCTCGACGCGGGCGACCCGGCCGAACTCGGGCAGCTCTACCGCGCCCTCCTGGCCACCCAGCCGCAGATCAGGGTGCTCGGTGGCTGCTGCGGCACCGACCTGCGCCACGTCACGGCCGTCGCTCAGGCGTGCATTCCCCCGGCGTGACCGAGCCCAGCAGGACGCGCGCACGTTCGGACCCTGAACGGTGGTGGGAAGAACTGAGCTTCAGTCGGGAGCGCGCACCTCAACACCCCTGAAGGCCGGCACCGACCGGGAGGACGCGAGGCGGACGTTGGGAGATGGACGGATTCCGGAACGGCGCTGGAGGTTTGGAGAGCGCAGGAGGAACCGCTGCCTATTCCCAGCGGTACCGGACGCTCGACTTGCTGAGGATGAGGCTGCCCTGCACGCTGCTTTGCGATGTCAGGCCGTCGTAGCGGTTGATGAGATCCGTGGTCACGGTGCCGATGGTGACCAGCGCGCCGTCCAGACCGGCCGCGCCCCCGGATGTCGTGGAGGGCAGAGCCTTGAGGGCTTCCAGCATGGCCCGTTCCTCGTCGCTCATGGTCGCGTCCGTCTCGTCCGTGCCGGCTCCCGAGTCCAGCCCCGCGCCCTTCAGGGAGTCGGCCAGCGCCGCCTGGAAGTCCTCGACGCTCAGATCCGGCAGGTTGCCCTGGTACCGCCAGCCCGCGCCGCTCATGCTCAGGCCCGCCCCCTGGAAGTCGGCGCTCTGCGCCAGGGTCTCGCCGCCCTCGGCCAGCGCCGCCTGGAGCGCCTTGTCGCTGAAGGCGGTGATCAGGTAGTCCCCCCGGAAGGCGTAGACCATCTTCATGCCGGCCAGCAGCTCCTGCAGGGGCTCCAGACTCTGCCCCAGGCCCTCTGAGAGCTGCTCGGTGCGGGCGCTGCCCAAGTCCCTCAGCTCAGCCGGCAAGGCCCCCGTCAGATCCGGCCCGCCGGCCCTGATCAGCGTGCCGAGGCTGTCCCCCAGCCCCGCGATGGCCGCGTTCACGCTCGCGGCGTACTCGGGCAGGTGCTTCTTCGCGGCGTCCATGTCCCGCACGCGCTGGTACGACACCGAGGAGTCCAGGCTCGCCAGCGGGTTGCTGCTGTCCAGGCCGGCCTTCATGCCGCCCGCCAGGGTGACCTGCGCGCACTCGCTCCCCAGGTAGGTGCCGGCGCGTTCCAGGTGGTGGGCAAGCTGGCTGTCGCTCAGGAAGCCCAGCGGATCGAAGAGATCCAGGCGGGTCAGCCAGCGGGCCGTGTAGGCGCCGGATTCCGGGGCACAGGCGCGGGCGGCCACGGCCTCGACATCGGCGGGGATGATGTCCTGCACCTTGAAATCGGTGGTGTGGGTGAGCAGGCGGTAGAGCGGCTGATCCTTGCCCTGCGCGTTCGCGGCGTGCGCCGAGGCGGCGGTCAGTCCGGCGTCCGTGGTCGTGAAGCCCGCCGCGTACTGTCCCAGCGTGTCGATGGCGTCCACGACGGGCGAGAACAGCCGGGGCAGGGCCACCCTGCCCAGATAGCCCCGGATGACCTTGGCGGTGGCCGAGAAGTTCACGAACAGCGACAGCTCCTGCGCGCCCACCGAGCGCGTGGGCCGGGTATAGGCCACCGAGTTCACCAGCCTGGGCGCGTCCTTGCCGCTCAGGCGGCCCAGGTAGCCCATCAGCAGGCCCTTGTCGGTGGAGACGTAGACCAGACCGCCCGCCATGCCCGCGAACACGTCGCCCTGCCGCGAGAAGGTGTAGACGCCGACCCGCGCCGCCGGGGCCTTCTTGAAGAGACTGCCGAAGAATTCGCCCGACAGCTCGTCCACGCGCGACACCGCCAGCACGTGCGGCGTGAAGGTCTTGCCCGCCGTACCCACCGTGAAGACGCCCAGCGCCGCCTCCTTGCCCAGCGAGCCCTTCAGGAGTTCCTGCATCCCGTCCAGCGTGCCGGTCATGTCCTCGTTCTCTTCACCCCCGACCGCGTTGACCACGTTCCCGATCAGGCCCGACAGCCGCTCCAGCGCTCCGCCCGCGTCGCGGGTCTCCAGGGTCAGGAGCGCCCCGGCGGGGAGCTGTTCGCTCAGCGAGGCGGCCCGGGCGCCCGGCGCCAGCATGGCGAGGCCCAGGGTGATGGTCAGGATCGGTTTCACTCCCAGATCATAAGGGGGCCGGATGCAGGGGGCGCCCGCAATCGCGTCCAGCATCTCTGTCCAGCATCCCGAATCGGCCGCAGGGAGAAGAGTGAGCCGACCTCGCCGCCGAGACCGGCTCCTATGGTCTTCAGCCGGGTGCTCCGGCCAGCGCCCGTTCCGCCTGGGTCAGCGCCTCCGGCGTGTCCACGTCCAGCAGCAGCGCCGCCGGGAATTGCCGCACCTGCGCCTGGTGGCGCCAGGCCTGGATCAGCTCTCGGGGGCCGTGGTCGGCGTCGGGAACGGCGCGCACGCCATCGAGCAGGTCGGCGCGCAGCAGGTGGGGTGGGGCGCGCACGGCGTCCGGCCCCGGGCCTGGCCCGTCGCCGTATGTGGCCAACACCACGGGCGCCCCGGACTCTCGGAAGGTCTGCAGCAGGGCGCGGTGAAGCTCCGCCGTCACCAGCGGCATGTCGGCCAGGGCGAAGTTCGCGCCGGCCAGCCCGGCCGGGAGCGCCGCCACGGCCACCCGGAACGAGGACGCCAGCCCGCGCGCCGGCTCCGGATTGACCACGAAGGCGAAGCCCAGTCCGTCCAGCGCCTGCCGGATCTGCGCCCCGACCTCCCCGGGCGGGATCACCGCCAGCAGGGGGTCGTGCCCGGCGCCCGCCAGGGCCACAGCCGCGTACCGGCACAGCGGCCGGCCCGCCAGCAGCGCCAGTTGCTTGGGGCGGCCCATACGGGTGCTGAGCCCGGCGGCCAGCAGCACGCCGGCGATGGGGCCAGTCGGCGCCGCCGGGCCCTGGGCAGCGGGGAGGTTCGCGGTCATTTCCGCACTGTAGCGTTCGCATTCCAGACGCTCCGCGGGGCGGCTCGCCCCACCAGCGGCCAGCGGGGCCGCTCCTGAGAAAAACGCATTACCAGATGACCGGCCGCTACAAAGTCATCAATCTGACAGTCTGTGATACGGCGGTGAGGCTTCGTCCGTAGACTGGAACCTGGAAGAGACCATCTCCGTGGCCCTGACTCCCCAAGGTTCCTGTATGTCCATGTCCCAGACCCCCACCCTGCGTCCTCCCCTGCCCCCGGCCACGACCCTCCCGGACGTGCTCGACCGCGCCTGGCAGCAGCGCCGCAGCGACCCACGCGGGGCGATCCAGGTGGCGCGCACCGTGCTGGCGGGCACTGCGCTGGCGGGCACCACCGCTGGAGCCCCCCCCTCGCCCCGGGACGAGGCCAGGGCGCGCCTGTGCCTGGGCTATGGGCTGCTGCGGCTGGGCGAGTTCGCGGCGGCCCGCGACGAGGTGGAGCAGGCCGTCGCGCTCTTCACCGGGCTGGCCGATGTGCCCTGGCGCCGCACGGCCCTGAACATCCAGGGCATGCTCCAGGGTGAGCGGGGCGCACTGGTCGAGGCCCTCAAGACCTTCGGGCTGGTCCGGCAGCTCAGCGCCCAGCTGGGCGAAATCCAGGCCGAGGTCGAGGCGATCAACAACACCGGCACGGTCTACGTCAACATGGGGGATCACGCCGGCGCGCTGGAGCATCGACTGACCGCCCTGAGGCTGTGCCGGGAGCACGGTCTGCGCGGAGTCGAGCGCGAGGCCCTGGTCAACCTCAGCGTCGATTATCACGAACTGGGGCAATACGAGGCGGCGCTGGAGGCCGCGCAGGCCAGCTGGGCCGCCGGGGACGCCCAGGAGGACGAGATCGACCCCTACGTCCGGGCGATGGGACAGCACCAGGCGGCGCGGGCCTGCTTCGGGCTGGGCCGCTACGAGCAGGCCCTGGCCCTGAACCACGAGGCCCTGGCTGCATTCGGCGCCCAGGGTGATCAGGCGAGCAGTGCGGAGGTGCACGCCGAACTCGGGCGGCTGGCCGAGCAGCGGCGCGACTACGCCGGAGCCGGCCAGGCCTACCGGCTGAGCCTGCTGCTCCGCAGGCAGACCGGCGACACGCGGGGCGAGGCCGAAAGCCTGCTGCAGGTCGGCCAGCTGCATCTCCTGATGGATGAGCAGCAGGCGGCGCTGGATACGCTGCACCAGGCCCGTACGGTGGCCGAGGCCGCCGAGGCCCGCAGCGAACGGTGCGCCGCCGATCTGGCCCTGTGCCGCGCCTACCGGCAGGGGGGCCAGCACCGCGAGGCCCTGCATCATCTGGAGCAGCACCTGCAGCTCAAAGAGCAGCTCTTCAACGACCGCTCGGCCCGGCGGCTGCAGAGCCTTCAGGTGCAGTACGAACTCGGGCTGGCAGAAGAGCAGCGGGCCCAGGCCGAGCGGCAGAGCGCCGAGTTGCGCCAGCTCAACGCGCAGCTGGAACAGAGCAACCAGGAACGCGAAGCGGCCCACGCCGAGACCTCGCGGCTGCTGGCCCAGGTGGAACGTCAGGCCAACGAGGACGCGCTGACCGGACTGGCCAACCGCCGGGCCTTCGACCGCACCATCGAGCGGCTAGTCCGGGGAGCGCAGCTCTCGGTCATCGTGTGCGATATCGACCACTTCAAGTCCGTGAACGACCGCTTCTCCCATCTGGTCGGCGACGAGGTGCTGCGGCAGGTAGCCCGGCTGCTCAGAAGCGGGCTGCGGCAGGGCGACCTGCTGGCCCGCTACGGGGGCGAGGAGTTCGTCATCCTGATGCAGGGTACGGATGTCCAGACCACCGTCCAGATCGCCGAGCGGCTGCGCAGACTGGTCGAGCAGTATGCCTGGACGTCCATCCGGCCTGGACTTCACCTGACGCTCAGTCTGGGCGCGGCCACGACCGATGGCGAGCGCTCGGTGGCCGAACTGGTCGAAGGGGCGGATCTCGCCCTGTACCGCGCCAAGGCCGCCGGCCGCAACCAGCTGTCTCTGGGCGAGAACACGAACTGACTGTGCCCTCCGCCGGGGTTCGCGGGCCGGGCCGGAGAGCTGGGACACCCGACGGCAACGCCGAGCGAATTCCGGACAGGACGGGGCTCGATCCGGCAGAGAGCCTCCCAGAGATGCCCCGTACCGAAGGGGAAGGCGAGCGGACGGGCGATGGGCGAACATCCGGCGCTTCTCCGGGTGCCCGGGAGTCAGCCCAGTTCCGAATGCCCTGGGTTCTGTGTTCAGCATTGGTCTGACTGATATAGGACTCAAGTGATGGCAAGACCTGGCGGAGTCGCTATCAACAGACCCCTCACCCCAATCCTCTGCTTCGCCGCTCTGCGAGCCTCCCCAGGGGAGCGGGAGTCGAGAACCTGCGAAGCAGAGTCGAAGATCTGCGAAGAAGAGGGAGCCGCACCGCGGCGCAAGGGTGAGGGGTCTCGGATGTCGCAGGAGCACTTGAACTTCGTATGAAAGGACTCGCAGAGCGGCGAAGCCGGGAAGGAACACGGACAAATTTCGCCGCAGGCGAGGAACACCCGGTTCTGCTCTGGGTGTTTCGGAATGGAGCGGCAGTCCGTGTCACGGCGGTCGCCAGACCACGGGTTCGGGGCGAGCGGACGGGCACCGCTCCGCAGGAGAGCGAGGAGCCGCCCTGCACAGCGGCTGCAGTGGAGCCCAGGGGGGTGCTGTCTACCCGGAGGCGCAACCCAAGGCCGCTGTCAGACCGAAGGCGTGCCAGGTGTCCAGAGACCGCCGTTTCCCGCTGCCCCTTTATTGTCCCTCCAGTCATTTCCGGGTGAGGGTGGGCCGGGTACCGTGGAGGCAGTTCGGATCGAACGGGGTACAGCGCAGACGCCGCGGCTGACCTGATTCCCGGTCACTGCTGGCATGTTCCTGAGCTGGAGGCTCCCTCATGAAACCACTTCGACCCCTTGTCCTGACCACCCTGGCGCTCGCGCTGGCCGGGTGCGGCCTGTCCACGCGTGAACTCCCTGCCCAGGAGACGGCCACGGCACAGCAGCCCGACCGGGTGCAGACCATCCGGATCGGCGCCGACGCCGCACGCAGCACCTACGAGGCCACGCCCGGCGTGACCGTGCTCGCCTGGCAGCCCGACGCCGGCTTCGCGATCCTTGAGCGCTCCGGGGCTTCTGCCGGTGCGCCGGCACTGAGCGCCCTGGGGCTGGGCAGCAGTGAGCCCAGCGCCAGCCGCTACACCCTTCCCGAGACGCAGGCCAGCGGACTCCGGGCCGGCTCGCGCGGCCTGTGGTCCGGCGGCAACGGCGGCTGGACAAAGGGCCCCGGCGCGCTGAGGGCGTCTCCACGCAACGGACGGGGCTGGGAGCAGATCGATCTGGCAGACGCCAGACTCCTGGCCAGCCGGCTCGGCAAGGGCGTCAAGGTGGCGGTGATCGACACGGGGGTGGATCTGAAGCACCCGGCGCTGGAGGGTCACCTCTCTCCGGCCTCCGAGTGGAAGGACTACGTGGACGGCGACGCGGTGCCGCAGGAGATGGACAGCTCGGCTGGGGCGTATGGCCACGGTACCGGCGTGGCCGGCATCATCCTGCAGGTGGCGCCCGAGGCCACCATCCTGCCGATCCGGGTGCTGCGGCCCGACGGCTCGGGCGACCTCTCGGCGCTGGTGCAGGCCATCGGCTGGGCCATCGACCGGGGAGCCGACGTGATCAACCTGTCGCTGGGCTCCGATACGACGTCGGCCGCGCTGAGCAACATGCTGGGGCTGGCCACGACGCGCGGGGTCTTCACCGTGGCGTCCAGCGGCAACACGGGCGGTCAGAACGTCACCTACCCCGCCGCCGATACCGCCCTGAAGGCGGCCGGCACCTACCTGATCAGCGTCGGGAGCGTGGACGGCAGCGACTCGCTCTCCAGCTTCTCGAACTACGGCAAAGCGCTGGATCTCCTGGCGCCCGGCGAGAACGTCGTGACGGCGGCGCCGGACAGTCAGATCGCGGCCTGGAGCGGCACGTCGTTCGCGGCGCCGCAGGTCACGGGCGCGCTGGCGCTCGCGCTGGGTCAGGGCTTCAGCCCGGCACAGCTGCAGAAGAAGCTGCTCGAAGGCGCCGACAATGTCGAGAAGGCCACGGCGCGCAACGCCAGTTTCAAGAGCCTGCTGGGTCAGGGCCGCCTGAACCTGGGCACCTTCCTGGGCAAACTGAAGTAACCGCCTGAAGGAGCCGCCACCTCCCCCCACAGCCCACAAGCCCACAGAATGACGGCCGGAAGCACCGACGCTTCCGGCCGTCTCGGCTTCCCGGGAACGGACGTCCCACCCTCGGCGCAGCCCCGAGGGGTCGGCCAGGGCACTCCCCCCACCCCCCCCCAATCATTCCCAAACCCCGGGGCGCTTACAATCAGGGGGCTTCTGACAATCCAGTGCTCCCGAGGTGACACGTATGAAACTGAATTACTCAGGTCAGGAAAAGGTGCAGGCTCCCCCCGCCGTGGTGTGGGCCTTCGTGCAGGATCCCGAGCGGGTGGCGCGCTGCCTCCCCGACGTGCAGGAAGTCACGGTGCACGACCAGACCCATATGGACGCCGTCGTGCAGGTGGGCGTGGGCATGGTGCGCGGCAAGTTCAAGTTCAAGATCGAGGTGCTGCCGGACGAGGCCGCGGGCCGCGTGAACGTGAAGGTGCAGGGCGGCGGCCTGGGCAGCGTGGTCGACCTCACCGCAGGCGCCAACATCGTCGACAACGGCGACGGCACCACCATGCTCGACTGGACGGGCGACGCCACCATGCGCGGCCCGGTCGCCACCGTGGGGGGCCGGATGCTGGACGCCCAGGCCCAGAAGCTGATCTCCAAGACCTTCGAGAACATGGGGGCGCACATCGGGGCCTCGTCCGGCACGCTGGCCTGAGCCGGACTGAGACTGGAGGGCCGACACAGGGCCCGGGCGACTCCGGTCTCTGCTGTGGGCAGGTCGGCAGGGCTGTCCAACCCGCCGTCCGGCCTGCTCAGGCCCGCTCCTCTCCTCAACCCACTCCAGTTCCGTGTGAGCTGACTGGGGAATGTAAGCCCACGGGGCGCGGCCCGGCGAAGGCGCCGGCCTCAGCTGCCGGGCAACGCCGCGGGGGGCGCGGGCGGCAGCGTCTGCACCGCCGTGATCACGCCATGCGGCGACACGGCCAGCACCCGCCCCTCGGCCAGAGTCCAGAGCGCCCGGTGGATCGCCATCTCGGCCGCCGGAGTTCCGCCCGGAGCCAGCTCGTCGAGCAGCGCGGTGTAGCGCACGCTCGCCGCCTCGCCGCCGGCCCAGGGCGTGGCCGCCGCGACCAGCGCCAGGACGCGGCGCTGGTCGTCGTTCTGACCGTGGGCCAGCAGGGCCTGCCGGGCGCGGCGGCGCTCCAGCTTCGCGTCGCGCTCCTGGCGGCGCCGGTCGAGCAGCGCGGCGACCTCGTCCGGGGGGGTCTCGCCCCGGCGGGCGCGGGCCTCTCCGATCAGGGTCTCCAGGCGCTGGTCGGCGCGGGCACTGGCCTCCGCGCGCAGTTCCTGCAGCTGGGCGGCGGCCCCGCGCAGCCGTGGATCCAGGGCCACCCGCTGGGCGGCGCGGCGGGCAGCCTCGCTCAGTCCGCCCCGGCGGTCGCCCGCCTCGGGGGCCGGCTCGTCGCGCAGCGCCTTGCCGACGCGGATCAGGGTTTTGACGGTACGGGCGGTCTTGCTCTCGGGCGGCATGGGCTCTCCTCCGGGCGCGGTCGGTCACTGGGGGCCCTATGGGCGCCGAGCGGCGAAGCTCCTGCTTGGCGGCCCCCAGCGCAGACCCGGCGCCGCTCTGGTTATACCGGAGGACGATGTGAGCTGCCGTCCACCGAAAGTCCCAGCGGGCGCCGCGGGGCGTGGCCGGGGCAACAGAAGGCCCGGCCAGACGCGGCCGGGCGATGGAGCGGAAGTGGGGGCGGGCAGCGGAGCCGCGAACGCTTGTCAGGCGGCCTGGGCGGTGGGGAGCACCACGCTCTCGGGCTGGGCCTCGGCGGGCGCCGTGACCAGCGGACGAACCGGCAGCAGGGCGCCCAGGGCCAGCCCCGCCATGCTGCCGGTGGCCACGATCATCCACATCATGCCGGTCTGGCTTTCGTCGAGCAGCACGCTCAGCACCATCAGGGCGGCCGAGACCGCCATGTGGGCCAGGGCGGGGATCAGCAGGTTGCCCCCGCGCAGGTGGGCCTGCAGAAACCCGCGTCCGAAATGGAGGCCGGAGGTCACGGCAATCAGGGTGCACAGGAGCAGGGGGATGGTCATGTGTGTATCGTACCTGCCGGCCTCTCACGCCAGCCTCACGGCTGCGGGGCCCCGTCACGCATTAAGGCCCGGCGGTCTCGGTGCCCCGTGTGGGCAGAACCCACGTTCTGGAGGACGAAATGACGATTTGTAAGAGTTCGGGCGACGGCGAGACGGGCGGCATGGGCCGGCGTACAGTCGCGCGCCGCCCCGTCCGTGAATACTGGGGGTCTATGACCCCTCCCCCGTCGGCCCGTGGCGCCCCCCTCCGGACGTGCAGATGAGCGCCGCCACCCCCGCGCCCAGCGACCTGCAGACCCTCTTCCGCGAGCGCGGCTACGTGGCGGGCGAGGCCCTGGCGACCTCGCTGCGGCTGGTCGTGGCCCTGGGCAAGCCGCTGCTCCTGGAGGGCCCCGCCGGGGTCGGCAAGACCGAGGCCGCCAAGACGCTGGCGCTGGCCCTGAACACCCGGCTGATCCGCCTGCAGTGCTACGAGGGGCTGGATGCCCAGGCCGCACTGTTCGAGTGGAACTACGCCCGGCAGCTGCTCCACCTGCGCGCCGCCGAACTGGGTGGCCACGCGGTCGGCGACGACGAGCTGTACGGCGAGAAGTTCCTGCTGGCGCGCCCGCTGCTGCAGGCCATCCGCGAGGACGCCTCGCCGGTGCTGCTGATCGACGAGGTCGACCGCGCCGACGACGCCTTCGAGGCCTTTTTGCTGGAACTGCTGGCCGAGTGGCAGATCACCGTGCCGGAACTGGGCACCCTGCACGCGCGCAGCCGCCCGCACGTGATCCTGACCAGCAACCGCTCGCGCGAACTGAGCGACGCCCTGCGCCGGCGCTGCCTGTACCACTGGGTCGAGTACCCCACGGCGCGGCAGGAGCTGGAGATCGTCCATGCCCGCCTGCCCGGCATGAACGAGGCCCTGGCGCGGCAGGTGACGGCGGCCGTGCAGACCCTGCGCGCGCTGCCGCTGGGCAAGCCGCCGGGCGTGGCCGAGACGCTGGACTGGGCGGCGGCGCTGGTCAGCCTGCACCGCGACCATCTGGACATGGGCGCCATCGAGTCCACGCTGGGCGCGGTTCTCAAGCTGCGCGAGGATCAGCTGCTGGCCGCGCCCACCCTGCAGCAGCTGGCGAACAAGGCCACCGAACACCTGTCGGGCGAGCGCGCGGCGGCCGAACGGCCGTGACCGGGCCGGGCGCCCCCGTTCCCGAGCCGGCCGCCGACCTGACCTCCCGCGTGACCGCCTTCGTGGCCCGCCTGCGCGTCCGGCACGGCTTTCTGGTCGGCCCCGGCGAGGCCGCCGACGCCCTGCGGGCGGCGGGGGTCGTGAACGTGCTCCGCAAGGCCGAGCTGCGCGACGCCCTGCGCGCCGTGCTGATCGCCGGCCCCGAACAGCGGCGGGTCTTCGACCTGGAATTCAACGCCTTCTTCGTCCGGGACGACCAGGCGCCGCCGCCCACCCTGCCGCCCCTGCTGCCGCAGACCGAGGCCCCCGGCATCGAGCAGGACACGCCGCCGCTCCCCCAGAACAGGGAGGAGGGCAAGCCGTCCCCGAAACCCGCCCCGCCCACAGACGACGAGGGCGAGGAGGACGGCGACCCCCAGACCCTGCAGGCCCAGCCCCTGGGCGAGGGCGAGGACGGCCCGGATGACCCAGATGCGCCCCTGCAGACGGTGCAGACGAAGCTCAGCCCCAACGCCTCGGGCGGCGGGGAGGTCGAGGCGGGCGGCGGCGACCTGCCCGATCTGCTGCGCGCGGCCTCGGCTCTGGTGCGGGCCGTGTCGCTGGGCCGCTCGCGGCGGCTCAGGCCACAGGCCCGGGGAAACAAGCTGGACGCCCGGCGCACCCTGCGCGCGGCGGCCCGCACGGCGGGCGACCCCACCGAACTGAGATGGCTGGGCCGCCCGCGCCGCGCCCCGCGCTTCCTGCTGCTGCTCGACGGCAGCCGCTCGATGGGCCGCGACGCCACGTTGCTGCTGCGTTTCGCCCACGCCCTGCACCTGCGCTCAAGGCGGGTCGAGGTCTACGCCTTCTCCACCGGCCTGACCCGCCTGACCCCGCTGCTGCGCCACGCACCCCTGGGCCAGCCGCTGCACCTGCCGGATCTGGGCGAAGCCTGGGGCGGCGGCACGCGCATCGGGGAGAACCTGCTGAAGCTCGCCCGCCAGGAGCGCGACCGGGTCAGCCGCGACACCCTGGTCATCATCCTGAGCGACGGGCTGGACACCGGGCACATGGGCGAGCTGGAACGCGCCATGCGCGACCTGCATCGCCGCGCCGGGGGCGTGGTGTGGCTCTCGCCGCTGGCCGCCACCCCCAACTACCAGCCGGTGCAGCGCGCCATCAAGGCGGCCCTGCCCTTTCTGGACGCCCTGCTGCCGGCGGGCGGTGTGGACGATCTGCACGCCCTGGCCGGGCGGCTGCGGCGGGTGACGCTGGGGTAGTATTGCTCGCTGACCCGTATTCGTGCCGCGCTCCAGCGTGCGTGCGGCACCGATGACGGCCAGGGCGGCCGTGAGCCAGTCGGTCACCGAATACTGATGTGACCCCGATAGATGTAACTTACGGAGCTTCCAGCCACGATGTCCTTGAAGTCGACGCGCCCGGTGGCACCCGCGAAACCGCCCGTGCCGCTGCCCGCCACCAGGGGATGCTCGCAACGTCCATGGATTTCCGTGCCGTCGGGATTGAACTTACCCTCGAATCTGTAGCCCGTCGTGAACGTGCCGCTCTGTCCACCATTCAGGCTGCCGACGAAGACCTCCCGACCGGTTTCCAGGTAGACACCGCTCGGTGTCGTCTTGACGGTGTCGATGTCCGTGTACCAGCAGCCCTGCAAACTGCCGCTCAGAAGGAGCGGCGGGTAGTCCTCGAAGCCGGGAAAGAGCGGGCAGGTGCTCCCGATAGCGACGAAGGCCCCGGTTCCCGAGATCTGGAGGTTGTTGACCCCCAGGGCGGTCAGGGCAGACGAGGCCGACGGCACCGCGAGTTCGGTGCGGGCACAGGCGGTGAGAGCGAGAGCGAAAGCAGCGGCGATGACAACGCTTCCTTTCATACATCCCCCCTATCCAGTTGCTGGTGAGGCCTCCACCTTACACCCTTTTAATGACCTTGAGTCATTCTGTGGCAGATGGAGCCTGGTGATGGTCAGTGTGGCGATGAGCGTACGATTCTGTGCTCCGCCTGACTTCTCAGGGAAAGCGTGCTGGGCGTCTCTCCCGCCGCTCAGGGCGTGCCGGCCAGTTCGTTCCAGCGCACCAGGCCAGCGAATTCACCTGCCGAGAAGGCGTTGCCTGAGTCCTGCCAGCCGGCGACCGCCAGAACGGTCGTGTGGTGTTCCGGGTGGTACCAGCGCGCGATCATGGTGGTGCCGTCGAACAACCGCGAGCGCATGGGGCCGTAGCCCGCCTTGCCGAGCATGGTGCCCAGCCTCTGCATACGCTCCTGACAGCTGGCGAGCATGAGCCCGCTGCCGGACAGGGCGCTGAGTTGAGTGCCCATGGAGTCGGGCGCATCGGCCTGCCGGGCGAAGGAGCCAGAACCTCCCAGCAGGGCCACCGTGAGCAGCGCGAATGACGTGCGGCCGGTAACGGTACGGAGCGTGGGCATGGGGACGCCTCCAGGGCAGGCCAGACCTGCCACCGCGCCCCTGCGCCCGCAGCGGGACGGAGGGCAGCGCTAAGGGAAACGGGTGAACGGGGGCCGCAGGCCGGGCGGAGGACGCGGTGCGCTGCGCCTGTCCGCCCATCAGCGCTAGGCTGATGCCTCCAGGGTGCGCGTTGCCGGGAGAAAGCACATCCCCAGAACTGCGAACAGCCCCGGCCGGAGACCCTGACAGGAATACGTACGCCGCGGCTCCAGGTGTGGGAGGCCGTGACGGGGCAATCCGCTTGCGAGCCCATCCAGAACGGGCTTTTCTTGCCTGCTCTCCTCAGCGCGGTCAGTCGTCAGGGGGAGCGGAGCCAGTCAATCTCCTGAGCGGAGCCTGTGACGCCGTAGGCGCTGAACCGTCCGGCGGACTATGCTCGAAGGCCCATCGGGTCAGTTCCACGCGATTGCGCAGGCCCAGTTTGCCCAACAGGTTGCCCACATGCTTGCTGGCCGTGGCGGGGCTGATCCCCAGGAACTTGGCCACACGACGATCCGGATGCCCCTGCGACACCAGGGCCAGCACCTCCCGCTCGCGGGGCGTCAGGTCGGAGTGGATGTGGATGGCCGGCAAGAGTGGCACCTGAGCTAGCCCCTCGGCCAGTTCCAGGACGTCCGGCATCTGGAGCTGGCGGCCGGTCGTCCAGGCCAGCTGATAGGCGGCCTCACCCAGTTCCTCACGGGCACGGGCAAAGTCCAGGCGCATCCGGCGATCTGGCGCGCCCTGTGCGCGTTCCCCGACAGGATCGTTCAGAAAGGCGGTGAGCTGCACCAGGGTGGCCCACTCGCGCAACTCGGCCGCCAGGAAGATCAGGCCCCAGCGCAGGACGTCATTGGTTGCGCCCTGAAGGCCCCTGTCCACCGCGTCGTGCAGGCAGGCCAGCAGCACCGTACGGGCCTCGGGCAAGCGGCGCAGACGCACCAGCACGTGGCCCGCCATCGACCGACACACACGGTAACCGGACTGATGACCCGCTTCCAGGAATTGCTGGCCGGCCAGCTGGGCGGACTCCAGAGCCTCCGCGTGCTGTTCCAGTTCCAGCAGATCATGGCACGCCGCTAGGTAGACATTGGCCTGGAGAAGCCGCTGCTCGCGGGTCGGAGGGTTGTCACCCACCCGCTCCCGCAATTCGCGGATGAGCCGTTGCGTGATCGCCCAGGCCCGTTCCCACTGGCCGGCGTCACGCACCACCGCCGCCAGCTGGAGGCTGGCCCTGGCCTCGCCCTCCACGTCGCCCAGCTCGCGGTGCAGCGCCAGAACCTCGCCGAGCCGCGCCTCGCTGGCCTGCAACTGACCGCTGTAGTCCAGACAGCTCGCGCTGACTTCCAGCGCCCGGAGCAGCGTGACGCGGCTTTCAGGTTGGGGCAAGGTCAGCACCCGCTCGGCCAGCGGCGCTTCCTGAACCATCAGCCCGAAGGGCCCCCACAGAATGCCGGCCGCGCCGAGAAAGCGGTAGGCCAGCTCCGACTGGGGCTGATCCACCGTCCAGACCAGGCCGGCCCGGATGTCGGGGTAATGCGGCAGGTACGCCGCAAAGTTGTCCAGGCCGTCGGTCTCCCAGGGGCGCTGGTACTCCTCTACCATCTCCAGAAAATGCAGCGCATGCCGCTCGCGCCACACGGCCTCCTGCGGGTGGCCATCCAACTTTTCCACGGCCAGTTCCCGCAGTGGCTGGAGCATCTTCCAGAGGGTCTCCGGGGTGTCCTGGCGGCGCAGGAAACTTTGCGACAGCAGCGACTCGGCCCGGTCGAGCACCTCTCCGGAGCCCCAGACGGCCGCCAGCGCATCCGGTGTGAAACTCCCCTCGAAGACCGCGCAGCACTCGAACACGGCCCGGTCCAGGTCGTCCAGCAGGTCGTAGCTCCACTGCACGGCGGCCCGCAGCGACCGCAGGCGTTCCGGGCGATCCCGGAAGTCGGCTTTTAGCACGTCCAGGGGATGCTCCAGCCGGGCCAGCAGATCAGAGAGCGAGAGGCTGCGTGTGCGCACCGCCGCCAGTTCCAGCGCCAGTGGCACGCCTTCCAGCACTTCGCACAGCCGCGTGACCTGCACCGTGTTCCCGGCGTGCAGGGTGAACGAGGGCTCCAGCGCCTGCATCCGGCCCACAAACAGCTGCACGGCGGCGCTGGACGAGGCGAGGCGGGCGGATTGAGCCAGGGCCAGCGGCCCCACCGGATACTCGACCTCATCGTGCAGCCGCAGCGCGGCCCGGCTGGTGACCACCAGGCGCAGGGTGTCACTGGCGGCCAGCACCTCGCCCAGTGCAGACGCGGCGGGCAACAGTTGCTCGAAGTTGTCGAGGAGCAGCAGGGTGCGCCGACCGGCTGCGAAGTTCTGAATCTGCCGTTCCGGTTCTCCCATGAAGGTGTCCCCAGGCAGCGACGCGGCGATGATCCCCAGCACCTGCTCGGCTTCGCGGACGGCGCTGAGGTCGATGAACTGGATGTGGTCGAACGGTAGGTCGGTGCTCTGACGCAGCGTGTGAAGCAGTCGCAGGGCCAGGGCGGTCTTGCCGATGCCGCCCGGCCCGCGCAGGGTGAGCAGCCGCACGCCAGCGCGCAGTAGGGCCAGCACCTGGCCCAGGTCGTGCTCGCGGCCGTACAGCGGGGCGAGCGCGGCCAGCCGCGGCGACCCCGGCGGGCGATCCATGGGTCAGTGTAGACCCGGCGTGGGGCGACGGTAGGCGACAATACGGGGCGCCGACCGGAAGTGGAATCCTACAAGTCCCGCCGGCTGAACCGCCACATGGCCGCCGCTACCGCCAGCACGGTCAGCGCGGCGGCCCAGGCCACCAGCCCCAGCGGAATGGGCGTGGACGACACGAAGGGGTTGGCGCCCCGCGTGACCGTGCTCACCTGCAACATGAATTCGGGTTGCAGATGGTAGCTGGCCCCCAGCCACAGCGCGTTCGACGGCATCAGGGCGTTCGCCACCCGCCCCAGCGTGACCAGCGTGGGCGTGTCGGCCAGCGAGCCGATGGCGCTGAGGATCCCCCCGGTGAAGCCCACGCCGTACAGCACGAACACGCCGATGCCGTTGGCCAGGGTGGTAAAGAGCGTGCTGCCCAGCAGGGTCAGGGCCGTGAGCATGGCGACCGCCAGCAGCACCAGCGCCAGCGCCTGCCCCGGCGCCGGGGGCACATATCCGGTGATGAAGTACACGCCGGCCAGCAGCGCCGTGCCCAGCAGGGCCACGTAGACCACGTTCACGGCGCCGAAGCCCAGGAAGCGCCCCAGCACGACCTGAGCGCGGCTAATCGGCCGGGCGATCACGCTCTGCATGACGCCGTTCTCGATGTCCGCACTGACCGAGCCGACCGTAGAGAGCACGGCCATCAGCGAGCCCAGGAAGTACACGAGGTACATGCCGAACAGCGCCGAGGAGATGACCGGGATGTTCCCGGCCCCGGTCGCGCTGCGGCCCTCCAGCCCGGCATCCACGGCGCGCTGGTCGAGCGTCTGCTCGAGGCGCAGGATGCCGTACAGGAAAAACCCGATGAACAGCACGCTGAGAACCACCAGCACGCTGACCAGCCGTTTGCGGAAGGCCTCGCGCAGCGAGAGTTCGGCGATCAGCAGGGCGTTACGCACGGGCGGCCTCCGGGGCGGGGGCCGAGCGCTGGGCCTCGGGCGTGTCCTCGATCAGGTCGAGGAACAGCGTTTCCAGGTCGGGGCGGCGCGGGGTCAGGGCGTAGAGCCGCGCGCCGCTGTCCAGCACGGCCTGTGCGGCGGCCGGAATGGCGTCCTCGTGTTGCAGCCACAGTTCGATGTCGGCGCGGCCGGGCGTGTTCGTGTCGGTATGGCGCAGCTCGCCCAGGCGCGAGAGGGCGTCCAGCAGACCGGGGCGCAATTCGTCCACGCGCACGTCCAGCGGCAGCACGCCGCCCATCAGGTCGCGCATGGATCCCTGCAGCAGCACGCGACCCGCCTTGACGAAGGCCACGCGGTCGCAGACCTGCTCGACCTCGCTGAGCAGGTGCGAGTTCAGGAAGACGCTCACCCCCGCGCCGCGCAGCCGCTCGATGATCTCGCGCACCTCGACCCGCCCGATGGGATCGAGCGCGGAGGTCGGCTCGTCCAGAAAGACCAGCGCCGGACGCGCCAGGATCGCCCCGGCCAGCCCCACGCGCTGCAGCATCCCCTTGGAGTAGCCGCCCAGCACCTCGCCGCCGCGGGCGCCCAGGCCCACTTCCTCCAGCACGCCCGGAATCCGGGTGCGGAGCTCGGCCGCGCTCAGACCTGCCAGCCGCCCGTGGAAACGCAGGAACTCGTGCCCCGTCATCCAGGTCTGGAAGCGGAACTGCTCGGGCAGGAAGCCCAGCCGGGCGCGCACCGCCGGGCTCGACGGCGAGCCCCCCAGCACGCGCAGCTCGCCCGAGGTCGGCAGCACCAGCCCCAGCAGCATCTTCAGGGTGGTGCTCTTCCCCGCTCCGTTGGGCCCCAGGAAGCCGAAGACCTCGCCGGGCTGCACGCCGATGCTCAGGCCATCGACCACGGCGCGGCCGCCATACACCTTGCGGAGCTCTCGGGTCTCGATAGCGGGTGGGGAGGCAGTCATCCGGGCAGCATAGACGCGCACCCCTGGGGGGGCGTGCGCCGAAAGTTGCAATGTGGCGGTGGGGAGGGAGCTATGAGCTCTGGGCTATGAGCTCTGAACCAGCGTTCTGCTCATAGCCCAGAGCTCACAGCTCAGAGCGATCAGCCCCTCAGACCGGCCGCAAGATCTCTTCGATCCGGCGCTGCACGTCCGCGTCGAGCTTCACGCCCGCCGCCTTCACGGTGTCGGTGATCTGCTCGACGCGCGTGGCCCCGGTAATCACGCTGCTCACGCCCTTCTGGCGCAGCGCCCAGGCCAGCGCCAGCTGGGCGCGGGTGATGCCCAGCTCGTCCGCGATGGGTTTGAGGTCGCGCACCTTCTGGATGTTCTCTTCGGTCAGGAAGTTCTTGCCCCAGCTCTCGTTCTCGCTCAGGCGGGCGCCCTCGGGCTTGCCGGCGTCGTATTTGCCGGTCAGCAGGCCCATCGCCAGCGGGCTCCAGACCACCAGGCCCACCCCGGCCTTCTCGGTATACGGCAGGATGTCTTTTTCCACGCGGTCGCGGTTGATCATGGAGTACTCGGGCTGCTCCGTGACCGGGCCGTGCAATCCGTGCGCCTTGGCGAACTCCACGGCCTCGGCGATCCGCGCCGCCGGCCACATCGAGGTGCCCCAGTACAGCGCCTTCCCGTCGCGGATGACCTGATCGAAGGCCATCACGATCTCGTCCATGGGCACGTTCTCGTCGTAGCGGTGGGCGAAGTAGATGTCCAGGTAGTCGGTGCCCAGACGTTTCAGGGAGCCGTTTACACTCTCCAGGATGTGCTTGCGGCTCAGGCCCTGGTCGTTCACGTGGTCGCTCATCGGCCAGTAGACCTTGCTGGAGACCACCAGCGTGTGCCGGGGGAACTCGCGCAGCGCGGCGCCCATCAATTCCTCCGACCTGCCCTTGGCGTAGATGTCGGCCTGATCGAAGAAATTCACGCCCTGGTCGTAGGCGGCGGTCACGATCTCGCGCACCATCGATTCGTCGTTGACGCTCTGGCCGAAGGTCACCCAGCCGCCCAGCGACACCTCACTGACTTTGAGTCCACTTCTGCCCAGGTTCCGGTAATCCATGCGGGACACTTTAACTCTTAAAGCATCGGGGGGCAGTCAGCTTCAGATCGGGTGAAGGCCCGGGTCAGGCCCCCGCCCAGCGCTCCGGCAGCGTCGGCGAGAGGATGTACCCGCCCTCCAGCGTGCCGAAGATCTCCGTGCGCGCCGGCCCCCAGTGCCACGCATACAGCGCGATATAGGCACAGAACACCGCGTCGATCCGATCCTCGTGGTTTTTCAGACTTCTGCCGCGCAGGGGGGTGATATCGGTGCCCAGCAGCGTGTCCAGACCGTGCAGAGGAGGCTCGGCCGTCTCCAGCGCCTTCAGGTGGGCGTGCAGCTCGGCCCAGGCGCCATGCAGGATCACCTTGTCCTGGCCCTTGTTCTTGTATTTCAGGGTGCGGGCCAGCCCGAACAAGGAGACCATGGCCGGGTGCGGGTAGACCTCGACCACGCGCCGGGCCTGCTCGCCCGCCACCAGACGGGGGTCGTGCACGAAACCGCGCTCCTCCAGCGCCGCCACCAGCCGCTCGCCGCGCACGCTGCCCGAGGCGTCGCCCACCCGCCGGCGGTTGGTGGGGTGGGCGCCCGCCTGAAAGCGCCCGAAGACCGCGCCCAGGTCGGCCTCGGCTGGTCGCCGCCCGGTCTCGTTGGGCACCCTCAGCGGCGCGTCGATAGCGACGATACAGCCCGGCCCCGCGTGCCGGTCGAGGAAGGCCAGCACCTCGGCGTCATCGCCCAGCAGGGCCGCCTCGCTCAGGCGACCACCCCCACCCTCCAGCGCGACCACCGCGCCGCCGGAAGGATTACGCACCGACCACGCCAGATCCAGCCCGATGAAGTTCAGTCCGGCTCCCACCCCGCCGGCGCCAGCTCGAAGCCGCTGAAGCGGAAGCCGGGGGCCACCACGCAGCCCACCAGCGTCCAGTCGCCCAGCGGGCGCGCACTCTGCCAGGCGTGGGCCGGCACGATGCCCTGGGGCCGCTCGCCGCTCAGGAGGTCGGGGCCCAGGCGCACGGTGCGAAGCTCTCCCCCCTCCCCGATCGACAGTTCCAGCGCTTCGCCCGCGTGGTAGCTCCAGATCTCGGTGGCATCGACCCGGTGCCAGTGCGAGACCTCGCCGGCGCGCAGCAGGAAATAGATGGACGTGCAGACGGGGCGGCCATCCACCACCCGCTCGTCCTCGTGGATCTGGACATAGTGGCCACCTTCCGGGTGGGGCTGCATGTGCAGTTCGCGGATGATCTCGTCGGGGGTCACGCTTTCTTCCGCCACTGGTTCGCCCGTTCGTTCCGGGCGGCCTTCTCGGCGGTCTCCAGCACCCGTTTCTGTCGGGTGCCGTCGGTCTTGGCCTGCACGATCCATTCCAGGATGCCGCGCTGGGCCGAACGGGGAAAGGCGTCCCAGAAGGCTTGGGCGCCGGGCCGGGCGTCCAGCGCCAGACGCAGATCCGGCGGCACCTCCAGCGCGTCCACGGCGTCCAGCTTCGTCCACGAGCCGTCCCGGATGGCCGCGTCGATCTTCGCCTGCCCGGCGGGCGCCATCAGGCCCGCGGCCTGCAGCCGCCCGATCTTCTCCTTGTTCACCGCGCTCCAGCCGCTGCCCACCTTGCGGGGCGCGATATACAGCCCCGTGCGCTGGTCGTCGATCTGGCGGGGTCTGGAGTCGATCCAGCCGAAGCACAGCGCTTCCTCCACCGCATCGGCCAGACTCAGGTTGGGCACCGGCGCGGCCTTGCGGCGCAGCACCAGCCACACGCCGCCGGGCCGGGTGTGGTGCGCCTGCAGCCAGGCCCGCCAGGCGGCGCGGGAGTCCGGCTCGAAGTGGTCGTCCGACAGCGGCGCGCTCATGCCTTCAGGATGCCACTTCAGTCCGGGCGGACGGGTCTGTAGGTGCTCTGCACGAAGCCGCTGGGAAAGGTGCGGGTGTCGATATGCTGCAGCCATAGATCCGCGTCCAGGGCGCCGAACAAAGGGAGGCCCGACCCGATCAGCACCGGAATCCGCGTGACGATCAGTTCATCGATCAGGCCCGCGCGCAGAAAGGCCTGGATGGTCTGGCCGCCGTCCACGTAGACGCCGCGCGCGCCCTGCAGCGACCGGGCCAGCACCTCGACCGGGCCGGGATGAATCTCCACGGGCTGGCTCAGGGTGGCCGCGTCCAGCGTGCGGCTCAGGACGATCACGCGCTTGCCCGCGTAGGGCCACGGCGAGAAGTCCCGCGCGGTGTCGAAGGTGCCGCGCCCGATGACCATGGTATCGACCCGCGCCATGAAAGCGTCATAGCCGTGATCCTCGCCCACCGGCGGGGGCGGACTTGTCGGCTCTGCGCCGGGCAGCCAGTCCAGTTCACCGCCCGGCCGCGCGATGAAGCCGTCGAGCGAGGTCGCGATGTAGACGAGGAAGGGCATGGAAGAGTCTAACCATCCAAAGGTCAAACCGTATAAAAAGAGTGGCCTCAGCCCTATTCGACGGTTCGACCCTTAGACGGGCCCGCAGAGCCCCTAGATCGAGCCCTCGAAACGGTCGCGGTAGACCACGTAGGCCAGCCCCAGGGTCGCCAGGGTGCTGACCAGACTGCTCAGGCCGTAGCTGATCAGCGGCAGGGTGATGCCGGTCAGCGGCAGCACGCTCAGGGCCGCGCCCACGTTCTCGATGACCTGAAAGCCGATCTGCCCGAGCACCCCGGCGAAGAGCAGCTGATCCTGCAAGCGGGGCGATTCGGCCGCCATGCCCGCCAGCCCCCAGAACAGCAGGGCGTAGAGCGCGAGCACCACCACCCCGCCCACGAAGCCCTGCTCCTCGGCCCAGGTGCTGAAGGCGAAATCCGTGTGCGCCTCCGGCAAAAAGCCGTTGTGGGACTGGCTGCCCTGTTTGTAGCCCTTGCCCTGCAGGCCGCCCGAACCCACCGCGATGGTGCTCTGGATGACCTGATAGCCGGCCCCGCGCGGGTCTTTGTAGGGATCGAGGAAAATGGTCAGGCGTTTTTGCTGGTAGGGCTCCAGGTGCGGGTAGAGCACGGTGGGCACCGCCGCGCCGACCACCAGCAGGGCCACCGCGGCGTGCCACCAGGGAATGCGCGCGGCCAGCATCATCACGCCGAACATCACGCTCAGCACCAGGGCGCCGCCGAAATCCTGGAGCACCACAAGCCCGACCGCCGGCAGGAACACCGCGAACGCACGCAGGTAGGTACTCAGCCCCTTGTAGCCCTCGTGCAACGCCGCCGCCAGCATCAGGATCAGGGCGAACTTGAGGATTTCCAGCGGCTGGAACTGGATTGGCCCCAGCAGAATCCAGTTCTGTTGCCCGTTCACCTCCTTGCCGATCACGAAGGTGCTGGCCTGGAGCAGCAGCGCCAGCCCGAACAGCCACGGCGCGAAGCGGTAGATGCGGTCGCGGCCTGCCCACCACAGCAGCGCGATCGGCGCGGCCGCCAGCACCACCCCGACCAGCTGCTTGGTGAAAATGCCGCTCGACGCCCGGGGCGACAGGGCGGCCGTGCTCACCGTCATCAGGCCCACCACCAGCAGGGCGGCGATGACCAGGGGAAAGCGGAGATCGTATTTCATGGGGCGATCCTCAGGATCTGTGTCCTGGGGAGCCGGGCGAGGGAGGCGGTCACCCCTCCAGGCTAATTCAGACGGCCATGAAAAGCGTCAACCCTCAGGTGGAGGAACCGGCCTCAGCGGGGCCGGGGCGGGGTACCGCGCTCGTCGAGCGGGATGTTCGCCATCAGCACCATCACGTCGCCGCGCTGCTCGATGTCGACCGAGGAGTTGCCGGTGGGGAAGTAGCGCTTCACCACTTCCAGCAGGTCGTTGCGCAGGGCGTCCACCTTGCCGGGCGGAATCTGCGCGCGGTCGTAGGCCAGCACCAGTTCGAGGCGGTCTTTCAGGGTTTCCTTGGTGCGCCCCCGCTTCATCCAGGAGAACATGTCAGGCGCCCCCGAACCAGCGGCGCAGGGTGGCCATGAAGCCGGCGTCGTCGTCGAACTTGGGATAGGGCACGTCCTCGCCCTTCAGGCGCCGGGCGGTGTCCAGGAACGCCGCGCCGGCGCGGGTCTTGCCCAGCACCGCCGGCTCGCCCACGTTGGTCGAGACGATGATGCCCTCGTCCTCGGGCACGATGCCGATAGGCTTGACCCCCAGGATGTCGAGGATGTCGGCCTCGCTGAGCATGTTGCCCGAGGCGACCATCTTGGGCCGAAGGCGGTTGATGACCAGCCGGATCTCGTTGACCTGCTGCGCTTCGAGCAGCCCGATGATGCGGTCGGCGTCGCGCACCGAGGAGACCTCCGGGTTCACGACCACCAGCGCGCCCTCGGCGGGGGCGGCGGCGGTGCGGAAGCCCGACTCGATCCCGGCCGGCGAGTCGATCAGGATGCGGTCGAAGCCCTCGGTGGCGATCAGGTCACGCACCACGCCCTTGAAGACCTCGGGATCCAGGGCGTCCTTGTCGCGGGTCTGGGAGGCGGGCAGCAGGAACAGGTTCTCCACGCGCTTGTCGCGGATCAGCGCCTGACTCATGCGACATTTGCCCTCCAGCACGTCGATCAGGTCGAAGACCACGCGGGATTCCAGGCCCATGACCACGTCCAGGTTCCGCAGGCCCACGTCCACGTCGATGACAGCGACCTTCTCGCCCAGTTTGGCCAGCCCGGCCCCGATGTTGGCGGTGGTGGTGGTTTTCCCCACGCCACCCTTTCCCGACGTGACGACAATGACCTTCGCATTCATGATGCTGGGCAGTGTACCGCGTCCGCGCCGCAGACCCCGGCGCCTGACCTATGCCTCTGCCGCCGGTGGCCGCCCACCGGCGCTGGGCAGCGCTGCGCGCCTCGGGACGTCCGGCACTCAGAAGGCCGGGCTTCAGACGTCCGGCAGCCCCCGCACCACCAGATCCGGGGGCGGGATGATCAGCAGGCGGTCGATGCGCTGGCCGTCCACATCCACGACCTCCATCTCCCAGTCCTCCACCCCCATGGTCGCGCCCACCTGCGGGAAGTCGCCCAGCAGCTGCAGCACGTAGCCGGCCAGCGTGCTGAAATCCTCGCGCTCCAGCAGCGGCAGTGGCAGCGTGCGGCGCAGCTCGTGCATGGGCAGGGCCGCGTCCACCAGGAAGGAGCCGTCCTCACGGCGGATCAGCGCGTCGGCGTCGGGGGACGCGCTGTCCACGCCGGACAGTTCGGAGAGCAGGTCGGAGATGGTGAGCAGGCCGCTGAAATCCCCGTACTCGTCCACGACCACCGCCAGCCGGACATGCCCCTCGCGTTCCATGCGGGTCAGGGCGTCCTCGGCCCAGGCGGACTCGGGCAGGTACAGCGCGGGCCGCACCAGCCCCTCCAGCGGCTCGCCCGTGTGCAGGGCCCGCAGCACGTCCTGCACGCCCAGGTAGCCCATGATCTCGCCCGTCTCGTCGCGCACCGGATAGCCCTCGTGCCCGCTGCGCAAGACCTCGGCGGCGGCGTCCTGGGCCGAGCCCCGCAGCGGCAGGGTCACGGCGTCCACGCGCGGGGTCATCAGGTCGCGCACCCGGCGGTCGTTGAAGCGAAGCACAGAGGCGATGCGTTCGCGCTCGGTCTCCTCCAGCGACCCGCTCTGCGCCGCCTGCGACACGATGGCGCGCACGTCCTCCTCGGTGATCACCTCGCGGGTCTCGCCGCGCATCCCCAGCAGCGCCAGCAGGCCGCGCGTGGTGATGTCCAGCAGCCACACGACCGGCCGCGCCACCCGACTCAGCCCCGCGAAGAAGGGGGCCACCCGCGCCGCCAGCCCTTCCGGGTCGCGCAGGGCCACGGCCTTGGGGGCCAGTTCACCCAGCACCAGCGACAGGAAGGTGACCATCAGCACGACCACCACGCTGGCGGCGGTGGGCGCCGCGCTGCCCAGCAGGGGCCTGAGCAGGGTCTCCATGTAGCTCGTCAGGGTGCCGCCCGCGAACACGGCGCTGATGGTGCTGATCAGCGTGATGCCGATCTGCACGGTCGCCAGGAAGGCGCCGGGCCGCTCGCTGAGGCCCGCCGCTACCCGCGCGCCCCGTTCCCCGCGCGCCGCCGCCGCCTCCAGCCGGGAACGCCGCGCCGAGACCACACCCAGCTCGGAGGCCGAGAAGAAGCCGTTGAAGACCAGCAGCAGCACGAGAATGCCGAATTCCAGCAGAGGATTGCCCACGGTTCAGAGTGTACGGGCGGTGCCCGGGCAGCCCGGAGGTTCCTCAGGATTTGGGAAAGGCGGAGGTCACCACGGCCGGACAGGGGGGCGTGTGGAGGTTCGGGTGGATGCCCTTCCGGGCGGATGTAACTTCAGTCCTTCCCTGCCCCGCCCGCACCCTGTACACTGGCCGGCTGGAACCTCCAGGCCCTCAGGGGCGTGTCGACGGGTCATGGCGCGCCCCCGCGTGCCGGGGAGTAACGATGACGGACGTGGTAACAGAGCCCGCAGCAGTGGGCACGCAGCACAGTGGCAGACGGGTGGGCTTCATCTCCCTGGGCTGCCCCAAGGCCCTGGTCGATTCCGAGCGGATCCTGACCCAGCTCCGTTTCGAGGGTTACGAGGTGGCGCCCAGCTACGAGGACGCCGACGCGGTCATCGTGAACACCTGCGGCTTCATCACGCCGGCGGTGGAGGAAAGCCTGAGCGCCATCGGCGAGGCGCTGGAGGCCACCGGCAAGGTCATCGTGACCGGCTGCCTGGGCGAGCGCCCCGAGAAGATCATGGAGCGCCATCCCAAGGTCGCGGCGATTACCGGCTCGGAAGCCGTGGACGACGTGATGGGCCACGTGCGGGCGCTGCTGCCCATCGACCAGGGCGCCTTCACGGGCCTGCTGCCGGTGGCGGCGCCGGGCATGCGGGCGGGCGCCGGGCAGCCCACATCGCAGCCGGAGCGTGAACTGACCAAGCACGGCGACGTGTTCGCCCCCTCGGTCAAGCTCACGCCCCGGCACTACGCCTACGTGAAAATCGCGGAAGGGTGCAACCACACCTGCTCGTTCTGCATCATCCCCAAGCTGCGCGGCCTGCAGGTCTCGCGTGACGCCGGCGCCGTGCTGTACGAGGCCTACCGCCTGATCGCGGGCGGCACCAAGGAGCTGATGATCATCTCGCAGGACACCAGTGCCTACGGGGTGGACGTGCGCTACCGCGAGTCCGAGTTTCAGGGCGGACAGGTGCGCGCCCACCTGAGCGACCTGGCCGTGAAGCTGGGCGAGATGGGCGCGTGGGTGCGGATGCACTACGTCTACCCCTACCCGCACGTGGACAGGATCGTGGAGCTGATGGCCCAGGGCAAGATCCTGCCGTATCTGGACGTGCCGCTGCAGCACGCCTCGCCGAAGATCCTGAAAGCGATGCGGCGGCCCGGCGCGGGTAAACAGCTCGACACCATCCGGCGCTGGCGCGAGATCTGCCCGGAACTGGTCATCCGCTCGACCTTCATCGTGGGCTTTCCCGGCGAGACCGAAGACGATTTTCAGGAGCTGCTGCAGTTCCTGGAGGACGCCCGCCTCGACCGCGTGGGCGCCTTCACCTACTCCGACGTGGACGAGGCCGACGCAAACAAGCTGGCCGACCCGGTGCCGCAGGAGGTCAAGGAGGAGCGGCTCTCGCGCTTCATGGAGATCGCCCAGCGCATCTCCGCCGAGAAGCTGGCCGAGAAGGTCGGCACGGTCATGGACGTGATCATCGACGAATTCAACGATGAGGAGGACGACGCCCCCGGCACCCGCCTGATCGGCCGCACCAAGGGCGACGCGCCGGGCATCGACGGGCAGGTCTACCTGTTCGCGGGCGAGCTGGCCGGGCAGGTCAAGATCGGCGACATCGTGAAGGCCCGGATTGAAGACAGCGACGAATACGACCTCTACGGCGAGGTGGTGGAGAAGCCCGAGTGGAGCCCCAACGTGCCGCAGCTCGGGCACTTCGGCGGGCATTGAGCCGGCGGGGAGTAATGTCGGCGCGGCGCGAACCCCTCAGTCACACCTTCGGTGCCAGCCCCTGGGGGGGCACCAAGGGTTACTCTCGGCTCCCCTCAAGGGGAGCTGGCCGCGTAGCGGACTGACTGGTACAGCTGCGGAGCAGAGGGGTCGCCTTCCGCGCAACCGTCGACCACCCCTCCTGCTCCGTCCGCCCCCCAACCCCCCGCAAGCTCCCTGTAAGGCCGCCCCCTCTACACTCCCTGGGTGACTCCCGACGCTCTCCTCGTGATCTTTGCCGGCGTCTTCGGACTGCTGGTGGGGTCGTTTTCCAACGTGCTGATCTGGCGACTGCCGCGCCGGGAGAACATCGCCTTTCCGCCCAGCCACTGCCCGAACTGCGACCACCGGCTGGGTGTAAGCGACTTGGTGCCGGTCTTCTCCTGGCTGGCGCTGGGCGGGAAGTGCCGCTACTGCCGCGCGCCCATCAACAGGCGCTACCCGGTCGTGGAACTCCTGACCGGGCTGGGCTACGCGACCATCGCCGGGCTGTTCCCGCCGCTGACGGTGGGCTGGGGCGCGCTGGGCCTGATGCTGCTGTTCACCCTGCTGCTGGTGAGCAGCGCGATCGACCTCGACACCTACACCATTCCCGACGAGCTGACCCTGCCGGGCGTGGCGCTGGCCCTGGGCTTCGGCTTCCTGAACGGCCGCGCCGGGGCCGAGGGCCTGCCGGACTTCGCCGGAGCGGTGAACGGCGCGCTGCTGGGGGCCGGGCTGCTGGTCGCCATCAATCAGTTCGGTTCGTGGGTGCTGCGGCGCTTCCGGGAGCGGCTGTACCCGGAATTTCCCATCGGTTACCAGCAGATCAGCCTGGGCCTGCTGGCCGGCGCGTGGCTGGGGCCGTGGTGGGGGGCGGGCGTGGGCCTGCTCTCGGCAGGGCTCAATCTGGCCCTGCGCCGGGTCATCCGGGTTCCCGAAGCGCTGACCCTGGGCGGCCTGCTCCTCACCCTGGTGCTGGGCAGCGCGGGCATGGGCCCCGGCATGATCCTGATGGTGCAGGGCGCCCTGGCCGCCGCCGGCGCCGTGTCGCTGGTTGCTGGCCTGTACTGGTGGCTGCAGCGCGAGCCCGAGGCCGAAGAGGACAGCGCCCACACGACGGTGGACGACCGCTACGACGCCAGCGCGATGGGTTTCGGCGACGTGAAGCTGGCCGCCGTGATCGGCGCCTTCCTGGGCTGGGAGCGCCTGCTGGTGGCGCTGGTGGTGGCGGTCTTCGCCGGCGCGATCCTGGGCCTGCTCCAGCTCGCCCTGAAGCGCGAGAACCGCGTGAAATTCGGCCCCTACCTCGCGGTGGGGGCCGTGGTGGCGCTGCTGTGGGGCCAGGGCTGGATCGAGGGCTACCGGACGATGCTGGGACTGTAAGGAGCAGATGGCTCAAGGCAGATGGCAGATGGCTAAAGCTCTTAAAGCCATCTGCCATCTGCCCTCTGCTTACATCATCTTGACAGCGGTGCAGCTCACGCCCGCGTCGGCCGGGGTGCCGTCGGCGCCGCTGGCGGTGTGGATGTTGAAGTAGGTGGCGTTCATGACGTCGGCCGCTGCGACGCTGCCGCTCAGGGTAACCATGCCCGCGGCGTCGGACTGGGCCACGATCTTGGAGCTCATGATGGGCGCGCCGCCCGAGGCGCAGGGGTCAGTGCTGGCCGCGCCCTGCACGTGGTAGTGGGCCACGTAGTAGGTGTTGGGGGCCAGACCCATGACCATCGCCTTGGTCATGACCATGGTGGCATCCTTGGTCACGCTGACGGTGCCGCTGGAGTTCAGGGCGCCGCCTGCGGGCTGCTTGGCCAGGGTGTAGTCCATGGGCTTGGCCATCATGGACATTGAGCAGGCGCTCAGGGCGACGGCGAGGGCGGACAGGGACAGGATTTTATGCATGGTGACCTCCGGAAAAGAGTCGGGTGACGCGGCGTTGAATTGTGAACAGGTGAACGTCTGGCAGTGTGGCCTCGGCCCCTCCCTGGGAGTGTTCGCCCGCTCGCTTTGTGACGGCTTGCTGAATGAACGGTGCAGGAGTCGGCCCCCACGCGGGCCGCCGGAACGCGGCCACCCAGCGCACACCATGAGGACAGGAGCTGGTGGTTATACTCGGTCTAATCTTCAGTTCCCGAGTTCCCCGTGAGGTGTCTATGGCTCCTGCTCCACCCGTTTCCCCCGAGATCCAGGCGCTGCTGGACGCCCAGCGGGCCTGGCGCTGGTCGGCGGCCCAGACCACCGCGCCCCAGCGGCAGGCCATCCTGCGCCGCCTGCACGACGCCGTGAAGGCCCACCGCGCCGAGCTGGCCGGCGCCCTGCAGCGGGATCTGGGCAAGAGCCGCGCCGAGGCCGAACTGACCGAGATCCATCCGGTGCTGGAGGAGATCCAGCACATGATCCGCCGGCTGCCGCGCTGGATGGCCCCCCGGCGGGTCGGTACCCCGCTGATGCTGGTGGGCTCCAGCAGTGAGGTTCGCGCCCAGGCGCGCGGGGTCACGCTGATCCTGAGCCCCTGGAACTACCCCGTGAATCTGGCACTCTCGCCGCTGGTCGCCAGTCTGGCGGCGGGCAACACGGTGGTGCTCAAGCCCAGCGAGAAGGCGCCCCACGTGGCCCGCGCCCTGAACGCCCTGCTGAGCAGCGTGTTCGAGCCCAAACTGGTGGGGGTGGTGGAGGGCAGCGCCGAGGTGGCCCAGGCGCTGACAGGGTGGGGGTTCGACCACATCCTGTTCACTGGCAGTGGCGCGGTGGGCCGGCAGGTCATGGCTGCCGCCGCCCGGAACCTGACCAGCGTGACCCTGGAACTGGGCGGCAAGAGCCCGGCGATCATCGACGCCAGCGCCGACCTGCAGCTCAGCGCCGAGCGGATCGCCTGGGGCAAGCTGCTGAACGCCGGCCAGACCTGCGTGGCGCCCGATTACGTGCTCGTGCCCGAGAGCCTGCAGGGCGCCTTCGTGCTGGCGATGGGCAGCGTGATCGCGCGGCGTTTCGGCGACACAGCCTGGCTGCGCGCCGGGCCGGACTACGGACGGATGGTGGACGAGCGCTCGGTAGAACGCCTGGAGGCCCTGACCCGAGAGAGCACCGAGCAGGGGGCGCGGATCGTGCTGGGCGGCGAGTTCGACCCGGCAGGCCGCTTTATCTCGCCGACCCTGGTGGCGGATGTTAGCGACGAGATGCCGTTGATGAAGGAGGAGCTGTTCGGCCCGGTGCTGCCGGTGCTGACCTACCGCACGCTGGACGAGGCCCTGGAGCGCGTGCGCCGACGCGACCCGCCGCTGGCCCTGTACCTGTTCGCGCAGGACACGGGCGTGATCGAACGGGTCAAGCAGCAGACGACCAGCGGCGGCATGGTCGTCAACGGCACGGTCATCCACCTGACCAACCCCAACCTGCCCTTCGGCGGGGTCGGCCCGAGCGGCATGGGCGCCTACCACGGCGAGACCGGCTTCCGCGCCTTCTCGCACGAGCGCTCGATCATGCACGAGGGCCGCGCGAGTTCGGTGCGCTTCACCTACCCGCCCTACGGCCGCCCGGTCATGCGGCTGGCCGCCTGGGCGCTGCGGGCCCTGGAACGCCAGACCGGCCCGCGCGACTAGTGCAGAACCTGACAGGTGCCATCACGGCCGGGGGCCAGTCGCGCCGCTTCGGTTCGGACAAGGCGCTGGCGGTGTGGCAGGGAAAGACGCTGCTGGAACACGCCGCCGCCAGCCTGGAGGGATGCGCGCCGAAGCTGTTGATCGCCCCGCCGGGAAAGTACGAGCTGAGCGGCTGGACGACCATCCCCGACACCCGCCCCGGGCAGGGCCCGCTGGCCGGACTGGAAGCGGCCCTGACCCACGCCCCGGACGGCTGGGTGGCGTTCGCCGGGGTGGACATGCCGGGGCTGACGCCGGGGTACTGGGGGGCGCTGGCGGGGGCCCGGACGGACGGGGCGCAGGCGGTGCTGGCGCTGGATTCGGATGGACGGGCGCAACCACTGGCGGCCCTGTACCACACCGACCTTCTGGGTCACGTCACGGCGTTGCTCGACAGCGGGGAACGCCGACTGAATCTGGCGGCGCCGGAGGGGCAGACGGTGCGGGTGCCGGGGCTGGCGGCCGGGTTCTTCCGGAACGTGAACCGGGTGGGGGATCTGAACGGATCGGCGAACGGCTGATGTGAGGAGGGGCGGCATGGAAGCGCCCCCTACACTGCTCCTATCCACCCCGGAGGTTCCCCATGACACGAGCTACTCCCCTTGCCCTGAGCCTGTGCCTGCTGCTCGCCTCCTGCGCGCCCGCGACCGTCCAGACGGCGGCGGGGCCGCAGACCATCTCCGTGATCGGCGGGGTGGGCTACAGCCTGTCGAACCGCGTGGCGCTGGAGAATCTGACGTCCGAGACCCCAGACGACGCGGCCATCACCTTCACCGCCTGCCAGGGCGGAGCGATCCGCGCCGCCGACGTGCGGAAGTACGGCGCCGAGGTGGCCCTGAAGGCGTGTCAGCAGGCGGTTCAGCGCTCGACCGATGCCCAGACGGGTTTCCAGACGGTCAGCCTGATCCTGGCCCCGGTCGTCGTGGTCGGGACGTACTTCATCTTCAAGGCCCTGAGCTGCGTGTTCTCGTTCGGCAGTGCCGGCATCTGTAAATAGCGCCCCTCAGTGCGGTGTCCCGGGCTCACCGTCCAGCTTCGGCAGCCCGTACAGGTGCCACAGGGCGTCCACCCGGCGCACCACGTCCGCGTCCATGACGATCTTGGGCGGCCAGGGGCGCACGAAGCCTTCCTCGGGCAGCTTGCGGGCGCCGTCCCAGGCCAGCAGGGCGCCGGTCTGGATCACGTCGCGCTCGGGGTCGATGTTGTTGAGGATCGTCCACCACACGTCCTGGATGTTCTCTACGTCGGTCTGGTCGTCGCAGATCAGCAGGTGGCGGATACCGGCGGCGGCCGGGTGCGCGGCGAAGGCCTGGGCGAGGGCCTGGGCCTGACCGGGGCGGGTCTTGTGCAGGGCCACCAGCCAGTAGCCATCCGGGGTCTGGCGCTGGGCCAGCACGCCCTCGAAGGTGGGCAGATCGGCGCTGGCGTGCGGGGTGAAGACCTCCGGGGCGAGGTCGCCCGCCTGGTCTTCCCGGCTGCTCTGGGCGCCGCCCACCTCTTCCGGGCGCTTGGTGGTCGCGTCGATGATCAGCTTGCCGCCGTAGCCCCAGCCCCGGCTGGAGTGGTCGAGCACGTCGGTGGGGCCGCGCGTGACCAGGGTATCGCGGCCCGGCACGGCCCTGGCGCTGACCTCGCGCCACACGGCCCCGAAATCATTGACCTGCACCCCCTCGTCCACGACCACGATCACCTTGGCGAACATCATCTGTCCCAGGCCGAACAGGCCGTTGGCGACCTTGTAGGCCTGCCCCGGATAGCTCTTCTTGATGCTCACGAACACGAGGTTGTGCGCGACCCCGGCGGGCGGCATGTGGTAGTCCACGATCTCGGGGATGATCAGCTGCGCGGCGGGCAGGAACAGCCGCTCGGAGGCCTCGATCAGGTAGGCGTCCTCCATGGGCGGGCGGCCCACGATGGTCGCCGGATAGACGGGATGTTCTCGCATGGTCACGGCGGTGACGTGAAACTGCGGGTACAGGTCGGGCAGGGTGTAGAAGCCGGTGTGGTCGCCGAAGGGGCCTTCCACCACCCAGTCCTCGGTGGGGTCGACGTAGCCCTCCAGGATGAACTCGGCGTTGGCGGGCACGTCCAGACCCACGGTGATGCCTCTGGTCACCGGGTAACGCTGGCCGCGCAGGTAACCGGCCAGGGCGAACTCGTCCAGGCCCGGAATGGGCGGCAGCGGCGCCGTGGCGGCGTAGATCAGCGCTGGATCGCCGCCGATGGCGACCGCGACCTCCAGGCGCTGGCCCAGCTTCTTCGCCTTCTCCAGATGCTTCGTGCCGGTCTTGTGGCGCTGCCAGTGCATGCCGGTGGTGTTCTTTGTCATGACCTGCACGCGGTACATGCCCATGTTGCGCTCGCCGGTCTCGGGGTCTTTCGTGATGACCAGCGGCAGGGTCACGAAGGGGCCACCGTCGAGCGGCCAGCACTTGAGCACCGGGATCTTCGAGAGATCGACCTCGTCACCGCGCCACACGACCTGCTGCACGGGGGCGTTACGAACCCGCCTGGGGGGCAGGTTCATGGCGTCGCGCAGCTTGGGGAGGTTGCTCAGCATCCCGCCCACGCCGCCCGAGCCCTTGAGGTCGATGAGCGCCCGCACCTTGGCGGCCAGATCGTCGAGATCAGAGACGCCCAGCGCCAGGGCCACGCGCTCGCGGGTGCCCAGCAGCCCGATGACGACCGGATAGTCGCTGCCCCGGACGTTCTCGAAGAGCAGGGCCGGGCCGCCTGCCTTGACCATGCGGTCGGCGATCTCGGTGATCTCCAGTTCGCGGCTGACCGGGGTCGCCACCCGCACGAGTTCGCCGCGCTCTTCGAGCAGGCGCATGAAGGACTGAATCTCCGGGAAGGCCATGCCCGGAGTCTAGGGGCGGGGGGCCGGGTCAACCGTACCGGAGGCTGAGATCGCTCGGAGTGGCCACCCCGTCAGACCAGCGCGGGGGGCGAGTCCTGGGGCGCCGGGCGCGCGGCCGTGAGTTCCCGCAGCACCAGCACCCGGCGCAGGAAGGTCGCCGTGTCCACGGTCTTGCGCATGGGGGCGGGGCCGAGCAGGCGAATACCCAGCGGGGTGCGCCGCAGCCGGCCCAGCGTCTGGCGCGCGGCGGCCCGCCAGACCACCCCCCGGGGCGTGGGGGTCAGGCCCATGAGCAGGCCGTGGATGACCTGCGGGGGGATCAGCTCGTCCAGCGGGCTGGACTGGGCCTGCACTGCCTCCCACACGACGCCGCGCTGCCGGATCAGCTCCAGCTTCCAGTCGGGCACGTAGCCCAGCGAGCGGGCCAGCGGCACCTGCATCAGCTGTGGATCGAGCTGCTGCAGGGCCCGCCTGAACAGCATCTTGCGGGCCAGCAGCTCCAGCGGAATGCGCCCGATGAAGTCGAGCAGGGCGCCGTCCAGGTAGGGCAGATGCACCTCGGCAAGGTGGCCGGCATAGCGGTCTCGCCAGGGCAGCAGCGAGTGGGCCACGTTCACGTCCAGCATCAGCGCGACCTCCAGCTGGTAGCCGCCGGGACACCGCCCGGGCCCGGCGCCGGCCTGCACGCGCATGGTCTCCAGCGTGGCGTTCCAGGAGTCGCGCAGCGCGGCGTAGGTCGGTTCCGGCAGGCTACCCCGCAGCCAGGACAGCACCTCGAAGGACGGCGGCACCTTCTGGCGCAGGAATTGATCGGCGCGCCCGGTGAGCGGATGTCCACTGAGGTCGAAGGCGTGATCCCCGACAAACACGTCGCTGGGGTTCAGGGCGGCGAACTCGGCCCAGGCGTCGGCCTCGTCGCACAGGGGCGCGCCGCCGCCGCCCCAGGCCACGTTGCGCCGCAGGTGGGCCGGCAGGTCGCCCCGGTAGGCCTGCAAGACGGTGTGCTGCACGCCGTACTGGGCGGCCAGCCGCGCCGCCACCTGCGGATCGCTGCCCGCCGCGCGCCGCGGCAGGGCGTAGGAGAAGGTCTGGAACTCCCGGCCGCTGTCGGCCATCAGGCGCAGCAGGCCGCGCGAATCGTAGCCGCCGCTGAGCGACAGGAAGGGGCGCGCGCCGCTGGCCGCCATGCGGCGTTGCGCGGCGCCGCGCAGCAACTCCACGAGTTCCGCCTCCAGCTCGGCGCTTGGGCGCAGGTCGGTCGCCTCGCCCATGTTCAGGGGCCAGTATCCGTGCGCGCACAGGCCCTGGGGGCTCAGCTCGTGCACGCAGGCGCGGCGCAGGGTGCTGACCCCTTCGTAGAGGCTCAGGCCGGTGGTCAGGTTGCCCTTGGTCAGAAAACTGCTGACCCCCGCCACGCTCAGCGGGCGCTCCCGCAAGGGCGTCCAGTCGGGCCGGGTCGAGATCAGCACCCGCTCACCCTCGTGGGCTGCGTAGAGCGCGTGAGACCCCGTGCGGTCGGTCACGGCCAGTACCCGTCCGGCGCGTTCATCGAGCAGCAGCGCGGCGAACGAGCCCTCCAGGTGGCGGGGGAACTCCGCGCCGTGGCGCTGGTACAGGTCGAGCAGGCCGCCGGGGCCGGTGCCGTACAGACTGCCCTTGAGCAGCACCAGCAGGCCCGCCTCCGGGCGGCCGAAGACCGCCGTGTCCGCCGCCCGGAAGCGCACCTGCCAAGGCCCGACTGTCCGGGCCAGCGGGGCGAAACCGGGCGCCTCAGGCCAGGGAGCGGGCGGGTCGCTTCTGTCCAGGCTGGCGAAGAAGTCAGTTCTCATTCAGGGCACCGGGCGGGCCAGCGGAGCGGACGGCACGGTCGTCAGGGACAGGGGACGTGGGCAGGCGCTCCCGACCTTCCCGGTGAGGATGGGCCAGCCGGAAGCCACCGTGACACTGGGTTCATTCATGGAACACCCCCGGCGGCCAGCCCTGGACAGAAGTGGGCACCCGGGGCGCGATCCTCCTCCCGGAGCCCTCAAGACCTCTGAACTTCCTGAGCAGGCGGACGGATCTGGTAGTCGATGGGCCCGAAGCTGCCGTTGTTGCTGCCCTCCGCCGAGCAGGCGGTCAGGCCCACGATCAGATCCATCTCGGCGCGCAGTTCCAGGCGCTGGCCGGCGGTCGAGCGCGGCGGGCCGATCCTGAGCCGGCCACCCTCTCCGACCACCACGTTCATGAAGATGTTCAGGGTGGTGGGGATCTGATCGGGCTGAATGCCGAAAGGTTCAAAGGCCCGCAGCAGATTGGAAAAACAGCTGGGATGCCCGTCGGCGGTGCCCGGCGGGTAGAGGATCTCGAAGGTCTCGGTCGAGCAGGGCGTCAGCAGGAAGTCGTGCTGGCCGACATCGTCGCGCAGCAGCGTGAACATGGGCCGGCTGCGGTTGGAGTACAGGACGTGTCCAGTGGTGAGGGAGATGGTCTCGTTGTAGTCGAAGGTGCGCCCGGAGGACAGCCATTCGCTGGGGGTGTCGGCCGCGAACGCCATCAGGTCGGACACCTGCTCACCCTGGGGGTCGATGACCGCCAGCACCTCGCCGCGCTTCAGGGTGAAGCCGGCGCCACTCTGTTTCGGGATGCGGTACACGGGGGGCTCAGGGATCATAAAAGGTCGAGGGTCATGGAGGCTCCGGGGTCATGGGGTGGGGGCTCAGCCGTGGCCGAAGGGGCAGCGGGCGCCCGGGGGGGACTCCGGGACAGCCACGGGCTCGTCGGGAAAAGGCGCCACCCAGTCGGCCTCGACTGCCCGCCCGGAGTACTGCCGGGCCTCGGAGGCCTCGCCGTGGTTGGCGAGGGTGGGGTTCAGGCTGCCCTGCAGCCGCAGTTCCCGGCGGCGCACCGCCCGCTGCAGCAGCTCGAAGCGGCCCCGGTCACGCAGGGCCTGGAACTGCCGGTGGGCGTTGAAGACCAGCGCCGGGTACGCGAAGGTGCGCGCCACGCGGCTGCTGTGCGGGTGCAGGCCGATCACGAAAAAGCCCCGGCCGTTGAACGAAAACCCGAACTTCGGATCGGTGGGGTCGGCGCTGATTTCGGAGCTGTAGGGCTGGGGGTCGTGGGCGTGCAGGGCCCGCAGCTGCGCCCAGAGCCGCTCCTCGAAGCCGTGTTCGTCAGCGGGCACGCGTCCGCCGAAGACGGCGATCATCGAGGTGAAGCCGGACTGCATGGCGTCCTGATGGCCGCAGAAGCGCGCGAGGTCGCGGGCCAGGGCGGCGCCCGCCTCCGGGCTGCCCAGTTCCCTATAGCAGCCCAGCGCGTAGGTGCTCGTGTTGAGGGCCGCCCTGGCCGCCACGCAGGAGAAGTCCGGCGCGAGGATCGTCGCGAGCAGGGCGCGGTGAACCTGCCGGGCGAAACCGGTCACCGGGCCGTGGTCAGCCTGCAGCCGGCCGCCGCGCACCAGGTGGTAGGAGCTGGGCCGAGGATCGGCAGGGGTTCGAGCGTTCGTCATGAAACACTCCGGCAGGTCGAGGAGCGGCGACTGAAGGCCGCTGGTCAGGCTCCGGAACCTGGGAGCTGTGGCCCTGTCATCTGCCCATCATAAGGGAAATGACAGGCAGGTGAGAGACCGCTCAATACCGAACCGGCGGCGACAGGCATGGAACGGCAGGCGGGTCAGGCTCCGGCGCGTCGTTCCGTCAGGCCGTCCCATCTTCTTTCGCCCGGATGCCTCTTGCCGCCCCGGCGCCGGCGGGGGCGCTCCGGCTCACGACCAGCAGCCAGCCGGCCCCCAGCACCGCCGCCAGCACCGAGGCGATCAGGATGCCCAGCTTGGCCTGGGTCAGCAGCGCGCCGCCCTCGAAGGCCAGATTGGACACGAACAGGCTCATGGTGAAGCCGATGCCGGCCAGGATACCGGCGCCCACCATCTGCGGCCAGGTCACCCGGCGGGGCAGGGAGGCGACCCCCAGGCGCACCGCCAGCCAGGCGCCCCCCACGACCCCCAGCGGCTTGCCCAGCAGCAGCCCCAGGACGATACCCAGAGAGATCGTTCCCAGGCCGCCGGCCGTGACGGTCACCCCCGCGTTCATCAGGGCGAAGACCGGCAGCACCGCGAAGGTCACCACCGGGTGCAGGGCGTGTTCCAGGCGGTGCAGCGGGCTCTGGGCGCGTTCCAGCAGGTCTTCGAGGTCACGCAGGCGGGCCCCGACCTGTTCGCCCCGGCCGGGCCGGGCGGCGTCCGTCAGCGAGGCCAGGTAGCCGGCCGGTTCAGGCCGGCGGATGGGAATCGCCAGCGCCAGCAGCACCCCGGCGATCGTGGCGTGCAGCCCGGACTGCAGCACGAACACCCACAGCAGCGCCCCCAGCACCCCGTACACCTTGAGGCTGGAGACCCCCCGGCGGCCCGCCAGCAGCGCCGCGCCCCAGGTCAGGGCCGCCAGCGCCAGCGCGCCCAGGTTCAGATCCGAGGTGTAGAACAGCGCGATCACCAGCACCGCGCCCAGGTCGTCCACGATGGCCAGGGCGGTGAGAAAGACCTTGAGGCCCAGCGGAATGCGCGAGCCCAGCAGCGCCAGCACCCCCAGCGCGAAGGCGATGTCGGTGGCCATCGGCACGCCCCAGCCGGCCGCCCCGGGGCCTCCCGCGTTCAGCAGGGCGTAGAGGCT
The DNA here is from genome assembly GCF_002901445.1 of Deinococcus koreensis. Lineage (NCBI taxonomy): Bacteria > Thermotogati > Deinococcota > Deinococci > Deinococcales > Deinococcaceae > Deinococcus > Deinococcus koreensis. The sequence goes on from NZ_PPPD01000001.1 coordinate 1,208,142, forward strand.
GCCCGGCACGAGCATTCCGCCCGCCGCCGCGCAGGCCGCGAGCGTGGCGCGGCGGCGCGAGGCGAGTTCCCCGATCAGCAGTTCGCGCTTGATCTCCAGGCCCACCAGCAGGAAGAACACCGCCATCAGGCCGTCGTTGACCCAATGTTCCAGCGAGAGCCCCAGGCGGGCGTCTCCCAGGCTCAGGGTCAGATAGGTCTCGCGCAGGGTCTGGTAGGCCCCCTGCGCCGGGGAATTGGCCCAGACGAAGGCGATCAGGGCGGTGCAGACCAGCAGCAGGCCGGCGAAGGCCTCGCTCTGGACGAAGCGGGCGAAGGGCGAGGCGGCGGGAGTGGGGGGGGACATGAGACCTCCTGGGAAGACGGGGGGACATAAACAGGATGGAGCCCGACATGCGGACTCCACCAGGTCAGCGTATGGTCGCTGGAACCGGCCGCTCACACGGCCTTCTTTGGAAGGAGTCTAGCACGGGTCACCGGTCGCCGAAAGTCGTTGCTCTTGACAACGATCCTCACCCGAGCTTAACGTGGTGCCATGACCGTTGTCACGGACAACAATACGACCGAGCAGACGACCGGCGAACTCCTGCGCTCCGTGACCCGGCTCTTTTCCACGCTGCAGCAGCAGAACTTCGCCTGCTGCGACGTGAACTCAGCGACCCAGTGCTCCATTCTGACCACGCTGCGGCGTGGGGGCGGGCAGACCCTGAGCGGCCTCACGCGCGCCCTGAACCTTGATAAAGCCTGGCTGAGCCGCAGCACCGACGATCTGGTCACGCAGGGACTGATCGTGAAGGCCCCGCATCCCAGCGACCGCCGCGCGCTGCAGCTGGAGCTGACGGAGGCAGGCCGGGACGCCGCCCGTGAGCTGGACGACACCCTGAACGCTCAGGCCGCGCGGGTGCTCTCCCGGCTGGGCCCGGCGGATCGGCCCCAGGCGGTGCGGCTGCTTGCTGCCCTGGCAGGCGCCCTGCAGGCTGAGCTAAACGGCCCGGACGCTCTCACCTGCTGCGCCCCAGAGAGCTGAATGCGTGCCCTGACGTCCACTGACCTGGGCGCTACCCAGGCCCTGCTGAGGTCACTGAACCTGCCCACCGTGGGCGTGCAGCCGGAGGGCTTCGTGGTGGCCGAAGAGGACGGTGAAGTGGTCGCGCTGGCCGGGCTGGAGGTTCACGGCAGGGTCGGTCTGCTGCGCTCGGTGGCGGTGCGGCCGGAGCAGCGCTCGCGGGGAGTGGCGCGGCGTCTCGTGGAGCACATCATCCAGCGCGCCCGCGACGAGGGTCTGGGCGACCTCTACCTGCTGACCACGACCGCCGCCGGCTATTTCCCCCGCTTCGGCTTCCAGCCCCGGCCGCGGTCCCTGGCCCCCGCCGCCCTGAACGCCTCGCCCGAGTTCCAGGGCGTCTGCCCCGAGTCCGCCACGCTGATGCACCTGCCCCTGGAGGAGATCCCCATGCCCGCGAACACTGCGCCCGCACCCGTCCAGCCCATCCCCGGCCTGAATGAGGGCCTGAGCACCGCCGACCTGCTGGACGCCCTGCGCGCGGCGCCCCAGCGGCCCCTGGAGTTCTGGCTGGAGGGCCGGCCCCTGGTGCCGCCCGGCTACCACACCACCGAGATCAAGGCGGTCACCATCGAGGCGATGGACTGCGGCGGCAGGGCGGCGGCCTGGCGCGAAACGGTGATTCAGCTGATGGACGGCAGCGCCGAGGAGGCGCGGGCCGGGTTCATGTCCACCCGCAAGTTCCTGGCAATCTACGACCGAGTGGCGAGGCACATCCCGGTAAAGGGCGAGGCCGAGGTGCGCTTTGAGTACGGCAACGCCCTCTCCCCCGCCCTGCAGTACCACGTGCTGCGGGTCGAGGCCCAGCTGGAGCGGGTGGTGGTTCACCTGCGGACACCGGGCGTGCAGTGCAAGGCCCAGGACGCTTGCGGGACGCCGGCCAGCGCCCAGGCCGGGGCAGCACAGGCCGGAGCCGACGCCTGCGCGCCCGACACCGGCTGCTGCGCGCCGCAGAGCCCCGTCCAGCTCGGCTGAGCCGGCGATGCTCCGCCGCCACCCGGAGAGGCTCCGCCAACACGGGGCAGCGGTCTGGGCGCTGGCCGGGCTGAGCACCGTGGGCTACGGGGCGCTGTACTACGCCCAGCCGCTGCTGGCGCTGGCGACCGAGCAGGAACGCGGCTGGACGCGGCTGCACACGTCCTCGGCCTTCACGGGGGCGCTGCTGGTGACCGCGCTGGCGGCCCCCCTGGTCGGACGTCGCCTGGACCGGCGGGGCGGCCGGAGCCTGCTGGGCGGCGGGGCGCTGCTGGGGGCGCTGGCCCTGGCGGCGCTGACCATGCACCTGCCGTTCGGGCTGTTCCTGGCCGCCTGGGCGCTGGCCGGGCTGGCGATGGCCCTGAGCTTCTACGAGGCGACCTTCACCGTGCTCCGCCAGGCGCTGCCCCCCGAACGGCGCAGCGCCGCCACCCTGACCGTGACCCTCGTCGCCGGACTCGCCAGCACGGTCTTCGTGCCGCTGACGATGTGGCTGCTGGGCCGGGTGGGGCTGGACGGCGCCCTGCTGGGCCTGAGTGGCCTGCTGGCCCTGGCGGGGATGGCGTGCTGGCTGGCGCTGCCCGCCGGGGCTCCCCTTCGACCCGGCTCGCCCCCACCCAGTCCGCCGCCCGTTCAGGACGCAGCGGCCCTGCACGCTCCCGGCGCCACCTTCCAGCGGCTGGCCCTGGCCTTCACGGCGGCGCGGATCGCCTCCGTGGGGGTCGGCCTGCAACTGGTGCCCGCGCTGCTGGCCGCCGGCCATGCGCCGGCCCTGGCCGCCGCGCTGACCGGGCTGATGGGTCTGGCCGCCCTGCCCGGCCGCCTGCTGTTCCTGCCGCTGCTGCGCCGCCTGGGCAGCGGGCCGCTGACGGCCGCCCTGCTGCTGGCGATGGCCGGCGCCGCCGCGCTGCTGGGCTCTCAGCCATCCGGGCCGGACACCGCCCCCTGGGCGCCGGCCGCGCTGGGCATCCTGGTCTTCGGGATGGCGAACGGCGCCCTGACGCTGGCCCGCGCGGAGCTGCTGGCGCAGCACTTCCCGCCGGAGCAGTTCGGCACCGTGAACGGCCGGCTGGCCCGCCCGGTCAATCTGGCCCAGGCCTTCACGCCGCTCGGCATGGGGGCGCTGTTCAGCCTGAGCGGCGACTACCACGCGCCCCTGCTGCTGTGCGCCGGCCTGGCCGGCTGGGCGGCGTGGACGCTGCGGCCGGTGCGCCGACCCACGCTGGCAACTGCCCCTGCGGAGTGAGCGGACGCTACACCAGGGCACAGCGATGCCGTCCCACACGCATCCGAGCGTCCGCCGGCCCCGCTGACCCCCAGCTGACTTCAGGATGAATGAACGGCGTGGGCCCTGCTCATCTCAAGTTGACAAGTTTTGTATACTTTTAAACCATTGTGGGCAGCAGACGACCGCCCCCCGTTCCCAAGGAGTACGACTCATGACCAGACACCTGATCCTGCGGGGCGCCCTCGCCCTGAGCACCGCCACTCTGGGCAGCACCAGCCTCGCCGCCGCCCCCACCACGCTGACCAAGGGCACGCTGAAGATCGGCATGGAGGGCACCTACGCGCCCTTCACCTACAAGGACGAGAGGGGCCAGCTCACCGGCTTCGACGTGGACATCGCCCGCGCGGTGGCGGCCAAGCTGGGCCTGAAGGCCGAGTTCGTGCTGACCGAGTGGAGCGGCATCCTGGCCGGGCTGCAGGCGAACAAGTACGACGTGATCGTCAATCAGGTCGGGATCACCGCCGAGCGGCAGAAGAGCATCGGCTTCAGCGCGCCGTACGCGTACTCCTCGCCGCAGATCATCGTCAAGAAGACCGGGGCGGCGTATGGGAGCCTGGCCGATCTGAAGGGCAAGCGCGTGGGCGTGGGTCTGGGCAGCAACTTCGAGAAGCAGCTGCGCGACGCGGGCGGCATCAACGTCGTGACCTATCCCGGCGCCCCCGAATACCTGGCCGACCTCGCCGCCGGGCGCCTGGACGCCGCATACAACGACCGCCTGCTGGTGGGATACCTGATCAAGTCCCAGAACCTGCCGGTGCGCGGCGCGGGCGTAGTGGGCGATCCCGAGCCCGTGGGCATCGCGGTCAAGAAGACCAACACCGGCCTGAAGACGGCCATCGACCGCGCCCTGCTACAGATCAAGGCCGACGGCACCTATGCCAAGATCAGCCGCAAGTGGTTCGGGCAGGATGTAAGCAAACCCTGAGGGCTGTGAGCTATGAGCTCTGGGCTATGAGCAGAGAGGATGTTCCTCAGAGCTCATAGCCCAGAGCTCATGTGCCGCCCGGAGGGGGAATGAACACCGAACAGCTTCAACTCGTGCTGCAGAGCGCCGTGCAAGCCCTGCCGACCCTGCTGGCGGCCACGCCGGTCACGCTGGGCTACGCGCTGGCGGCCATGCTGTTGGGGCTGCCGCTGGGCTTTCTGGTGGCCCTCTCAAGGCTCTCGCGTTTCGCGGGCCTGCGCGGGGCCAGCAGCCTGTTCGTGTCGTTCATCCGGGGCACGCCGCTGCTGGTGCAGATTTTCGTCATCTACTACGGCCTGCCCAGCCTGGGGATCACGCTGAATCCGGTCGCGGGGGGGATCATCGCGCTGACGCTGAACGCCGCCGCTTACCTCTCGGAAACGATCCGGGCGGCCATCCTGAGCATCCCCAGAGGCCAGCGCGAGGCGGCCACCAGCCTGGGCCTCAATCCGTCCCAGACCATGCGGCTGGTCGTGCTGCCGCAGGCCGCGCGGGTGGCGCTGCCCAGCCTGAGCAACACGCTGATCGGGCTGGTGAAGGACACCTCGCTGGTTTCGGTGATCACGGTGGTGGAGCTGCTCAGAAGCGCCCAGCTCGTGATCGCGCGCACCTTCGAGCCCTTCGGGCCGTACCTGGCCGCCGCGCTGATCTACTGGGCCATCAGCTCCCTGCTGGAAGTGGTGCAGCGCGTGCTGGAACGCCGCTTCGCGCGGGGCGGCTGAGGTCGTATGGAGTCCGTCCTTTCTTCTGCTCTGCTTCGCCGCTCTGCGAGCCCCGGTCGAACCCCAGACCGACGGGCCTTGAGCGGAGTCCCTCTCAGGTGCCGGGTTCGAGCGGGACGGGCTCCACCCGACGCTTCCCCTGCGCCATCCAGGCGCGCAGTTCCGCCAGTCCGTCGTCGCTGAGGTCGCCCGTGGCCCGTCCGCCCGCGTCCACCGTCCACCCGCGCCGGTTGGCGTCCTGTGGCAGCCCCTCCAGGCGGTAGCGACCGGGTTCCACAGAGCCGCGCAGGGTGGCCGTGACGACGTTCGCATAGAACTCCTGCTCGAAGCGCCGGCGCATCCGTTCCTCGCGGCCGTGATCCGTGCCGGAGATGCCGAAGAACAGGAAGAAGGCCCCGAAGTCGATGAAAGGCCGCAGGCGGCGCCGCCGAACGGTGATTGCGCTGAGTTCCACGGTCGGTTCCACAGACGGCATGGGGCCGAGTGTATCCGTCCTGCGCAGACGCCTGCCCTTCCCCGCCCCGGAACGTGAGCCCGCTCCCTCTTAAGGCGGACGCCGCCCCGGACACGGTTCCCTAAGGTGCGGGCATGACCTCCGAGGCGTCCGGTTCCAGCGCAGGCCCCCTCCTCCTGACCCCCGCCCCGCCCACGGCGCACACCCTGCCCCGTCCGGCGAAGCGGGCGCTGCCGCTGGGGCTCGCGCTGGGGCTGGCCGTGGCGGCGCACGGGCTGACCCGGGGCGCGGGGCCGGCGGGGCTGAACCTGCCGCTGATCATCCTGCTGTTCTCGGGCGTGGCCCTGTGGGGGCTGCGGCGCCGACCCAGTGATCTGCCGTCCGCCGAGCCCTTTCCCCCCGCCACGCCCTCCCCCGAGGGGCTGCTGCTGCTGGGCACGGCGCTGGCCTTCGGGGTGGGCTTCACGCTGCGCGGCGTGCCGGAGACGCTGGGGTTCCTGAACGCGCTGGCGCTGGGGCTGTGCCTGCTGCTGGGCGCGGCCTTCCTGCGTTTTCCGGGGCTGAGCGGTGCGGGCGTGTGGGGCATGGTCGGCGCGACTCTGGGCGGCGCCTTGCGGCTGATCTACGGGCCGCTGGCCCTGCTGGAACGCTTTCCCTGGGCCCGCCTGCAAGTGGCGCGCGGCACCGGCCTGTCCCGCGCGGTGGTCGGGGCGGCGCTGACCCTGCCGGTGCTGCTGGTGTTCGGGGGGCTGCTGGGCCGCGCGGATCAGGGCTTCGGGCAGCTGCTGGCCGGGCTGCTGCACTGGCAGATGACGGGCCTGATCCAGCACACCTTCACCCTGGTCTGGTGGGCCGCGCTGATGGGCGGGCTGCTCTACCCCGCGCTGATGGCCCTGCGCCCCACGCCCTTCCCTCCGTCCGGCATCGTGCTGCCGCGCCTGGGGCTGATCGAGGTCGGGCTGCCGCTGGGCGCGCTCTCGGCCCTGTTCGTGGTGTTCGTGCTCACGCAGCTTCCCTATTTCCTGAGCGGCGGCACCCTGCCGGACGGCCTGACCTTTGCCGAATACATCCGCAAAGGCTTCGGCGAACTGATGACCGTGGCCTTCCTGAGCCTCATGCTGCTGTTGAGCGCCTTCGCCCTGACCCGCCCGGACGTGCGCGCGGGGCTGCCCTACCGCCTGCTGAATCTGGCCGTGCTGGCCCCGCTGGCGCTGGTGATCCTGAGCGCCGCCAACCGCTGGCAGCTCTACACCCAGGCCTACGGTCTGAGCGAGATCCGCGTGCTGGGCGCGGCCTTTCTGGTCTGGGTCGTGCTGGCGCTGGCGGGCCTGACCTGGGCGCTGTGGCGGGGCGAGGTGCGGCGCTTCGCCTTCCCCGCGCTGCTGCTGGGCTGCGCCACGCTGCTGGGCACCACGGCGCTTGACCCCGCTGCACTGATCGCCCGCGTGAACATCGCGCGGCAGACGGCCGGCACCACGAACGCCCTACGCTCGCAGCCCCAGAGGGCAGACGTCGCGGAACTCCTTAGGCTGGGGCCGGGTTCGGTGCCCATGATCGTGGCGAACCTGGACACGCTGGCCCGCGTCTGCGGCCCGGCCGAGGACTGCGCCGACCCCCGCGCCCGGCAGCGGGTGATCGACCAACTACACGACCGCTACGACGCCCCCCGCGATCCCCGCGTCTGGAACCTCGCCTATGCCCGCGCGCACTCGCTGGTACAGACGCTGCCGCCGCGCTCCCCGTCTGGAGACCGATCCAGCCACCCGTCCCTGGACTGACGGTTCACGCCCTCAATTCAGCGAGGTGGGCGCGACCTCCGCGCTCCGGCCCGCCAGCACCGTCCCGTCCGCAGGCCAGGGATCACGGCGCCAGGGGCTGTCGGCGTTCTCCAGTAGCCACTGAATCCCTTTGACATATCGCTTATTGCGCGCCCCATCCACCAGACCGCCCGACTTCCAGAACTCGGCCCCTGCCAGGAAGCTCTGGCCGTACAGCGCCCAGCCGGCGTTCTCCTCTCCGCTGGGCCGGGGAAAGCCGTCCAGAACCATCTGGCGGCACTGGTTCAGGATCTTCCAGCACTGCGCTTCACTCAGGTAGCCCAGCGCGCACGACTGCGCCGCCACGTCCACCGCCCGCGCCAGATCGAAGGCCAGGGCGCCGACCTCACCCACCTGGGCCTCCCACCGGCGCACCACGCCCGCTTCCCGCTTCAGCTCGGGCAGCGGCTCGCCGGCCAGCACCGCCGCGCGCACCAGCGCGTACTGGGAACGGTGGCCCCCGCCCAGCAGCCACGCCAGACTGGACATGGCCGAGGCGTGATCCATGATGTCCCAGCCCTCATCCAGCGACTCCCTCAGCTCCGATTCCTTGCCGGCGGGAGGCGTGAGCCGGTAGAACATCTCCAGTGGGCGGCCCATCTGCAGATCCTCGAAGATGTCCGTCCAGACCTCGGTAAAGGGCGCTCGCAGGTTCAGGGCGAAGCGGTCAGCGGGGCTCAGGGCCTGGGCCGCCGCCTCGACCGCCTCCTGGTGCTGCCGGGCCGCCTCTGCCGCCGCCGCGTCTTTCGCCGCCTTCTCCTGGGCCAGTTCCTCGCCCGCTTCCTTCAGGCCCTCGCGCCCGCCCTCGATCACCGCTTTGCCGATCCACCACAGCGCGGCCAGCCCGAGGCCCACCAGCAGGGGCAACACCAGATTCCAGAAGGACATGGTTCAGGCTAACAGGCCCAGGCGAGCGAAGCGGGCGAGGGTGAGGAGTGGCTGCAACGTTAAACGCCCTGCATTTGACGGCTGGGCTGTGGACGACCCCTCTGCTTCGCAGCTCTGCGAGTCCACCCCTCCGGGCCGCCTCACCCTTAAAAGAGAGAGGAGAAAAAGCGCGGCTGGCACGTCCTTCCTGGCTCCCTTCTAAGGGGAGCTGGCTGAGAAGCAGACTGGTTGGTACAGCTCCGAAGGAGAGGGGTCGCCCACAGCCCAGCCGCACACAGCAGTGCATTCGACTCTGCCCTGGCCTGCAGCTGTAGGCCATGCGCTCCCCTGTTCCGTCCCGTCCCTTACCCTGCGTCCATGACCTCAGCAACTTCCCCTATCCAGCGAATGCAGCAGGCGCTGGCCTCCACCGACTTGGGCGGCTGGCTGATCTACGATTTCCGGGGCCTGAACCCGCACGCCGCGACCGTGCTGGGGCTGCCCACGGGCGCCTTCCTAACCCGGCGGTTCTTCGTGTGGGTGCCGCGTGCGGGACAGGCGGTGGTGCTGCACAACCACATCGAGGGCGGCACCTGGCGCAGCATCACCCAGGGCTGGGACGCCGAGTTACGGCCCTTCGGCTCGCACGGCGAGCTGGACGCCGCGCTGGGCCGGGTGGTGGCCGGGCAGCGGCTGGCGATGGAGTATTCCCCGAACGGCGAGGTGCCCTACGTGAGCCGCGTGGACGCCGGGACGCTGGAGCGCGTGCGTGCGGCGGGGGCGGCAGAGATCGTGACCAGCGCCGATCTGCTGCAGGCCTTCCTGGTGTGGTCGCCCGAGGATCTGGCCGCGCACCGCCGCGCCGTGGACGTGCTGATGGCCGCCAAGGACGCCGCCTACGAGTTGATCCACGACCGCCTGAAGGCCGGGCGGCCGGTGACCGAACTCGACGCCCAGGCGGTGATCATGGAGCGTATCGCGGCCGCCGGCATGGACGCCGGGCACCCGGTCAACGTGAGCTTCGGCGTGAACGCGGCCGACAGCCATTACGAGCCGGGCGGCGAGCTGAACGCCACGCTCAGGGCGGGCGAGTGCGTGCTGATCGACCTGTGGGCGCAGGAGCCGGGCCGCCCCTTCGCCGACGTGACCTGGGTAGGCTTCGCTGGAGAGCCGGGCGCCGAATATCTGGACGCCTGGACGGCGGTGAGCCGGGCGCGCGACGCCGCGCTGGAACGCCTTCGCCGCATGCACGCGCAGGATGGCTGGGGCCGCATCCAGGGCTGGATGCTCGACCGGGCGGCCAGAGACACGATGGGCGACGAGTGGGGCCCCTACTTCCTGCACCGCACCGGCCACGACCTGGGCGTGCAGATCCACGGGGCGGGCGCCAACCTCGACGACTACGAGACCCACGACACCCGCGCCCTGACGCCCGGCCTGGGCGTGACCGTGGAGCCCGGCACCTACCCGGCCGCGCGGGGCTTCGGCATCCGCAGTGAAGTCAACATCTATCTGGCCCCGGGCGGCCCGGAGGTCACGACGCCGGTGCAGGCGCGGCCCTTCGTGCTGGGCAGCGGCGACTGGGCGCAGGTACGCCGCGCCGCGCTCGGGTCATAAGGCTTCCTGAAGCCCACTTGCGGCTAGGCTGTAGGCATGGCGAACCTCAGCTCCTCGATAGTCATGCTGACCGGCGCCGGTGGCGCCCTGGCGACCGCCATTGCCCAGGAACTCGACGACGCCGGCGCCCAGATGGTGCTCGTCGGGCGCGGCGAGGCCCTGGAGCGCGCCACCGACCGCTTCCCCGCCACCGAGGTGCTCGATCTCGACCTGACCAACCCCGCCAGCGTGGAGGAACTCCGCAAGGTCAAGGTGGACATCCTGGTGCACACGGTCGGCGCCTTCGCCATGCAGGACGCGCAGAAGGCCACCACCGACGACCTGCGGGCGATGTTCGACGCCAACATGCTCAGCCTGTTCCACGCGGTTCAGGGCGTGCTGCCGCACATGCTCAGGCGCAAGGACGGCCTGATCATGGGCGTCAGCGCCGGGCAGGCTGCCCGCATGAGCGGCCCCCGGGCGGCGCTGTACACGGCCAGCAAGGCGGCCGTCGCCGCCTACGTGCTCAGCCTGCACGACGAGCTGAAGGCCAAGGGCGTGCGCGGCTGCGTGCTGTACCCGATGGGCGCCATCGACACGCCCGCCAACCGCGACGCCGGCCTCAAGTGGGAAACCATGATCGACGCTCGCGGCCTCGCCAAATCGGTGGCCCATACCCTGACCCGCCCGGATCGCGCCCACATCACCGAGATCAAGGTGTTTCCGGACGAGGAAAAGTAGATGGATGATCGTTGATGGGTGATGGTCAAGGCTCTGTCCATCAACGATCAACTATTGACCATCAACGCCGCCGGAGGCGGCCCCCATGCCTGACCTCTCCACCCTCCTGACCTTCTCGGCCGCGGCGCTGGCGCTGCTGCTGGTGCCGGGGCCCAGCGTGCTGTACATCGTGGCGCGCAGTCTGCAGGGGGGGCGGCGCTCTGGGCTGGTCTCGGCGCTGGGGGTGCAGACGGGCGGACTGGTGCATGTGCTGGCGGCCACCGTGGGCGTCTCCGCGCTGGTGATGTCGTCGGCGCTGCTGTTCACGGCGCTGAAGGTCGTCGGGGCGGGGTACCTGATCTATCTGGGCGTCCGCACCCTGCTGGGCCGCGACGGGAGCGCCGAGCTGCCGACCCCGCCCGCGCAGCCGCTGGGGCGGGTGTTCCTGCAGGGCGCGCTGGTCAACGCCCTGAACCCCAAGACGGCGCTGTTCTTCCTGGCCTTCCTGCCGCAGTTCGTGAATCCGGCGCGTGGCCCGGTGGCCCCGCAGACCCTGGCGCTGGGGGCGCTGTTCCTGGCCCTGGCGACCCTCAGCGACGGTACCTACGCGCTGCTGGCGGGCAGCGTGGGCCGGCGGCTGCAGGGCAACCGGGTGTTTGCCCGACGCCAGAAGTACGTCACGGGCGGCGTCTACATCGCGCTGGGCGTGGGCACGGCCACGGTCGGGCACGGCTAGACGCGGGAGGGCCCCGGCCCTCACGCATCTGCGGCCCACCTGGGCCCCTCGCCGGTCTACGCTGGACTATGGACACGGACGTCATCGTGGTCGGCGCCGGCCTCGCGGGTCTGACCGCGGCCCGGCGGCTCTCCCAGGCGGGCCGGCGCGTGCGGGTGCTCGAGGCACGTGACCGGGTGGGCGGGCGCACGCACACCCTCCGGCTGCCGGTCACCGGCGTCAGCGTGGACGTGGGCGGGCAGTGGGTCGGGCCCAACCAGCCGAACATCATGGCCCTGCTGGGCGAGCTGGGCCTGGAGACCTTCCCCACCCATGACCAGGGGCAGAACCTGGCGCGGCTGGGCGGCCGGATGCTGAGGTACAGGGGGCTGATCCCGCCGCTGCCGGTGCCCGTGCTGGCCGACTACGCCCTGCTGGAGCGCCGCTTCCTGGCCCTCTCGCGCACCATTCCGCCAGGCGCCCCCTGGACGGCCCCCGGCGCCGCCGAACTGGACGCCCAGACCTTCGACACCTGGATCACCCGCCACGCCCGCACCGCGCAGACCCGCGCGCTGATGCGCCTGTACGCCGGAGCGGTCTTCAGCGCCGACCCCGCCGAGATGAGCCTGCTGCATGCGCTGACCTACACCGCGCATGGCGGCGGCATCAACGGGCACACCCTGGTTCGCGGCCACGCCCTGCAGGACCGCGTGCTGGGCGGCGCCCAGGCCATCGCCCAGCGCCTCGCGGACGGGCTGGAGGATGTGCGGCTGGAGAGCCCCGTGAGCCGCGTCGGGCAGGACGACTCCGGCGTGACCCTGCACACGCCGCAGGGCAGGCACCGCGCCGCGCACGCCATCCTGGCGGTGCCGCCGGCCCTGTGGTCGGGCGTGGCCTTTGAGCCTCCCCTGCCCGCCCGCCGCGCCCAGCTTCAGCAGCGCCTCCCAATGGGCGCCGTCATCAAATTCATGGCCGTATACGAGCGCCCCTTCTGGCGGAGCGCCGGCCTGAGCGGCCTGGCGATCAGCGACACCGGCCCGGTCACCGTGACCTTCGACAACTCGCCGCCCCAGGGCACGCCGGGCATCCTGCTGGGCTTCATCGAGGGTGGGCACGCCCGCGAGCTGATGGAGCTGGACGAGGAGGCCCGCCGGAAGGCCGCGCTGGACTCCCTGGCCCGGCTGTTCGGAGATCAGGCCCTGCGCCCGCTGGAGACCGTGCAGCGCGACTGGGCGGCCGAGGCCCACAGCGGCGGCTGTTACGGCGCCCTGTTCGGCCCCGGCGTCTGGACGGGCTACGGCCCGGCGCTGCGCGAAAGCGTGGGCCGGCTGCACTGGGCGGGCGCCGAGACCGCGCGGATCTGGATGAACTACATGGACGGCGCGGTGGAGAGCGGCGAGCGGGCCGCGCGGGAGGTGCTGGACAGGGAAGGATGATGGCCCTGGAGAGACCGACCTTCACCGTCCCAGAGGGTTCGCTTCCCTGAATCTGCCGACATCCACCCGGCTTCCGGATGCATAGGTTGACCCAGGCTGCATAGCGCGCTATATTTTCCCAATCACCGCCTGAGAGGGCGGATTTTTCTTAGCGTCCGAACGCATTCTTTCCACGGAGGCAGACATGGCCGCCCCGATCCCCCTGCGCTCGCCCGGCCGCCCGCTGCTAACCGCCCTGCTGACCGGCCTCGTGCTGACCCAGCTTGGCCTGCGGCTGTGGATCCGGCGCTGGCCCCGCCCCATTCCCTACGGCTGGGCGTGGCTGCTGGAAAACCCCTGGCGCCGCAGTTACCGCGACCCGGAGCGGCTGGCCGCCGCCTGCGCCCTGCGCGCAGGCGACGAGGTGCTGGAGGCCGGCTGCGGCTCGGGCCTGTTCACGCCCGCGCTGGCCGCCCACTGCGCCCACCTGAGCGCGCTGGACATCGAGCCGCGCTACCTGGCCCAGACGGCCCGGAAAACGGCCGGACTGGGCAACGTCACGCTGCTGCAGGGCGACCTGGCGGCGCTGCCCTGCCCCGACGCCAGCCTGGACGTGGTCGTGCTGATCTCGGTGCTGACCGAAGTGCCCCGGCCGGTGGACGCGCTGCGCGAATGCCGGCGGGTGCTGAGGCCCGGCGGTCGCGTGGTCATCGGGGAGGAGTTCTTCGGCCCGGAGTACGTGCGGGCCGGCACGGTGGAGCGCTGGGCGCGGGAGGCGGGGCTGCGGCCACTCGGCCGCCAGGGCAACCCCTGGGCGTACCTGCAGACCTACGCCGGGCCAGCCTGAGGCACTCGGGGGCCCGGTGCCCCGGTCAGGGCCCATCCAGCGCGCGCCGCAGCCAGGCGGCCCCCAGCCCCAGCGGCACGAAGACGACCACGCCCAGCAGGCGCTGCCACAGCCCGTCCTGCCCCGCGCGATCCACGGGCAGGATTCCCGACAGCACCGCGGCCAGGGCGACCAGGGCCAGCAGCGCGAGGATCAGAAACCAGCGCAGCGCGGCAGGTGCCGGCCGCCACAGCGCCCAGAGCAGCAGCGGCGGGGTCAGCAGCAGTCCGGGCGTGAAGGGGTTGCGGGCATGTCGGGGATCGGGCTGCGGAAACGTGCCGGCCCAGAGGTTCCCCAGGGCGCCCAGCACCAGGGCCACGACCAGCAGCGCGGTGGGCCAGATCCCCACCCGCAGGCGGCGCAGGGCCCCCGCGTAGCCGGCGGCGGCGCCCAGGCCCAGCAGGCCGCACAGCAGGGCCCCCGCGTTCAGCACCCCCGGCAGGCGCGACTGCGGCGAGCCCAGGTCGCTGGCGGTCGTGCCGACCAGACTGAATTCCGGGTAGAAGGGCGCGGCCAGCGCCTGCACACCGAAATACACCAGCGGCAGGGCGACCCCGGCGCCCAGGGCCTGCCGGACACGGCGAGTCTGCATGGTCTGAGCTTAGTCCCTGAACGCGCATCCTGGCCTCTGCCCAGCCCATTCTGCTCAGCCCAGCATCTCCATCTCGTCCAGCCCCGCCAGGAACTCTTTTTCGGGGAACTCGTCGCCATCGAAGGCCCGGTCGCCCTCCTGCGGCGACACACTCAGGCCCGCGAAGTCGTACAGCGCGCGGTCGAGCAGGTGGCTGAGGCTCACCTGGCCCAGCGCCCGCAGGATGTTCTGCAGACGGCCCGGATGCTCGCGCTCCCAGCCGCGCAGCATCTCGCCCACCACCTGACGCTGCAGGTTCGGCTGGGCGCCGCACAGGTCGCAGGGGATGATCGGGAACGCGCGGGCCTGGGCGTAGGCCACGATCTCGCTCTCGGGCACGTAGGCCAGCGGGCGGATCACCACGTGCCGGCCGTCGTCGGACTGCAGTTTGGGCGGCATGGCCTTCAGGCGGGCGCCGAAGAACAGGTTGAGGAAGAGCGTCTGCAGGATGTCCTCGCGGTGGTGCCCCAGCGCGATCCTGGTGGCCCCCAGGCGGGTGGCCTGCGCGTATAGGGCGCCCCGGCGCAGGCGGCTGCACAGCGTACAGGTGGTCTGGCCCGGCCTGGTCTTCGCCTTCACGACCGAGTAGGTGTCCTGCCGGATGGGTTCGAAACGCACCCCCAGCGCGTCCAGATACCCCGGCAGCACGTGGGCGGGGAAGCCCGGCTGCCCCTGATCCAGGTTGACCGCCACGATCCCGAAGTCGATGGGGGCCCTGCGCTGCAGGTGCAGCAGCACGTCCAGCAGCGTGTAGGAGTCCTTGCCGCCCGAGAGGCAGACCATCACGAGGTCGCCGTCCCCGATCATGCGGTAATCGGCGATGGCCTGCGCGGCGCCCTTCACGATGGGCCGCAGCAGGCGGGCGGGGTCGGCCGGGCGGGGTGGCGGAGTCGGGGCAGGCTGGGTCATGGTCAGGGGGCCAGGAACGTCGTCCCAGCGGGTCATTCTAACAGTTCCGTGTGAGTGGCCCGGCCCGCGTCATGCTTAGGGTGGACGCCCCGGCGCGCCCCGCCGCGCATACTCCGGCCTGACATGGCTGCTCCCCCCTGCCCCCCACCAGACCGTGTGCCCCGTCCGGGCAGCTCACATGGGACTGGGCTAGAGTGGGCCGGATGAGGACGGCAGGGAGATTCTTCACCGGACTGGGCGTGCTCCTGATGCTGGGGGCCGGTGGGGCGGGCGGCCTATGGTGGGCCTGGGGCCGCGACCTGCCCAGTGTGAGCGATCTGGACGTGCTGGAGTTCAGCGGTCAGACGCGCGTGTACGACCGCACGAACACCCTGGTCGGCACCCTGACCCCCAGCCTCAGCTCCTCGGGCAGCGTGAACCGCAACCTGCTGGGGCTGGGCAGCGTCAGCCCCTGGCTGCAGAAGGCGGTCGTGACCAGTGAAGACCGGCGCTTCTTCGAGCACCACGGCGTGGACTACATCGGGATCACGCGCGGGCTGCTCAAGGGGCTGCTGAAAAACGATCTGGAGGGCGGCTCCTCCATTACCCAGCAGGTCGTGAAGAACACCCTGCTGGCCGATCTGCAGGGCGCCCGCACCCCCGAGCGCAAGTTCAAGGAAGCGGTGCTGGCCTATCAGCTCGACCGCAACTTCGACAAGAACAAGATCCTGGGCGCCTACCTGAACGTCGTGTACTGGGGCGACGGCGGGCGCAGCGACATCATCGGCGCGGGCACGGCGGCGCACGCCTATTTCAGGAAGAACGCCGCCGACCTGAACCTCGCCGAGAGCGTGTATCTGGCGACCATCATCCCGGCGCCCAACCGGCGCTACAAGGACTTCAAGGCCTACCGCCCGCTGATGAAAGACCTGCTCGCGCGCATGGTCGAGGACGGCCGGGTCACGCAGGCCGAGGCGAACGCCGCCTGGAAGACCCCAATCTACCCGGCCGGCTGGCGCATCGGCTGGAACGACGACGGCACCCTGAGAACCGCCACGCTGGAGCGCCCGGAGCGCTTGCAGGAGAACATCAACACCTTCGAGGCCCGCAGCGCGCAGCGCTTTCCGTACCAGCACTACCTGCAGGCGGTCGAGAAGGAACTGCTGCCGGTCATCGGGCGCAGAGCGCTGTATGGGGGCGGCAAGGTCTTCACCGGGATGAGCGTGGCGGCCCAGGAGGCGGCCGAGAAGGCCAGCCTGAACGCCGAGTTGCCGGACGGCGCCACCCTGGGGATCGCGCTGGTGAGCCCGCAAAGCGGCGAGGTGCTGGCGCTGGTGGGCCAGAAGCTCACGGGCGGGCGCGCCAGCGACTGGAACAACGCCACCCAGGCGCGGCGGCAGGTCGGCAGTTCCATCAAGCCGCTGCTGTATACCCTGGCGCTGCAGAGGGGCTGGAAGCAGAGCGACACCGTGCTGGACTCGCCCCTGGTGGGCTCGGAGTACCAGCCCCAGAACTACGACGGGCGCTGGACTGGCCGGTACGTGACCATGCGCTATTCGCTGGACCACTCGCTGAACCTGCCCACCGTGCGGATCGGGCAGGAACTGGGGGTGCCCACCTTCGAGACCAAGCTGCGCGAGCTGGGCTTCACGCCCCCCGCCGAGGGCGGCCTGTCGCTGACCATCGGCACGCTGGAGGCCAGCCCGCTGCAGATGGCGGCCGCGTATGCCAGCTTCGCCAACGGCGGCCTCTACTACGCGCCCAGCCTGGTTCGCAAGGTCGAGGACGGGCGCGGTCAGGTGCTCTACACCCGCCCCGCCCCCACCCCCAAACGCGTCTGGGACGCGCAGACCGCCTGGCTGGGGCTGGACATGCTGCGCGGCGTGGTGAACGACCTGACCCCCGCCCAGGGCGGCCTGGCGACCCGCGCGCAGATTCCCGGCGTGGACGTGGGGGGCAAGACCGGCACCACCAACGACATCAAGGATCTGTGGTTCGCGGGGGTCACGCCGACGGTCGCGGGAGCCGTCTGGGTGGGCAAGCAGGCGGGCGGCCCGCTGCCCCAGTGGGCCTACTCCGGCGAGGTGCCCACGCCCATCTGGCAGCAGGCGGTCTCCGGCGCCCTGCAAGGTCAGCCCAGAGCGACCTTTCAGGAACCCCAGGGCATCACCTACCGGGTGGTGCGCCAGGTCAACATGGCCTTCCGCAGCGCCGAGGCCGACCAGGAACCCGTGGCCCGCGACGGCAGCGGCCAGGGCGGCGGGGGCTTCTTCAGCCGCCGCAACCGCGCGCCCGCCCCGGCGCCCCAGCCCGTGCCGGACTCAGGCCCGGCGAACTTGTCCGACACGCCCCCCGAGCAGGTCGGGGGGGTCACGGGGGCCGACGTCCCGGTGGAGCAGACCGGCGCCGACCAGACCGGGTCGGATCAGAGCGGTACAGATCAGACCGGTACAGACCCGGCGACCGACGCCACGGTTCCGGCGGTCGAGGAGCTTCCTGCGCCGCCCGAAGCGCTGCCCGCGGCCCCCGTGGACGCAGAGCCGCTGTCCCCCGTACAGGATCCGGCGACCGGCGATCCGCCCACCGAGGCCCTTCCGCCCACGCCCGCCGGCCCGCCGGACGGCCCCGAGGCGCCGCCCACCGATCCGGTGCTCACGCCGGAGCCCGATCCGGCCCCGGTGTCGCCGGAGCCCGCGCCGCTGGACAACGAGATTCCGCCGCTGAACTGAGGCGCGGCCCAGGACGCACAGCACGCCCGGTACACTGCTCCCATGACCCTGACCCTGTGGCTGCTCACCATGCTCGCGGCGGCGCTGGCCCTGGGCGGCGGCCTGCTGCTGGGCCGGTCGCTGATGGGCCAGCGGGGAAGCGGGTCGCCCTCGGCCCCGCCCATCTCCGGCCTCTCGGTGCCCGGCATGGTCGCGGAGGCGCTGAGCGTGGGCCTGCTGATCTGGCTGGTGGTGCTGGGCGCCCCGCTGTATGCCCTGCTGGTGGTGCTGGCGGCGGGCATGGTGGGCACGGGCCTGACGCTGCTGCGGGTGCTGGGGCGCTGAAGATGGGGCTATGAGCTATGAGCCATGAGCCATGAGCATTCAACCCATAGCCCACAGCTCATACGGGATTAAGATGAGTTGCAAGCATGGACACGCTGCCACTGCACCCGTACCGAACCGTCACGGAACTTGAAGCGTCGTATCGATCGGCCCACCGTCCGGTCGAACGCTCCCGCTGGCACATCCTGTGGCTTAAAGCCAAAGGGTATCCCCCGCGCCAGATCGCTGATGCCACGGGGTACAACCGCAACACCATCAGCACCCTGGTGCGCCGATACAACCAGCACGGCCCTGAGGCGGTGCGCGACAAACGTCAGGACAACCACTCCGACCCCGCCCTGACCCCCGATCAGCAGCGGCAGCTCTCGGAGGCGCTGATGGAGACCCCGCCCAGGGGCGGGGTGTGGACGAGCGGCACCGCCCAGGCGTACATCTACGAGCACTTTGCGGTGGCGATCACCGAGGTGTGTGCGTGGGGGTATCTCAAACGCCTGGGGTTCAGTGTGCAGCTGCCACGTCCCCGTCACCATCTGGCGGCCGATCCAGACGTGCAGGCGGCGTTCAAAAAAAAGTAGCCCAAACATTGCGCACGGCGCAGGCAGCGTACCCGCACCAGCGGGTACGCCTGTTTGTTCAGGACGAAGGCCGCGCTGGGCTCAAACCTGTGCTCATGCGGGTGTGGGCCAAGGTCGGCCAGCGACCCATCGCGGTGCAGCATCGGGGGTTCCAGTGGCTCTACGTCTATGTCTTCGTGGAACCGGTCACCGGCACGAGTGACTTCTTGATCCTGCCGACAGTGAGCACGGCGGTCATGCAGGTGGCCCTGGCGGCCTTCAACGATGCGGTGAATCCGACTGGGCGGGACATCATCGTGCTGTTGCTGGATGGTGCGGGCTGGCACACCAGCCCGCAGCTGACCGTGCCCCCCACGATGCTGCTGGTCACGTTTCCCCCCTACACCCCGGAGCTGTCCCCAGCAGAACCGCTGGTCGGTCGAGTCAAGCGTCCCCTGGCGAACCGAACCTTCACGACCCTGGATGACGTGCAAGACGTCTTGAGCCACGAGTGCCAGCGCTTGATGGCGTCACCGTCCGAAGTGCAGTCGCTGACCGCTTTCCCCTGGATACGCCATGCCCTGAATTCATGTTAGTCCGGTATCATAGCCCTTCGTCTCAGTCCCGGCGGGGGGGCCGGCCGCCCCGGTCGCCGCCGGAACGGGGCTCGCGCGGCGCCCGCGGAGCGATCTTGCCCTCCAGCTCGGGGCGCACGAGGTCGATCTTGCCCCGGTCGTCGATCCCGGCGATCTTCACGCGCAGCCGGTCGCCCACGTTCATGACGTCCTCGACGGCGTTCACGCGTTCCTCGGACATCTGCGAGATGTGCAGCATCCCGTCCTGACCGGGGAACAGGTTGACGAAGGCGCCGAAGGGCGCGGTCTTGACCACCGTGCCGTCGAACTCCTCGCCCACCTGGGCTGAGCGGGTCAGCCCCTCGATCTTCGCCTTCACGGCCTCGGCCGACGACGCCTCGGCGCTGAAGATCCGCACCGTGCCGTCCTCCTCCACCGTGATCTGGGCGCCCATGGCCTCCAGCTCGCGGATCTGCTTGCCGCCGGGCCCGATGACCTTGCCGATCAGCTCGGGGTTGATCTTGAGGCTCACGATGCGCGGCGCGGTGGGCGAGAGTTCGGGGCGCGGGGCCGCGAGCACCTCGGCCATCTTGCCAAGGATGTGCAGGCGGCCGTCGCGGGCCTGGGCCAGCGCCTCGCGCATGATCTGGGGGGTGATGCCGCCGACCTTGATGTCCATCTGCAGGGCGGTGACGCCCTCGGCAGTGCCGCAGACCTTGAAGTCCATGTCGCCCAGCGCGTCCTCGGAACCCAGGATGTCGGTCAGCACGCGGTACTTCTCGCCTTCCATGACCAGGCCCATCGCCACGCCCGCCACCGGCGCCTTGATCGGCACGCCCGCGTCCATTAGAGCCAGCGTGCCGGCGCAGACGGTCGCCATGCTCGAGGAGCCGTTGGATTCCAGCACCTCGCCCACGATGCGGATCACGTAGGGGAACTCCTCGAAGGAGGGCAGCACCGCGCGGATGGCCCGCTTGGCGAGGTTGCCGTGGCCGATCTCGCGGCGCGACTGGCCGCCCATGCGCTTGACCTCGCCCGTGGAGTACGGCGGGAAGTTGTAGTGCAGCATGAACTTGTCGTTGTCTTCCACGGTCAGGTCGTCGACCATGATCTCGTCGCGCTCGGTGCCCAGCGTCGCCACGCCCAGCACCTGGGTCTCGCCGCGCGTGAAGATGGCGCTGCCGTGCGCGCGGGGCAGGGGCCGCGCCTCGATCCAGATGGGGCGCACGGTCTTGGAGTTGCGGCCGTCGGCGCGCAGGTCGTCTTCCACGATCAATCGGCGCAGCTCCTGCTTCTCGACCTTGTAGAAGGCGTTTTTCAGCGCGGTGATGCGCTCCTTGGCGCCCTCGGCGGCGGGGTCGGGTTCGTAGCCGGCGATGATGGCGTCGCGCAGGGCCTTGGTGCGGGCCGAGCGGTCTTTCTTGCCGGCGGTCAGCAGGGCGTCTTTCAGGCCGCCCGCCAGCGCCTTCTCGGCCAGCTCGGGCACGATGTCGGTGCTCAGATCGGCATCGGCCAGAGCCAGATGGTTGAACTTCTCCTGGCCCAGTTCGGCGCGCATGGTCTCGATCAGCGAGATCACGCCCTGCATGCCGGCGTGCGCGAACTCGATGGCGCCGACCAGATCCTCCTCGGAGACGCTCTGGGCGCCGGCCTCCACCATCATCACGGCGTCCTTCGTGCCCGCCACGACCAGATCCATGCGGCTGCGCGAGAGCTGCTCCACGGTGGGGTTGAGCACGTACTGGCCGTCAAGCTGGGCCACGCGCACGCAGGCGGTCGGGCCGCCCCAGGGGATGTCGGAGATACTCAGGGCCGCCGAGGCGCCGATCGGCCCCAGGACGTCCGGCAGGTTCTGCTGATCGGCGCTGATGACCGTGATGATGACCTGCGTTTCCTGGCGGTAGCCCTTGGGGAACAGCGGGCGGATCTGGCGATCCGTGATGCGCGCGCCCAGGATGGCCTTCTCGCCGGGGCGGCCCTCGCGGCGGTGGAAGGAGCCGGGGATTTTCCCGACGGCGTAGTGGCGTTCCTCGAATTCCACGGTCAGCGGCAGGAAGTCCAGCGAGGAGCGTTCCTCACGGGCCTGCGCGGTGACCAGCAGCATGGTGTCGCCGTAGCGCAGGGTCACGGAGCCAGCCACCAGCTTGGCCAGTTTGCCCGTCTCGATGCTCAGTTCCCGGTCGCCAAGCATCGTGGTGTACGTTTTTCCAATCATGAGTACGAGTCTATCCCGCAGGCCCGGGGAAACACGGTGAGCGATATGGCGCTGCGGCGGGGAGGCGTGAGGTCGAGGGAGTTGCCGGGAGCGTTTGAGCGGCGGACGACCCCTCTGCTCCGCAGCTGTACCAGCCGGTCACCTTCGGTGCCAACTCCCCTTAGAACGTCTGATGTGAAATGAGAAGAAGCGGCAACGGACACGGGATGAGAAATGAGCGTCCAGTACGAGGGCGAGCTGCGCCCGCCACCCCCCTCTGCTTCGCAGCTGTTCAAGTCCCCAACCCTCTCTGCGAGCTGTCCCAGTCCCCCACACGGAGGGAGGGAGAAAAGGCGGTGATCAGGACGACTCCGTTCGCATTTCACATCGAGCGTTGAGAAGGGAGCCAAGGAAAGACTGAACATCACGCGGTTTCCTGGCTCCCCCCAACTCGTAGAGCCCTGAGGGAGGGGAGCTGGCACCGAAGGTGACTGGCTGGTACAGCTGCGAAGCAGAGGAGTCGCCCACAGCGCCATCAAACACCCCACCCCACACACTCCGCCATACCTCTCTCTCACCCCGCCAATACCCCATGCAGCACGGCGCGCACCACGCCCGGCTGCTCCACGTCGCCGTGGTTCGGGATCATGTCGGCGTGCAGGTTGTAGATCCGGCCGGGCCTGAAGTCCAGGGGCGTGTCGTTCCCCAGCGTCATCTCCACCGCGCCGGCGTTCAGCGCGCCGTTGGAGCCGATGGCGCCGTACAGGTCGCTCCGGTCACCGATGGCCGAGGCGTTCTGCCCCGCCAGCGCCGAGGCGACCGCGTAGGCCAGCCCCACCGCGAGGTCGTTTTTCGTATGCGTGACCAGCAGCGGCCCGCTGATCCGCGCCTGGGTCACGACCGGGCGGAAGTAGCCCTCAGGGGCCGGTGGGCGCGCCTCACCGAAACCGTAGTGCGAGAAGGCGGCCTGCAGCAGATGCAGCGAATCGATGGGCAGGGGCGGGTCGCCGTCGGGGCCACGCGCGGCAGCGCTGATCAGGCGGCCGCCGAAGGAGTGGCCGATCAGGTGCAGCCGCAGCGTGGGGCGAACCGCGCGCAGGTCGCGCAGCAGGCCGCGTGCGCCGGTCTGGCCGATCTGCCCGGCACGGTCTTTCATCTCGTAGTAGGTGGTCAGGTTCAGCAGGTTGCGGAAGACCTGCAGCGGCCCGTTGAACAGCGTGCCCGCCGCGTGTCCCTGCACGTCCCCGGCGACCACGCCCCGCACCGGGGTACTCAGGCGATCCTTGACCCGGCTGTCTTTCAGGTTCTTGTCGGGGATGCCCGGTTCCTGGTGCTGCGTGGCGCTGGCGTGGAGCTGGGCCTGGATCGCCTTCAGGAAGCTGCGGCGCACGCTGCCCCGGTCTTCCAGCACGGCCAGGTTGCGGCGCAGCTCCTCCAGCGCGGCCGGGATGGGGCTGTCCGGAGCATCGGCGAAGAGCGCCTGGGCGGCCTCCAGCTCCTCTTTCAGCAGCGGGCGCAGGTCGGCGCTGGCGGCCCCGCCGGGAATCTGCAGGGCGTCGGCGAAGCGCATGGAGGGCCACACGATCCCCACCACGCCCAGCCGCCGGCCCTGGAAGCCGGGGCGCAGTTCGCCGTCCAGCAGCGGGCGGGCGACCTTCAGGAAGTGGGTGTAGCGTTCCAGGGCCGAGTCGATGGTGGAGTTCCAGCCGTGCACCAGCACCAGCAGGTCGCTCAGGTCGTGGGCGAGCACCTGATCCTGGGCGGCCTGTACCTCGGCCCGCGCGACGGGGGCGCCCCGCCGGTCGAACTGCACGGTCTGGTAGGGAAAGCCGGCGATCTGCATGTGTCCCCCCTGCTGGCTGTGCTCCGATCTTCTCAGACCGACTGGATGGCGCGCATCACGTCCACCATGCCCTTGCCCTGGAAGTCGCGGTGGCGCCCCAGGTCGGTGGCGGTGTCCATCAGGATGCGCTTGACCGCGTCGGGCCGCCCGATGTACTCGCGCTGCACCGACAGGAAGGCGGCAATGGCCCCGGAGACGTGCGGGGTCGCCATGGAGGTACCGCTGTCCTCGGCGTAGTCGGCGTCGGCACCCTTGTCGCGCATGGTCTGTCGCTTCTGGCCCGCCGCGCACGATAGGATGCGCTCGCCCGGCGCGACCAGATCGGGCTTGAGGCGCCCGTCGCCGGTTGGGCCCTTCGAGGAGAAGTACGACACGCCGTAGGTGTGCGGGGACTCGCGGTGCGCCGCGCCCACGGTGATCGCCAGCTCGGCGTTGCCCGGGTCGTTGATGGTCAGGGCCAGACTGGTCGACACCGGGCCGAGCAGCTTGCTGGCGATGGTGCCGTAACCCGAGTTGCCGGCCGCCACCACCACCACGACCCCCGAGCGCACCAGCCGGTCGACCTCTATGCACACCGGGCTCTGCCCGCAGGCGAACCATTCGGGGTCGAAGGGATAGCCGATGGAGATGTTGACCCCGTGGATCTGCAGCAGCTTGCCGTAGCCGTTGCGTTCCTGCACGTCCGCGATGGCGGCCATCAGGTTGCTGACCTCGCCGTCGCCGCCCGCGTCGAGCACCTTGTAACTGACCAGCTTCGTGCGCGGGGCGATGCCGCTGATGCGCTCCAGCGAGAGCGGCCGGTACTTGAGGTCCTCGTCCTCGTGGCCCTCGCGGTAGGCGACGCGGGCCACGAAGGGGCGCTGGCACGGCTGACCCCGGCCGGCGCGCGGCGGGGGCACGTCGGGCACCCATTCCCCGGCGATCACGCCCGCCACGTGTGTGCCGTGGCCGCACTCGTCGGTCAGCGGCTGGTCGTCGCCGTCGAGCAGGCTCACGTGCTCCAGCGGCGCGACCTCCAGCGTGTGCCAGCGCGCAAAATGCGGGTGGTCGCCCTGGATGCCGGAGTCCATGACCGCCCAGACGATGTCCTGCCCCGCCGCCGCGAAGGCCACCCGCGCCGCCTCGGCCTTGATGGTCGCGCCCGTGCGGTGCAGCCCGGCCCTGATCCGGAAATCCGGCCAGATGCGGTGGATGAGCCTTCCCGCCTGCGTGCCCTCCACGCTGCCCGGAGCCCCTGCGGTCTCGGGCACCTGACCCAGATCGAGCTTCACGAGCTGCCGCAGCTCCGCCTCGGTCATCCGGGCGAACACGTACTGCGGCATCCGCCGGGCCTTCTTGCGGTTGACCTGCACACCGGGCAGATGGGACTCGATCAGCGCGGTGAGCTGGTCGTTGGTGTCCTGCACCATGCCCGCGTGCGAGAGGTTCAGGTCGATGATGACCGGGAAGGCCTGGGTGCGGCCGGCGGCGCGGTCGCGGGCCAGCTGATCGGCCAGGGCGGTGGAGATCACCGAGCGGTCGAGCACCTCCTGAGGAGAGACGCGCTCCGGGCCCCGGCGTCCCTCTGCGGCGCCGGCCGGCTCCGGCCGCGCCTCGGGCGGTGGCTGAGGCTGGGGCTGAGCCTCGCTCTCGAGGGCGGCCCTGGTTCGGGGCGGCGCCTGGGCCGTAGGTTCTGTGGGCGCACCCCCAGCCTCAGCCACCACCTCCCGGAGCTCGTCCAGGATGGCCCGGCGCCGCACGATCCGCTCGGCCAGCGCCCTGAGCAGCGCCGGATTCTCCGCCAGTCGCTCGACCAGCGCGTCCAATACCTCGTCCTGCAGCCGTTCCTCGTGCGCTTCGTCTGCCATGTTCCCCCCCGGGACTGGTGAGCCGAGCCAGATGAGCCGTGAACGCGAACGGGCTTCAGTGTACAGGCGCGGCCAGACGCCCAGTGACACACCTGCCGGCGCCCGGCGCCCGTCATCCGTGGCCGAGGCTGTGCGCTCCGCCGGGCAGACCCTAGCGCAGCCGCACGTCCCCGAAGCTCTCCAGGCGGCGCCGCACAGGCAAGGTTTCCAGTGTGCCCACCTCTCCCCTGTCCACCTGCGCCGCCCCCACCCCTGGCGCGAAGGTCACGCCCGTCAGGCCGCTGATCTCCTCCAGTCCTACCTGATAGACCTCGAAGCCGCCGAAATTCAGATCCTCCTCGGCCAGAGCCTCGTCGCGCAGCCCGCGCCGGGCGATGGCCGCGCTCTGATCCAGCAGGAAGGCGTAGCTCCGCAGCGTTTCGCCCTCGGCCACCACCACGACCTTCCAGAACTTCAGCGGGTACTGGACAGGGCCGGCACCGAAGTCTCCGCTGGGATCGCTCCCTGCCAGCACCGGCCCGGCATACAGGCAGGCCCGCGCCCCGGCGGCGCCCAGCGCGCCGACGAGCTGGTCTTCCAGCCCGCCCCACAGCCCGCCCGCCCGCGACTGGTTGAAGTCGGCGTGCTGCGGGGTGGCGTTCGTCCAGTGGAAGGTATCGGCGTTGGCGTACTCCAGCTCCGTCAACGTCTCGCCCCAGGCGTTGTCGTTGCGGCGCACCACGTGCCCGCGGTCGAACAGGGTATCGGCGTAGATGTCGGCGTCGCGCAGCAGGGCTTCCGGGGGCAGGCGAGGGTCGCTTCGCCACTCGTCGCGCCCCAGGGTCTGGCGGTCGGGATTCCCGAAGCGCCGCTGGGGGGTGTAGTCCACGTTCACCGCCGACCACAGCTGCGAGCGCCGGGCCGCGTGCACCAGCAGGCTGAAATGGTGGTACTGCAGTTCCAGGGGAGCGCCGTCCGCCCCCAGCACGAGGTCGGCGGCCCGCTGCGGCGTCACGCCCGGCAGGGGCACGGTGAACCCCGGCAGGAAGTCCGGCCGGTAGCCGGGGCGCCCCGCGTAATCGGGGTCGAAGCGGAGGGCCATGCGGCGGACGGGGCGGGAGTCGGACATGGGGCCTCCGGGGCGGCGGGCGGCGTGGCGGCATGAGGGTGAAGCTTCCTGCACTCTACGCGCCTTGCCTTCCCCACCCGCCGCGCGCCATGCTGCCCCTCTACGGAGGTGCTCTATGACTGTTCCACCCTTTGGTCTGGGAACGTTTCGCCTGAAAGGTCAGGTCGTCAGGGATTCGGTTCGCAATGCCCTGGAACTGGGCTACCGCGCCATCGACACCGCGCAGTTCTACGACAACGAGGGCGAGATCGGGGAGACCATCGCCCAGAGCGGCATGGGGCGCTCGGAGCTGTACGTCACCACCAAGATCAAGATGCCCAACTACAGCCGGGAGAAGCTGGTGCCCAGCCTGCGCGAGAGCCTGGAGAAGCTGCAGATGGACAGCGTCGACCTGGCGCTGATCCACTGGCCCGTGCCGAACGGCGAGGTGAAGCCCGAGGAGTACCTGGAGGCCCTGGCCGACGCCCACGCGCAGGGCCTGACGGGCGAGATCGGCGTGTCGAACTTCAACATCCAGCAGCTCCGGCGTGCCCGCGAGATCCTGGGAGACGTGCCCCTGGCGACCAATCAGGTCGAGATCCACCCCTACCTGCAGAACCGCACCCTGGCCCAGTTCGCCCGCCAGGAGGGCCTCCACCTGACCTCGTACATGACCCTGGCGGTGGGCAAGGTCATGGCCGACCCGGTGATGCAGGACATCGCCCGGGCGCACGGCGCCACGCCCGCGCAGGTCGCGCTGGCCTGGGCCCTGCAGCAGGGCCACTCGGTCATCCCGTCCTCGACGAAGCGGGAGAACCTGCAGAGCAACCTGGGGGCCCTGGAGCTCCGGCTGACCGACGAGGACATGGCGCGCATAGGCGAACTCGACCGGGGAGAACGCATCGCCAACCCGCCGCACATGGCCCCGGACTGGGACTGAGGCCAACCCCCATCGCCCACACGGCACACTCGCCGGACGTGTCGGCGCTGCTGTCACGCGCCGTGCACTAGAGTGCCCTCACCATGAAACTCAAGACCAAGGCGGCCCTGACCGCGCTCCTCAGCCTTGCCCTGCTCGCCGGATGCGGCCAGCAGACGAGCGGCACCCTGTCGGCCCAGGGGGGCAACGGCAAGCCGCCCACCGGACAGCGCACCGCCGCCGCCCGCGCCTTCCTGCCCAACCCGGTGCAGACCACGGGCGACCAGGGGCTGAGCGACCAGAAGGACAGCGCCGGGGCGGTTCCCGCCAGCGCCTACTTCCCGGTGACCCTGACAAATCTGGACGGCAGCGGGTATCTCAGCGGCGACTACGCCCGGGTCGTCAGCGAGACCGGCACGCCCGTGTACGGAACGGGGCCCTTCGACTTCACCCGCGACCAGGATGGGTTCGAGCAGGTCATGGCCTACTACTGGATCACCGAGGCCCAGAAGTACCTCCAGTCGCTGGGCTTCGGCTCCGAGCTGCCGGCGGTGAACAGCGACCAGCAGGCGGTCAAGGTGAGCCAGTACGGCCTGGACAACTCGTACCAGAACGACCACCCCGACATCATCCGGCTGGGCAAGGGCGGGGTGGACGATGCCGAGGACGGCGAGGTGATCGTGCACGAGTACGGCCACGCGGTGCACGCTGCCCAGGTGCCCGGCTTCGGCACGAGCCTGGAGGCCGGCTCGATCGGGGAGGCGTTCGGGGACTACCTGGCCCTGACGGTGGCCGACGCCGTGGCGAAGGCGAACGGCGCCCCGATCCGGACGCCCCTGCCCTGCCTGATGGACTGGGACAGCGTGTCGTACACGGCGACCACGCCGCACTGCATCCGCCGCACCGACACCGACAAGCACTACCCCGAGGACGTGCGCGGCGAGGTGCACGCCGACGGCGAGATCTGGTCGCGCCCCCTGTGGGACATCCGGCAGGCGCTGGGGGCCCGCACCGCCGACCGGATCATCGTGAACGCGCAGTTCGGCTTCGCCCCGGACACCAGCTTCGCCGCCGCCGCCCGGACGACCGTGGACACCGCTCAGCGCATGTACGGCGCGGGGATCGCCGCCACGGTGAGGAAGGCCTTCGTGAACCGCGGGATTCTGAAGTAGGGGCGGCCGTTCTGGCGAGTCGCTCAACGCCACACGGCCACCGCCCCGATCTCCAGCCGCCAGTCCGGGTTGAGGGTCTGGGCGACGATGACGGTCAGGGCCGGGACATGATCGTTCAGGCCCAGCCCGGCGGCCTCCAGACCATGCATGGAGCTGCCGACCGGTGCCCGCCCCCCGGCGGGGTGAACCGGCCTCACCCGCCCCGAGCGGCCACCGCCCGCGCGTAGATCTCACGGATCAGGGCGGCCTTGTCGTTGTTGTACTGGTGGACATAGGCGTAGGGGCGCTGCGCCAGCTCGCGTTTCAGGGCGCCGTAGCGCTGGCGGTCGGCTTCGTTCACACGCAGCCAGTCGCGGAAGATCAGGTGTCTGGTGGCTTCCGGACTGCCGGGCGACCAGACGTGCAGGTTGATGTCGGTGTCCGGCCCCTTGAGCACCCGGTGCTCGTGAAAGTCGGGCTCGCGCACGCTCAGGCGGTAGCCAGCGGCTTCCAGCTCCGGCAGGTAGGCCGCTTCATCGGCAGAATCAGCCACCGTCAGGTCGAGGTCGATGATCGGCTTGGCGCACAGCCCCGGCACCGAGGTCGAGCCCACATGCGAGAGCGCCAGCACACGCCCCCCCAGCAGGGCCCGCAACCGCCGCGCCTCGCGGCCGAACAGGACGGGCCACTGGGGATCGGAGTCGGCCAGCACGATCGGGCCACTCAGGCGCGTCAGTCCGCCCACGGAGGCGGCGGCCATCTCCGCGTCGGTCAGGGGAGCGGCGTCGGGCACCGGAGGAAGCTGGCTCATGCTGCGTCCAGTGTCCGATTTCCGGCGGCGGGCGACATCCGCCAGATGCGCTACCGCTGCACGACGTCCGGCATCTGGAACAGCGTGGGAAAGCGCTCGGCCCACTCGCGGTCGCCCTCGATACGCAGCCCGCCCGCTTCGGCCTGCGCCAGCGGCAGGCCACCGAAGCAGAGGCCGCCCAGCGTCTGCACGTCGCCCGTCAGGGTCACGTCGGCCCGCTCGGGCACACCGCGCCGCACGTCCAGTTCGCCGTCCGAGACGCGTACCTGAAAGCGCTCGTGGCCGATCCGCAGCGCCACCGTACCCCGCACCCCCTGCGCGGCGGGGGGGTGGAACATGGTCTTCATGGCCGTGACCAGCGTGGCGAGGCTGATGGGCGCCTGCGGCTTGTCGGGCGAGCGCGCCCCCCAGCGGCCCAGGTGCTGCAGCACCGGCTCCAGCTCGCGGCCCCAGGCGCTCAGGGCGTAGACGCTGCGGGCGGCGGGCGGCGGCAGTTCCTCGCGCACGACCACGCCGGTGTCTTCCAGATCTTTCAGGCGTTGTGACAGCACGTTGGGGCTGATGCCCCTCAATTCGGCGCGCAGGTCGCTGAAGCGCCTGGGCCCCAGTAGCAGCTCGCGCACCACCAGCAGCGCCCAGCGCTCGCCCACCAGATCCAGGGCGTGCGCGGCCGCGCAGCCGTCGTCGTAGCGGCGGGTGGGGGTGGTGCGCTGAACAGCCATTTCACTCAGAGTACGCCGGCACGGTACGGTTGACTAAGTGCAAGGTTGCAATTTAGGATCATTCTGTTGTAAGCTAAATGGGAAGAAAAATTATGAGTTTGGCGCTGCCCACCAGCCGCCCATCAGGAGGACGTTATGCCGCCGATCGCCGTGTTACTGAGGCCACCCCGCCTTCTGAAGGAACGCCGCCGATGACGCGCGTCTACCTCGATCTCGCCATGTCCCTCGACGGCTTCATCGCCGGCCCGGACGGTGAAGACGGCGGCCTGCACGACTGGTACTTCGCGCCGGAGGGCGCCGCCGAGGACATCAAGGCTGAACTCCTGAGCGGCATGGGCGCGATGATCCTGGGCCACCGCGCCTTCGGCACCGCCCCGGACGGCTTCGACACCGAATACAAGGTGCCGCACTTCATCCTGACCCACACGCCTTTGCCCACCGCACAGCGCGGCGGGGCCACGTTCATCTTCGTCACGGACGGCATCGAGAGTGCGCTGGCCCAGGCGAGGGCCGCCGCCGGAGACCGCGACGTCTGCGTGGCCGGCGGCGCGGACGTGGCACGGCAGTTTCTGAGGGCGGGGCTGCTGGACGAGGTGCAGGTGCACGTCGCGCCTGTGCTGCTGGGCGGGGGGCTGTCGCTGTTCGGCGCCCTGGGTCAGACGGTGCGGCTGGAGCGCGTGCGGGTCGTGGAGTCCGCGCACGCGACGCACCTGACCTACCGCATTAACCGCGTCGAGGAGGCTCCCCATGCGTAAGCTCAACGCCGGTCTGTTCATGTCTCTGGATGGCGTCGTCGAGGGCCCTGGCCCCGCCGATAGCTTCGAGCGCGCGGGCTGGACGATGCCGTACTTCTCCCCCGAACTCGGGGCGTTCATCGGCGAGTCGTCCGCCCAGAGTGACGGCCTGCTGCTGGGGCGCGTGACCTACCAGAGCTTCGAGCAGTTCTTCACCGGCCCAGGCTCCGACAACCCCGGTGCCGCGAGGATGAACAGCGCGAGGAAGTACGTGGTCTCGCGCACACTCGAACGCGCCGACTGGGAGAACTCCACCCTGCTGGGCGGCGACCTCGTGCCCGCCATTACCCAGCTCAAGGCGCAGGGCGACCGGCCCCTGAACCTCAGCGGCAGCGTGACGCTGGTGCGGGCGCTGCTGGCGCACGGTCTGCTCGACGGACTCGACCTGCTGGTTCAGCCGGTGGTGGTCGGCATGGGCCGCCGTCTGTTCGAGCCGGGCCGCGAGAGCACCCTGCCCCTGACCCTGTGCGAGACGTGCCCCTTCCCGAACGGCGTGGTGCTGCTCTCGTACGCGGTCACCGCCGGTCTGGCCTGAGGGCTTAAAGGAGCACTGACATGGGGAAAATTGTGATCTCCGAGTTCCTCTCGCTGGACGGCGTCATGGAGAACCCGGTCTGGACCGTCCCCTACCGGAACGATGATGGTGCCGCCTTCAAGCGCACAGAACTCTTCGCGTCAGACGCCCTGCTGCTGGGCCGGGTGACCTACCAGGGTTTCGCTGAAGCGTGGCCCTCGCAGACCGATGAGCAGGGATTTGCCGACCGAATGAACGGCCTCCCCAAACACGTGGTGTCCACCACCCTGCAAGGCCCCGAGTGGAACAATTCCGTGGTCATCGGCAAGAACGTCGCGGAGGAAGTCGCGCGGCTCAGGGCGCAGCCCGGCGGGGACATCCTGGTCTATGGCAGCGGCGAGCTCACCCGCTTCCTGCTGGAGCAGGGGCTGGTCGATCAGCTCAACCTGCTGGTCTATCCGTTGACGCTGGGCGCCGGCAA
Source organism: Deinococcus koreensis (assembly GCF_002901445.1). Lineage (NCBI taxonomy): Bacteria > Thermotogati > Deinococcota > Deinococci > Deinococcales > Deinococcaceae > Deinococcus > Deinococcus koreensis. Next base: position 1,239,687 of record NZ_PPPD01000001.1, read on the forward strand.
GCGGCTTTTCGGAGAGACGCCGGTCAAGCTCAGGCTCACCGAATCGCGCACCTTCACCTCCGGCGTGGTGCTGCTGGTGTACACCCCCGAAACGACGTCCTGACCGGCGGCGGAGGAGCACCCATGTCATTTCAGGCTTATCCCGATACCGTCGACGCACAGACCGGCAGGATCGTCGCCGAGAAGATCAATGGCGCCAGCGAATACGTGAGATTTCACCTGCCGAAGTCGGCGGACTGGGCCCTGTGGGTCTGTTCGAGCCTTGAGTCTCGCGTCTTCAACGCTGCGAACCTCCATTCGATTTCGGGGAGAAGCGTATGACCCGAACCGCCGTGAAGCGTCTTTATCTCATGCAGGTTGGATCGATGCCGCACTACCAGATTCCGATCGTCTGTTATCTGGTGCAGACGAACGACGGCAGGAACATCCTGATCGACAGCGGCCTCCCGGAGGTGATTCCGGAAGAAGGAGCGGAGTTCGAGAACGGCCAGGACGTGATCCGGCAACTGGCGAGCATTGGCCTGGCACCGGACGACATCGATACCGTCATCTCGACCCACTACGATTTCGACCATGCCGGACGACACGCGGCCTTCACGAGGGCGACCTATGTCGTTCAGCGCGTGCATCAGCTGGATGCGGCGAGCAACCCCCGTTTTGCGGCCACCCGGCCCCAGTGGGATCAGCCGGCGGAGCGCCTTCGTCTGGTGGACGGGGACACGGAGCTGCTGCCGGGGCTGACGTTGATCGAAACGAGCGGGCATGTGCCGGGACATCAATCGGTGCTGGTGCAGCTGCCCAGCACGGGGGCGGTGTTGTTGCCGATCGACGCGGTTCCCTTCGCCGAGGGGTTTACGCGTGACGCGCAGGACGACGGGAGCCAGCCGGACGCCGAAGCGATCCGCGCCAGCACCGTGAAGCTGCTCGATCTGGTGGAACGCGAGCAGATCGGGCTGGTCATCTTCGGGCATGACGGGGCCCAGTGGGAAGGGCTGAACAAGCTGCCGGAGTTCTACGGGTGAGGAGGGAGGCGTCCCCATTCCCCGAACCCCTTTCCCCAGCGGCAACCAGCCGTGGGAAGCCTCCACGCCCGAACCCCCATCCCGAGCGGTCACACCCTGCAGGAAAGGAGCACCGACATGTTCAAGAAGACACCGGCCTTCAGCGGTTTCTCGGTCGATGACATCCCCGCCGCCCACACCTTCTACCGGGACGTCCTCGGGCTGGAGGTCACGGAGGAGCACGGCATGCTGCGGCTGCACATCGAGGGCGGAAACGCGACCCTGGTCTATCCCAGGCCCGACCACACGCCCGCGACCTTCACCATCCTCAACTTCCCGGTGGCCGACATCGATTCGGCGGTGGACGAGCTGACCCGGCGCGGGGTGCCGTTCGAGCACTACGAGGGCATGAATCTGGACGACAAGGGCATCATGCGCGGCCAGGGGCCAGACATCGCATGGTTCACGGATCCGGCGGGCAATGTCCTGTCGGTCATTCAACAGGGGCCGCCATCCTGAGCGCCGCACTGGCAAAGGAGGCACGACATGTACGAACCACATCTCTTCCAGCCAGGAATATCGACGGATCTGCTCAGGCGTCTTGAGACCCTTGCTCCGTCCAGCCCGGCGCTCTGGGGCGAGATGGACGTGGCGCAGATGCTGGCTCACGTCGCGGCCAACCTGCGCCTGGCCCTCAATCGCCAGACGACCGCTCAAACCCTGCTGGGACGTCTCTTCGGCTCCTTTGCCAAACGCAGGATTCTCAAAGACGGCGTGCCCAGGAATGTCCCGACCCTCCCCAGCCTCAAGGTCTCGGATCACAGACACTTCGAGCAGGAATCAGAGGGGCTGAAGCTTGAGCTGGAGCGGTTCATCCAGGCTGGAGAGGCCGGAATCACGCGGCAGCCCCACAGCTTCTTTGGTCGCCTGACCCCTCAGGAGTGGGCGCGGTTGCAGTATGTCCATATCGATCATCATTTCCGCCAGTTCGGCGTCTGATTTCAGGGCCATAAGGAGCATCCATGTCATTTCAGACGTATCTCGATACCGTCAAGGCACAGACCGGCAAGACCGTGGCCGATTTCAGAACACTCGCCGCTGAACAGGGGCTGAGCAGGCACGGCGAGGTCGTGGCCTGGCTCAAACAGGAGTTCGGGCTGGGGCACGGGCACGCGACGGCGGTGGCGGGGGCGCTGCTCAAGGCGGATCACTTCCGAACGCCGAAAGACAGCAAGGTGGAGGCCATCTTCAGCGGGAAGAAGGCCGTCTGGCGCGGCGTGTACGACACGCTCCGGGCAACGGTCGATGGATTCGGCAATGACCTGGACATCGCGCCCACCGACTCCTACGTCAGCCTGCGGCGGGGCGGCAGGAAATTCGCCATCGTGCAGCCGGGCGCGGCGTTTCTCGATCTCGGCATCAAGCGCAAGGGGGCGGAGCCCACGGAACGCTTCGAGGCCGCCGGGTCGTGGAACAGCATGGTCACGCACCGCGTCCGGATCACGGGCGCCGCGCAGGTCGATGCCGAGGTGCTGGACTGGCTGCGCGCGGCCTACGAGGGGGCGAGCTGACGTGCGAAAGCCCGTGTCGTTCACGCCCCCGGCACTGGATGGGTTCGCCTGCGGGCCGCAGGGAGAGCCACCGAGAGCCCACGCCGCCCCACGGTGGAACAACCAGTCAGGCGCTGAGGAGACCGTATGAGCGTCAAGCGCATGGACAACGTCGGCATCGTGGTTGAAGACCTCGACGCCGCCATCGGGTTCTTCACCGAACTTGGCCTCCATCTCGAGGGGCGCGCCCCGGTCGAGGGAGATTGGGCAGACAGCGTCACGGGACTGCGCCACCAGCGCGTCGAAATCGCCATGATGCGGACGCCGGACGGTCACAGCCGCCTCGAGTTGTCGCGGTTCCTCGCGCCGAGTGTGGTCGCCGATCACCGCAACGCCCCGGTGAACGCCCTGGGGTACCTCCGTGTCATGTTCACCGTGGAGGACATCGACGAGACGCTCGCCCGGCTCGTCAAACGCGGCGCACAGCTCGTCGGCGAGGTGGTTCAGTATCAGGACACCTACCGGCTCTGCTACATCCGGGGCCCCGAGGGCATCCTCATCGGGCTCGCCCAGGAACTCGGGCAACAGGCCTCCTGAGCGTTGCCACCACACGAGAACACACCATCGTTACTCCCTCTTTACCGGCCAGAATCGCGCCGTTGGTCTGATTGAACGGGCCAGACACGCGGGCGGCGAAATCATGAATGGGCCACCACTGGTTGCAGGGCCGAAGCGCCTTCCTCCAGCTTCATGAACACCACCTTCTGGCATGTGGTGACCCGCAGAAATTGGAGGTCGTTATGGCAAAGGTAGTCTTCGGTATGACCATGTCGCTCGATGGGTTCATCGATGACGCGAATGGCAGTGGTGCCCTGCTCTCGCCCAACCTGGAAGCGCTTGATGCAACCGGTCTGATGCGGGAGGCCATTGACGAGACTGGAGCGGTCGTGATGGGACGCAGAACCTTTGAGGGGGCCAGTGATCCCGATTCATACGCCGATAGCTACGAATTTCAGGTACCGATCTTTGTCGTTACCACCCACGCGCCAGAAAGAAAACCAAAGGGAAATAGCCGTCTACACTTCACGTTCGTCAACTCGGTCGAAGCGGCTGTTGAGCAAGCCAGACAGGCCGCTGGAGAACGAGACGTCGTGGTCGTGGGCGGCCCGAACGTCGGTTGGCAGGTCTTGAAAGCCGGTCTGGTAGACGAATTGCAAATCGGCATTATGCCGGTCTTGCTCGGTCAGGGGCAGCACCTGTTCGCGCACCTCGAAAGCACGCAGATCATGCTCACCAAGACGAGGCTCGTCGAAGCAGGCCAGTGTACGTATATCTATTTCAGTGTGCAGAAGTGACGCCGCGCAGCTTGACGCCGACGGGCTGCGGGCGGCCTGCGAGGAGGGAACTGGTATGCGGAAGCTCATTTCATTCACTCACCTGACGCTGGACGGCTATGCCAATGGCCCGAACGGAGAACTGGAGTGGGCGAACGTCGAGCCGGAGATCGCCGCTGATGTCGACGCGCGCCTGAAGGCCGTGGGGGCCGCCGTGTACGGCCGCGTGGTCTACGGCATGATGGCCGGGTACTGGCCGACCGTGAATGCCAACCCAGACAGCAGCGAGCACGACCGCGCGCACATGGCCTGGGTCGAGGCGATTCCCAAGCTGGTCATCTCGCGCTCGCTGACGCGGGCCGACTGGAACAACACCACCCTGATCCGGGACGACGTGGCCGCACAGGTCAGTGCCCTCAAGGCGCACCCCGGCGGCCCGCTGATGGTCTTCGGCAGTCCCCGGCTGGTGCATCTGCTGGCGCGGCTGGGCCTGGTCGACGAATACCTGATGTACCTCAACCCCGTCACGCTGGGCGGCGGCACCCCGCTGTTCGAGCCGGGGCAGCCCGCCGGCATGCTGAAGCTGCTGGAATCCAAAACATTCGGTGCGGGTGTGACCATGCTGCGGTACGCCACGTCTGGAGTCGTCGTGCCCGGAGGACTGCCATGACCACCGCCCCCGATACCCTGGCCCAGCGCGACCGCGCCGTCATCGTCATCCTGCTGATCTCGACCTTCGTGGTCATCCTGAACGAGACCATCATGAACGTGGCCCTGCCGCGCCTGATGGTTGATCTGAGCGTCAGCGCCAGCACGGCGCAGTGGCTGGCGACCGCCTTCATGCTGACGATGGCGACGGTGATTCCGGTGACCGGCTTCCTGCTCCAGCGCCTGAGCACCCGCACGGTGTTCCTGCTCGCCATGACGCTGTTCAGCGTGGGCACGGGGCTGGCGGCCCTCTCGCCGGGGTTCGAACCGCTGCTGCTGGCGCGCGTCGTGCAGGCGAGCGGCACGGCGATCATGCTGCCGCTGCTGATCACCACGGTGCTGACCCTGGTGCCGGAGCGCACGCGAGGGGCCGTGATGGGCCAGATCAGCATCGTGATCTCGGTGGCCCCGGCCATCGGCCCGACCATCTCGGGGCTGATCCTGCAGGCGCTGTCCTGGCGTGCCATGTTCCTGTTCGTGCTGCCCATCGCGCTCCTGGCGCTGGCCTACGGAGCGCGCACGCTGCGGAACGTGGGCACGCCGCGCCGCCTGAGCCTGGATCTGCTCTCGGTGCCCCTCTCGGCATTGGGCTTCGGCGGGCTGGTCTACGCCCTGAGCAGGTTCGGGCAGGGCGGTCTGAGCGACCCCGCCGTGAGCGTGCCGCTGGCGGTGGGCAGCGTGTCGCTCGCCCTGTTCCTGTGGCGGCAGCTCCGCCTGACCCGCACGGGCGAACCGCTGCTCGATCTGCGCGCCTTCCGCTTCCCCATGTTCTCGCTGGGGGTCGGCCTGATGGTCATTGCCATGATGGCCCTGTTCGGCGCCGTGATCCTGCTGCCGCTGTACCTGCAGAACCTGCGCGGCCTGAACACGCTCCAGACCGGCCTGCTGTTGCTGCCCGGCGGCCTGCTGATGGGCCTGTGTGCCCCCACGGTGGGCCGGCTGTACGACCGCGTCGGGCCGCGCCCGCTGGTGGTGCCGGGCGCCGTGCTGATGGCCCTGGTGCTGCTGGCCCTGGGCCGGATCGACACCGCCACGCCCGTCTGGGCGCTGCTGGCGCTGCACCTGACCCTCAGCGCCGGGATGGCGCTGCTGTTCACGCCGGTCTTCACCTCCGCGCTGGGGCCGCTGCCGCCGGGGCTGTACTCGCACGGCAGCGCCATCCTGAGCACGCTGCAACAGGTCGCGGGCGCGGCGGGCACCGCCCTGCTGGTCACGCTGATGGCCGGGCGCGCGGCCACGCTGAGCGCCCAGGGCAGCGCCCCGGTCGCCGCCCAGGTCGGCGGGCTGCATCTGGCCTTCACGGTGTCGGCCGTGATCGCGGCGGTCGCGGTGGTGCTGTCACTGTTCCTGAAGCGGGCGCCGCAGCCCCAGCACGCGTCGGACACGAATGAACTTCAGTCGCTCGCCCAACCCGGAGACTGAGCACGGAAATCGGGCCGACCATCCGGATCAAGACCCCGCCCAACTGCCTCACAAGGAGCCCCATGCCCACCTTTGACGCCACGCTGATCCAGGAAGGCAAGACCGCCACCGGCATCGAGGTGCCGCCCGACATCATGGAGACGCTGGGGGGCGGCAGAAGGCCCGCCGTGACCGTCACCCTGAACGGGTACGCGTACCGCAGCACGGTCGGCGTGATGGACGGACGCTCGATGATCCCCGTGAGTGCCGAGCACCGGGGCAGGGCGGGCCTGAGCGCGGGCGACCGCGTGACCGTCACGCTGGAACCAGATACCGCCCCGCGCGAGGTCGTGGTGCCCGCCGACCTGCAGGCCGCGCTGGAGGCCCAGCCTGCCGCGCTCGCCGCCTTCGGCCGCCTCTCCTACAGCGGCCAGCGCCAGCACACCCTGAGCGTGGACGGCACGAAGAATCCGGAGACCCGCGCCCGCCGTGTCCAGAAGGCAATTCAGACGCTTCTGGAGGGCTGAGCCATGCCCCAGACCATCACCCCCTTTCTGATGTTCGAGGGCCGCGCCGAGGAGGCCCTGACCCTCTACACGTCGCTGTTCGAAGGCGGCGAAGTGCTTTCGATGGAGCGCTACGGCCCCGGCGAACCCGGCCCCGAGGGCAGCGTCAGGCTCGCGGAGGCCGTGCTGGGCGGCCTGCGGCTGCGCGTGTCCGACAGCCCCGTGCGCCACGCCTTCAGCTTCACGCCGTCGGTGTCGCTGTTCGTGGACTGCGAGAGCGAGGAAGACCTGCGTGGCCTCCATGCCGGGCTCTCGGCAGGTGGAGCCGAGCTGATGCCGCTGGGCGAGTACGGCTTCAGCAGGCTCTTTGGCTGGGTGAACGACCGCTTTGGCGTGTCCTGGCAACTGAATCTGCCCCACGGGGAGACCCCATGAACTGGACACTGGAGGTCGTGGTGGTGCCGGTGAGCGACATCGACCGGGCGAAAGCGTTCTACGAGGATGGGCTCGGCTTCAAGGTCGACCACGACACCCGCATGGGCGAGACGCGGCGCATCGTGCAGCTCACGCCGCCGGGCTCCGGGTGCTCGGTGGTGATCGGCACGGGCCTGAGCCGCATGGCGCCGGGCTCGATGCAGGGCCTGCAGCTCGTGGTGAGGGACGTGCGCGCCGCGCGGGACGAGTTGCTGGCCCGTGGCGTGCAGGTCGGGGAGATTCAGGTGATGGGCGGCCCCGCCCCGCGCCCGGCCACCCCGGACGAGGCGCTGAACTTCGTCGGCTTCCTGACCTTTCAAGACCCCGACGGCAACGGCTGGGCCGTGCAGCAGATCGACGCGAGGGAGTGATTCGATGACCCAATCAGCCCACTGGACGGACAACATCTTCGCCATCACCCTCTTCGCGGAGGATCTGGAGGGGGCGAAGGCCTTCTACCGCCGGGTCTTCGATCTCCAGACCGTGTTTGAAGGCGACACCTCCGCTGTTTTCAAGTTCGGCGGCACCCTGATCAACATCATCGCCATCCAGCAGGCGGACGAACTCATCCGCCCGGCGACCGCCGCACGGCCCCAGGACGGAGCACGCGCCGTGTACACCCTGCGGGTGGAGGACGTGGATGCCCGCTGTGCCGATCTGGCGCACAGGGGCGTCACGCTCCTGAACGGCCCGATGGATCGCCCCTGGGGCATCCGCACCGCCAGTTTCCAGGATCCGATGGGCACGATCTGGGAGCTGTCCTGCGACCTGTGAAGCTCCTCGGCACCCTGCTCGCCGACACCGACGCAGGCGGCTCGGCCCTGCAGCAGAGGGCGAGCGGCGCACGGAGGACACCCCCATGCGCCCACTGATCGTCAGCAATTTCGTGACCCTAGACGGCTGCTACGAGGACGCCAGCCGCACCCTGGTGCCCCTGTTCGAGTACCAGCACCCCCAGTACCACGGGGACGACCAGTTCGACCACTCCAACCTGAAGCTGCTGGAGGCGGCGGGCACGCTGCTGCTCGCGGGCCGGGAGTCCGCCCTGAACAACCTGCGCTACTGGCAGGGCGTGCAGGGCGATCCGGAGGCGACCGAGGTGCGCCGGGCCTTCGCGCGGCGGATCGCGCAGATCGAGACGGTGATCGTGTCGGATCACCTCACGCCGGAGGAGCTGACGCCCTTCCCGAACGCCCGCACCGTGAAGATCGCCGACAGTGCAGACACCGTGCGCGCCCTGAAGGCGCAAGGCGGCCCGCCCCTCCTGATCCTGCTGGGCCGTCTGCTGTGGAACGACCTGCTGGGGCGCGGGCTGGTGGACGAACTGCATCTCACGACCTTTCCGCTGCTGGCCGGCCCGGACGGCACGCCGCTGTTCGTGGGCCGCCCGCCCGCGCAGTTCCGGCTGCTGCGCGTACGAACCTTTCCCGGTTCGGGGAACGTGCTCAGCGTGTACGACGTGAGCGGCCGCACCGCGGGGAGGGCGTGAGAGTCCTGCCGCACGCTGGCCGACCTCGCCCGGCGCACCGAAAGGCAGGGGCAGGGCGGCCGGACGGGGCCCCGGCGCCCCACGGACTGACGTTCCAGACGAGCCAGACCCGCCGATGAGCGGCACAGGGAGTCCAGATGCGGAGGCTGATCGTGACCGAGTTCCTGACCCTCGACGGCGTGTTCGAGAACCCCGCCCCGCCGCCGGGCTATCCGAGCCCCGAGATCGGCCAGTTCAAAGCCGAGGAACTCTTCGGGAGCAGCGCCCTGCTGCTGGGCCGCGTGACCTACCAGGGCTTCGCCCGGTACTGGCCGGGCATGGCCGGGACGAGCGACTTCGCCGACCGGATGAACAGCCTGCCGAAATTCGTCGCCACGAGCACACCCACTCCCCTGGAATGGAACGCCACCGCGCTGGAGGGGGACGTGATGGCCGCCGTGCAGGCGCTGAAGCAGCAGGCGGGCGGGCCTCTCCTGACCTACGGCAGCGGCACCCTGGCCCGGACGCTCCTGCGCCACGGCCTGGTGGACGAGCTTCGCCTGATGGTCTACCCGCTCGTCCTGGGGCGGGGCCGGCGCTTCTTCTCGGACGATGACCGCCTGACGCTGCGCCTCACCGGGACGAGAAACCTCGGCGCGGGCGTGGTGCTCCTGACCTACGAGCCCGCAGCAGGCGGCTGATTCGGTCACACCCCCCGGTAGGGTGCCCTTGACCCCGTGACCCTGAAACGCCACTATGAATGAGCATTCATTATTCTGAATGACCATTCAAGGTGGTTGGCATGACTCAGGAACCCAGACCGCAGGGACTCAGGGCACAGGTGGCGGCCACCAAGCAGGCGCACATCCTGAAGGCGGCGTCGGCGGTGTTCGCCCAGAAGGGCTTTCACGCCGCGACCATCCGCGACGTGGCGCGGGCGGCGGGCGTGGCCGACGGCACGATCTACCTGCATTTCGAGAACAAGGGGGCGCTGCTGCTGGGGCTGTTCGCCCAGATGGCGGACGAGGTGAGAGCCGGCATCCAGCCCACCGATCAGACCGGACTGAACGCCCGTGGACAGATCAGCGCGGCGCTGGCGCTTCCGCTGCGGGCCATGCAGGCTAGGCAACTGGAGCTGATGCGCGTGGTGCTCTCGGAGGCGCTGGTGAACCCCGAGCTGGCCGCACAGTTCCGGGCACAGGTGCTGACGCCGATGATGGACGGCACCGGGCCACTGTCCTCGCCAGACGGAGACGGCGCGGCCCTGCGCTCCCGCCTCGTCATCGGCCTGATGCTGGGCCTGCTGGTGCAGCGTGCCCTGGGCGACGAGACGCTGGAGGCCGCCTGGGACGAGTTGCCCGACGAGCTGGCCGGCCTGCTGTTGAATGGGCTGCTGCCGAGTCCCGGAGGTAAGTCATGACGGCAGGCACGAGCACCCTCCTAGCCCAGACCCCATCCCCCCGGAGGACACCATGAACATCGGCATGATCGCGCTGGGCTCGCAGGGCGACGTGCAGCCCTACCTGGCACTGGGCCGCGCCCTGGCCGGCGCCGGACACCACATTCGGCTGGTGGTGCCGCAGGGCTACCCCGACCCCGGCACGCCGCGCCTGGAATTGCGGCACGTCACCGGCGATCCGCGCAGCGTGATGGACTCGCCCGAGATGCGCGCCCTGCTGGAGACCGGCAACTTCATGAAGATCCAGCGCCACGCCAACGCGTTGGCCCGTCAGGTCGCGCCGGACTGGGCGCGCACCGCTTTTGCTGCCTGCCAGGGCATGGACGTGCTGCTGGCCGGGCTGGGCGGCCTGAATCTGGCCCAGACCGTGGCCGAGGCGCTGAAAATCCCGGTAATCGAGGCTCACGTGGTGCCGCTGACCCCCACCCGAGAGTTTCCGGGGCCGCTGCTGCCGCCCGGCGCGCCGCGTCTGGGCGGCACCTTCAACCGCCTGACTTACGTCCTGATCCGCCAGATGATGTGGCAGGGCGCGCGGGCCGGAGACGCCGACAGCCGCCGCGAGGTGCTGAAGCTGCCGCCCGCGCCGTTCTTCGGGCCGCGCGTTCGGCACGCCGTGCCCACCCTGTACGGCATCAGCCCGGCGGTACTGCCCCGCCCCGCCGACTGGCCCCAGGATGTCCACCTGACCGGCTCCTGGTTTCTGGACGCCGAAGCGGGCTGGACGCCCCCGCCCGCCCTGAGCGCCTTCCTGGCCGCCGGCCCGCGCCCGGTGTACATCGGCTTCGGCTCAATGGGCAGCCGCGACCCGGAGGCCACCGCCGACCTGGTGCTGGCGGCGCTGGAACGCAGCGGGCAGCGGGCCGTGCTGCTGAGCGGCTGGGGCGGCATGGCGCGCGGCGAACTACCCGAGAACGTGTTCCTCAGCGGCCCCGCGCCGCACACCTGGTTGCTGCCGCAGATGGCCGCCACCGTCCACCACGGCGGGGCAGGCACCACGGCGGCGGCCCTGCGCGCGGGCGTGCCCAGCCTAGTCGTGCCCTTTTTCGGCGACCAGCCCTACTGGGGCGGGCGCGTGCAGGCCCTGGGCGTCGGCCCCGCGCCGCTGCCCCGCCGCAGCCTGAGCGTGGACGGACTGGCCCGCGCGCTGGACACCATGAGCAGCGACACCGCCATGCAGGAGCGGGCCGAGCGTCTGGGCGCGGCCATCCGGCAGGAACGCGGCCTGGAACGTGCGGCCGAGCTGATCGAAGGCTACGGGGCGCGCCTGGGGGTGGCGTAGGTAGATCTACAGACTGAGCTGAAGCCCGTGCAGCCGCGCGTACACGCCGCCCCTGGCCATCAGCTCCTCGTGCGTGCCCTGTTCGCTCAGGCCGGCCTCGGTCAGCACCAGAATCCGCTGGGCGTGGCGCACGGTGGAGAGGCGGTGGGCGATCACCAGCAGCGTGCGCTGTCCGATCCACCCCTCCAGCGCCGACTGCACCGCCCGTTCGCTCTCGTTGTCCAGCGCCGAGGTCGCCTCGTCGAAGATCAGCACCGGGGGGTCTTTCAGGAACACCCGCGCGATGCTCAGGCGCTGGCGCTGCCCGCCCGACAGCCGCACGCCGCGCTGCCCGATCTCGGTGTCGTAGCCCTGGGGCAGGGCAGAGATGAAGTCGTGGGCACCGGCCCGCTTCGCGGCGTCCACCACCTCCTCCCGGCTCGCCCCCGGCCGCCCGTACTCGATGTTCTGGGCCACCGTGCCCGCGAACAGGTAGACCTCCTGCTGCACCATGCCGATCTGAGCGCGCAGCGAGGCCAGGGAGAGCGTGCGGACATCGTGGCCGTCGAGCATCACCGCGCCGGCCTGCACGTCGTAGAAGCGCGGGATCAGGGCGCACAGGGTCGTCTTGCCCACCCCGGACGGCCCCACGAGCGCCACGAACTCGCCGGGCCGGATCTGCAGGTTCAGCCCCTCCAGCACGGCCTCCGACTCCGGGCCATAGCGGAAACTCACGTCCCGGAACTCGATCTCGCCGCGCGCACGCCCGATCTCCAACGCGTCCGGCGCGTCAGCGATCTCGGGCGTCACCTCCATGATCTCCAGAAAGCGGGCGAACCCCGTGGCCCCTTCGCCATACAGCCGCGCGATGTTCACGAAGCGGTTCACCGGATCGACCAGCACGCCCAGGCACAGCAGGAAGGTCACCAGCCCATCCGGGCGCAGCGAATTCCCGGCGATGGCGAGGCCGCCGCCCACGATCACGGCGACCGACATCAGCTGCGTGAAGGCCGTCATGCCCTGCGAGAACACCGCCTCGCTGCGGTAGCCCGCCCGGCGGCTCTCGACGAAGCGGCGGTTCTCATGGTCGAAGCGGGCCTGCTCGGTCGCCTCGCCCGTGAACGACTGCACCACCCGGATGCCCGAGAGGGTGTCCTCGACCTGCGTGTTCACGCTTCCCACACGCTCGCGGCTGAGGCTCAGGGCGGCGTTCATGCGGCGGCTGGAATACAGCGCGAACGCCGCCATGATGGGCAGAAACGCGAACACCAGCAGCGTCAGCCGTAGGTCGATGGACGAGAGAATGGCGAACACGCCGATGCCTTTCACCAGCGCGATGGTCAGGTCTTCGGGGCCGTGGTGGTACAGCTCGCTGACGTCGAACAGGTCGTTCGTCAGGCGGCTCATCAGCGCACCGGTGCGCTGGCGGTCGTAGAAGCCGAAATTCAGGCGTTGCAGGTGCGCGAACAGGTCGCGGCGCAGGTCGGCCTCCATGCGGGCGCCCATCAGGTGGCCGTGGAAATCCACGTAGGCGTTGCACAGGGCGTACAGCGCCACCAGCCCGACCATCAGGCCACCTGTCCAGGCCAGGCGGGGGCGGACATCCTCGGCGCCGGCGTTCAGCACCTGCCGGGTCAGGTCGCCCGCCAGCAGCGGCAGCAGCACGGTGATGCCGGCCACGAACACGGCACACAGCAGATCCGTGGTCAGGATCCGGGTGTAGGGACGGTAGTAGGAGAGAAACCGGCGGAAGCGGGGGCTCAACAAAAGGGCTCCAGGGAGTGTGTCAGAGCGGCCAGGCGCACCAGTCAGGCACGCGGCACTCTTCGGAGGAGGCAGATCGGTCGCGCGATCCCGCCACTCCATTCCCGGTTGTCCGTCCGCGCCCGCAGGCGTTCAGGACAGGGCCGACCTCAAAAGGTTGGGCTTCAGCCGTTCAGGCCAGCGCTCAGGGAACGGGGCAGGGTCGCGGGGCGGGCAGCAGTGGGGCTTTTCATGGTGGTTCCTCCGAGGGGCGGGCTGGGGGTGGGGCTCAGATGGAGGTCAGGATACGGCCTGGACGGGAGGTGGGCGGTAGTGGAGATGGCCTAGGGGCGGGGTGACGGCTAAGTCTCAAGCCACCCCAACGCCGTGGGAACCGCACGATTCACTGTGTAGTCGGTCATATTGAGGCGCATGGACGTATTCGAAGGGCTGGTCGCGCGGGCGCGGGCCGTTCAGGGGCAGTTCGTTCGAGGTGATCTGAAGGCCGCCAGCGTCGCGGCGGCTCTCCAGACCGTTGGGGGGCAGGTGTACACGGGGGTCAACATAGACCTGGCCTGCGGCATCGGCCTCTGCGCCGAGCACAGCGCCGTATCACGCATGCTGGAAGCGCGCGAGACGCAGATTGACGCCATCGTCGCTGTGTGGGACGACGGCCATATCTTTCCCCCGTGTGGCCGCTGCCGCGAGCTGCTCCTGCAGGTCGATGCAGCCAATGTGGGAACCCGGGTGATGCTGACCCCCACCGAGGTCAGGACGCTGGGAGAGCTGATGCCATTCCGCTGGCAGGAACACCGCGGCTGGTAGGCGAGCAGCATCCAACCCGCCGGGGTCAGGTTCCTCTTCCCCCATCCACCCGAGGTTCCGACCTGCCCGGGCGCCGGCCCTCACGGCGCGGCCAAGGCCCCCAGGCTCCGGGCCAGGATCACCTCCGCGGCCCGCACTGCGCCGCCCAGGTGCAGGGCCTCCTGACCGGCAGCGGCGCTGGCCGCCGCATAGCGCGGGTCGCTCCACAGGGCCCGGACGTGGGCGCGCACGTCCTCGGCAGTAGCAGCCCGGCGCTGGAGCACCCGCCCCGCCCCCCGGTCACGGACACGCGCCGCCACGAGGTGCTGGTCTGAGCCCTGCGGCACCAGCAGCATCGGCACGCCGTAGGCCAGCGCCTCGTGGACGCTGTTCATGCCGCCGTGGGTCACGAAGACCCCGGCGCGGCTCAGCACCTCCAGCTGCGGCACGCTGGGACGCACCGAGATGTGCCCTGGCAGCGGCCCCAGCGACGAGGGATCGACGGTCTGACCGACCGACATGATCACCTCGACCGGCTCGTCACGGAAGGCCCCGACACAGGCGCGGTAGAAGTCGGGCGCCGCGTTGAGCAGCGTACCGAGCGACACGTAGATCAGCGGTGGCCCGGCGCTTGCCGCTCGGGCAGGGCGCTGGGGCGGCAGGGACGGCCCCACGAAGTGGAAGGTCGGCGGGACGCGGTGCCCGGCCGGTTGCAGCGTCCGGGAGGTGTAGACCACGTTGACCGGCGCGTGCACGCTCAGCACCTGCAGGGGCGAGCGGATATGGAGGCCGTAACGCTGACGCAGGCGGCCCGCCACCGAACGGAAGGCCCGCCGGGCCGGCCCGCTGCCCGCCAGCGTGCGCCACGCCTCGCCCGCCAGCGCCGGGGTGCCCAGCACCAGCCCGGCCGACAGGACGAAGGTGGTCACCGACCCCACCGCCCTCACCCCGCTCAGCCGGGCCAGGGCCGCCCCCCAGGGGCACAGGGAATCGTGCACGATCACGTCGGGCGGCGCGGCGAGCAGCCGGGGCAGCAGCGCCTCCAGGATGGTCTCGGTGGCGCGCAGCAGCATGTCGGCCAGCCGGATGTGGTTGGGATCGGGGGGCGAGGCGTCTGCCGGCAGCCACGGCGAGAGGTCGGTGAACTGCGCCCCCGCCCCCTCGATGGCCGGGCGGAAGGGCGGCGTGGCGTGGTACTCCACCTGCGCCCCCCGCTCGACCAGGGCCGCCACCACCGGCAGCGTGGGATTGATGTGCCCGTGCGCCGGCACGTTGAAGAACACCACCCTGATCGGCCGCTCCCCCGGGGAACGCGGCTCTGCGGCGGGTCTGCTGGCGCGGGATGACGTCGTGACCAAGTGGAACCACCTCTCCTTGTCGTTCGTGCCGTTCTCCAGCCCCGTTCCTAGGAGGCAGAGTCGAGCGTAGGGCTAAGCTGCTCTCTATGACCGGCCAATCCGAGACCAGCGCCTGGATCTGGATCACCGATCCGGACGTGGCGAGCGAACTGAGCCGGCCCACCCTGCTCAAGGCCCTCGGCCCCTTCCTGGGCCGCGAACTGACCATCAGCGAGGCGGGCGCCGAACTGGGCTGGACGGTCAAGCGGCTGTTCCCGCTGGCGCTGCGCCTGCACGCGCTGGGGCTGCTGCACGTCTCCAGGGTGACCCCGCGCCCGGGCCGCGCCATCAAGCACTACACGGCCCCGGCGGCGGGGCTGTTCCTGCCCTTCGACGCCACGAACTTTGAGACCCTGGAGCTGGCCCTGGAACGCGCAGACGCCCTGTTCCGTCCCCTCTATTTTCGCAGTCTGGCCCGCCTGGGGCTGGAAAGGGGGCAGCGCTGGGGCCTGCGGATCACGCGCAGCGGCCCCTCGGTGCAGGTCTCGGCCGGCGTCCCGCCCGGCGAGGATCTCGACCTGCTGGACGCCGGGGCGCCGGCCGTGCTGCCCGCCGCCTGGGATCTGGGCCTGATGCTCGATTTCGCGGACGCCAAGGCGCTGCAACGTGACCTCGAAGCCCTCCGCCGCTCATACAGCGGCCGGGGTGGCGCCCAGGCCTACCTGCTCGGGCTCAGCCTGACCCCGCTGTGAGGGCCAGCCCTCCGCCCCCGCAGCCCCGCGCGTAGACTGGCCGGATGACCGCCCTTCCCACCACGCGCGACGTGCTGCTCACCTGCCCGCTGGACTGCCCCGACGCCTGCCGCCTGAAGGTGACGGTGGGCCGGGGCGAGGACGGCCTGGAACGCATGACCAAACTGACGGGCGACGCGAATCACCCGTACACCAAAGGCTTCGCCTGCGTGAAGACCGTGCACTATCCCTCGCGCGCGAACCACCCCGAGCGCCCGCTCTACCCCATGCGCCGCGTGAACCCGAAAACGGACGCCGAGCCCGTGTTCGAGCGCGTGACCTGGGACGAGGCGCTGGACGACATCGCGGCCCGGATGAGGACGCTGCTGGACACGCGCGGCCCGGCCTCCGTGCTGCGTTACCACTACGCCGGCACCATGGGCCTGATGGAGAACAACCACGCCCACGCGCTGTTCCGGGCGCTGGGCACACCGGAACTGGACGAGACCATCTGCGCGTCGGCGGGCACCGAGGCGTGGATGATGGGCTACGGCACGCGCTACGCCGTGGAGCCCGAGGACGTGGCCCACGCGCGGCTGATCGTGCTGTGGGGCATCAATTCGCTGAGCACCAACTCGCACCTGACCCCGCACCTGACCGCCGCCCGCAAGGCCGGGGCGCGCATCGTCCATGTCGATCCCTATGAGAACCGCACCAGCCGCTTCGCCGACCAGCACCTGAAGCTGAGGCCCGGCACCGATACCGCGCTCGTGCTGGGCCTCATGCACGAACTGTTCGCGCACGGCTGGACGGACGAGGCGTATATCGCCGAGGCCACGACCGGGATCGACGAACTGCGGAGGGCGGCGCAGGAGTGGACGCCCGAACGCGCCGCCGAGGTGACCGGCCTGAGTGCCGACGAGGTGCGCGACTTCGCCCGGCTGATCGGCACCACGCGGCCCACGTACATCCGCGTGGGCTACGGGATGACGCGCCACGAGCACGGCGGCACGGCCCTGCGCGCGGTGACGCTGCTGCCCGCGCTGACCGGCGACTGGAGAGTGCGCGGCGGCGGCTGTGCCCTGAGCGCCAGCGGGGCCTTCAAGCTGAACCGCACGCGGCTGGGCGCGGCGCACCTGATCCGCCCGGAGACGCCGCACGTGAACATGAACGAGCTGGCGAACGCGCTGGCCCCGTCGGCGGGCGTGGGGGCCACGGTCATCTACAACTGCAACCCGGCGGTGGTCGCGCCGGATTCCTCACGGGTGCGTGCTGGGCTGCGGCGGGACGACCTGCTGGTGGTCGTGCTGGAACAGGCCATGACCGAGACCGCCCGGCTGGCCGACTACGTGCTGCCCGCCACCACCTTCGCCGAACACGCCGACGTGTACACCTCCTACGGGCACCACTGGCTGGGCTACAACCCGGCCGCCATAGAAGGCCCCGGCGAGACCCGCCCGAACTCCTGGGTCATGGCGCAGCTCGCCCGCCGCCTGGGCGTGAGCGAGCCCAGCGTGTACTGGACGGTGGACGAGCTGCTGGCCGAACTGCTGGGCACCGATCACCCGCATCTGGCGGGCATCACGCCGGAGCGGCTGAAGGCCGAGGGCAGCGTGCGGCTGAACCTCCCCGAGACTTTCCTGCCCTACGCGCACGGGGCCGAGACGCCCAGCGGCAAGGTGCAGCTCTCCCCCGCCCCGGCGTACCGCGAGCCCCAGGCCGCCTTGAACGCCGAGTATCCGCTGCGGCTGGTCACGCCGCCCGCGCACCACTTCCTGAATTCCACCTACGGGATGCTGGACGTGCTGACCCGGCCCGAAGGCCAGGAGCCGCAGGTGATGCTCCACCCGGCCGACGCGGCCGCTTCCGGCCTGAGCGACGGCGACTATGCCCAGCTTCAGAGCGAGGTCGGGCAAGTCAGGCGCCGCGTGCGCGTGACCACCGAAGCGCAGCCCGGCGTGGCGGTCGTCGAGGGGACGTGGTGGGGCCTGAGTGCCCCGGACGGTGAGAGCATCAACACTCTGACCGCGCAGACGCTGACGGATTTAGGTGGGGGGAGTACGTTTCATAACACGAGGGTGAGGGTGGAAAAAACCTGAAATCGCCTAAATCGGCAATACCTATCCGCTAAGCTTTACATATGCACGAATTTGTTTGTGTGTGGCATCGGGACGAGTGGTGCCTGGTCGTCATCACCCCTGGCGAATTTCTAGGGAGAAAAGTTCGAGCTGATCGTGCTTTTAGGACACCAAACGCCAAGTACCGGGGCGGACTCAAGCACCGAGCTCATGCAGGTAATACCCCGAGTTGCGACCTGATAGGTGGGCTCTCAGCGCTTGAGCGATGCGTCGATCCTGCAACACCAGAAGAGATTCGCCTCGCTCAAGCTAATATCAAATCCCTTTGGTAGTTAGGTACAGCGAGACACCTCCACACAATCGCCACGAGTGCAGGAAGGTGCCTCTTGCCTGCTTGCACATTGGCTCATTAGGTTGAGTGAATTATACGATTACTCTCTGAAGCAAGACAATCAGCTCGCCTCTTTTACCCTGAACTCCCCATCAGCCCAAGATGGGGCCTCGGCTTAGTTGGCGGAACCCCTCACCCCACCGCCTTCTTTACCAGCCCGACAATCCTCGCCTCCACGTCAGCCGTCCACGCCTTCAGCGCGAAGGAGGTCGGCCACAGCTCGCCGTCGTCCAGGCGCGCCTCGTCGTTGAAGCCCAGGGTCGCGTACCGAGCCTTGAATTTGTCCGCACTCTGGAAGAAACACACGACCTTGCCGCCCCTGGTATAGGCGGGCATCCCGTACCAGGTTTTCGGCGCCAGGGCGGGCGCGTTGGCCCGCATCAGGTCGTGGAGCCGCCGGGCCAGGGCCCGGTCTGCGTCCGGCATCTCGGCGATCTTCGCCAGCACGGCGCTCTCCCCGTCCTCCCTGGCGGCTTCCGCCTTCAGCTCCTGCGCACGTTCCTTCATGGCGGCGCGTTCCTCGGGGGTGAAGCCCTTCGTTCCAGCCTTCGCGGTTCGCATGCTGATGGTCTGTTCCGTCATGGCGTTCCCTCCTGTCGGGGACGAGGTGGTCGGACGGCTCAGCGCACGTCCTGTCAGCGCACTTCCTGAATGCGGATCAGGTTGCCCGCCGGGTCGCGGAAGGCGCAGTCGCGCACGCCGTAGGGCTGCTCGGTCGGCTCCTGCACGACCTCGGCGCGGCTGGCCTGGAGGCGCTCGAAGGTGCCGTCCAGATCCGCCGTGGCGAGGATGATGCTGGCGTAGCTGCCCTTGGCCATCAGCTCGGCCACGGTGCGGCGCTCGTCGTCGGTCATGCCGGGCGTGGCCTGGGGTGGATACAACACGATGGACGGGCCGCCCTGGCCCTCGGGCCCGACCGTGATCCAGTGCATCCCGTTATAGCCAACATCGTTCTGCACCGTGAACCCCAGGGTGTCGCGGTAGAAGGCCACGGAGGCTTCGGGGTCGGTGTGCGGCAGGAACGTCTGGTGAATGCTGATGTCCATGGCGACATTATTCGCCGCGGGCCGGGGCCGGCGCTTCTCGATTCCTGACCGGTCGCGTGACCTGTTTCGCCACACAGGGAGGCATCCCGGCGCTGCCCGCCGCGTGCAGCCGGTAGGCGCTGGGCGACATCCCGACCAGCTCGCTGAAACGGGTGCTGAAGGTGCCCAGCGACGAGCAGCCGACCTCGAAACAGACGTCGGTGACGCTCAGGTCGCCGCGCCGCAGCAGGGCCATCGCGCGCTCGATGCGGCGCGTCATCAGGTAGCTGTACGGCGACTCCCCGTAGGCCAGCCGGAACTGGCGGCTGAGGTGCCCGGCCGACATGTTGACGCCCCCCGCCAGCGCCTCCACGTCCAGTGGCCGCGCGTACTCCCGGTCGATCCGGTCGCGCACCCGCCGCAGCCGCGCGAGGTCGCGCAGGGTCGGCGCTGTGGCGGGTCGGCCGGTCATTTCCCTGATCGTGCCACGGAGCGCCGCTGCGCTCAAGTCCGCTGGCTCAGGATTCACCACCGCGCCGCGCAGGGCCCCTCCGGCGCGTTACCCTGCATCCATGACCCCCACCCTCCTCATCACCGGCGCGGGCCGGGGCATCGGCGCGGCGGTGGCGACCCTGGCGGCGGCGCGGGGCTGGGCGGTGGGCGTGAACTACCGCCAGGACGGCGCGGCGGCGGCCGGGGTGGTGGGGCGGATCGAGGCGGCCGGGGGCCGCGCCCTCGCCGTGCAGGCCGACGTGAGCGTGCCGGAGGACGTGGAGCGGCTGTTTGGCGAAGTGACCGCCGCCTTCGGCCCGGTTCGCGGGCTGGTGAACAACGCGGGCATCCTGGAGCGGCAGGCCCGCGTGGACGAGCTGGACGCGGATCGCCTCGCGCGCATTCTGAACACCAACGTGGTCGGGGCGTTCCTGTGCGCGGGCGCGGCGGTGCGGCGCATGTCCACCCGCTTCGGCGGCGTGGGCGGCGTGATCGTGAACGTGTCGTCGCGGGCGGCGGTGCTGGGCTCGGCGGGTGAATATGTGGACTACGCGGCCTCGAAGGCGGCGCTGGACACCCTGACCGTCGGTCTGGCGCGCGAGGTCGCCGCCGAGGGCATCCGCGTGTGCGGCGTGCGCCCCGGCCTGATCGAGACGGACATCCACGCCTCGGGCGGCGAGCCGGGGCGGGTGGCGCGGCTCTCGGGGGGCGTACCGCTGGGCCGGGGCGGCGCCCCGCAGGAGGTCGCCCACGCCGTCCTCTGGCTGCTCTCCCAGGAGGCCAGCTACGTGACCGGCACGACCCTGGACGTGAGCGGCGGACGTTAACGTGTCTTGAGTCCCTTCGGCCCAGCCCGGAAACCGCTCCGCCTACGGTGGACGCGGTCATGACCGTGAGTACCCAGCCCCCTGAAGTCCTGCCCGCCCCGGCGACCCGGCCGATGCCAGCAGCTCGGGTGGCCGCCATCGACGTGTTCCGGGGGCTGGCGATCCTGGCGGTGGTGGCGCATCACCTCGCCGGCCTGGGCCTCCGCTACGCGCCGGAGGGTTCGAATCTGGAGCTGGGGCTGATCACCATCAACCGCTCGCTGCTGTTCGTGGTGCCGGCGTTCGTGTTCATGACCGCGCTGGTGCTGACGCGCTCGGCGCTGCGGCCCCGCCCGGACGGGGGCCGCTTCGACGCCGGGGCCTACTACCGGGCACGCGCCCGCACCGCGCTGCTGCCGTACCTGATCTGGACCGTGCTGTACGTGCTGTTCCGGGTCGCCACCGGGCAGGAGAGCGGCGCCGCGCTGTCCGATCCGGCGCGCTGGCAGACCTGGGTGCAGTATGGCAAGGGCTACTTCCACCTGTATTTCCTGCTGGTCGTGCTGCAGTTCTATCTGGTGCTGCCGCTGCTGCTGCCGCTGTGGCGCCGGCGCTGGCCCTTCTGGGCGGTGCTGCTGGGCGCCTTCACGGCGCAGCTCGCGGTGTACGCCCTGAACCGCGTGGGCATCCTGAACTTCGCCTTCCCCGCCACCATGGCCGTGTGGTATCTGCCCGCCCTGACGCTGGGCATGTACTTCGGAGCGAACGAGGGCGCTTTCGAGGCCCTGTGGGCGCGCGGGCGCTTCTGGATCGTGGCGGCGGCCGGAGGGGCGCTGCTGTGGTTCCTGCCGCTGGCGGTGGCCGTGCTGGACGACGCTCAGGTGAGCACGCTGGCCTTCAGCGCCGCCAACTGGGCGTATACGGCGGCGGCCACACTCGTGATCCTGGGGGTGGCCTACAAGCTGGCCCCGGCACCGGCCTGGTGGAGCCGCGCCCTGGCCGTGCTGGGCACCCTGAGCCTGCAGGTCTACCTGCTCCACCCGGCGCTGCTGTACCTGCTGGAGCGCTGGGGCTTTCCGCCGCACCCGCTGCTCTTCTCGCTCACGCTGGCCGCCTACGGTCTGGTCGCGCTGGGGGTGCCGGTGCTGGTCGCGCGGGCCCTGGCGGGCACGGCCGTCTCGCGCTGGCTGTTCGGCCGTTAGATTTGAGGCAGATGGGCCTTGCTACCCTTCTGGGGATGAAGCGCGTGGTTCTTCCCCTCCTGCTGGGCGCTGCCCTGATGACTGCCGCCGCCCGGTCGGCCCTGACCACGCCGCCCGCGGCCCCCGACCGCACCACCCCGACCCGTGTCGCCCCCGCCCGTGCCGCCGAGGTGCCCATGCCCGTGCTCCAGCCCGAACCGCTGCGCTTCGCGCACCCGCTGGGCGACGCCTTCCTGTTCACGCCCGCCGCCTGCGAGCCGGGCTGCCCGCTCGTGGTGGTCTCGCACTCGCGCGGCATGACGGCCGAGCTGAGCCTGAGCCGGCCGCACCTGCTGGCGATCTACCGGCGGCTCCAGGCGGCCGGCTACGCGGTGCTGGTCAGCAACGACGCCGGCCCGACCACCTGGGGCGCGCCGCAGGCCCTGACCTACCTGGGCGACATGCACTCGCGCGCCACCCGCGCGTTTCCTTTCAACGGCCGCACCTACAACTTCGGCTATTCCATGGGCGGCCTGCCCGCGCTGCTCACGGCCTCGCTGGGCGTCTACCCGGTCTCCGGCGTCATCCTGCTGGACGCCCAGGTGAGCCTGCAGGACGTCTGGCGCAGCGGCCGTGGGAACCCCACCTTCGTGGCCGATATCGCCGCCGCCCATGGCCTGACCCGGGGCGAGACGCCGCCGCCGGAGCGCGACCCCTGGACGAGGGCCCGCGGCACCTGGGCGGCCCTGCCCCTGCTCGTCGCGGGCGGCGCCGGCGACACGGTGGTCTCGTTCGCCCGCAACGGCGAGGCCCTGTTCGCGCAGAGCAGCGCCCAGGGGAGCCAGCTGCTGCGCCTGGAGGGGCCCCACCTGGGCGGCTCGCACTTCGGGGACGCCCTGCTGGAGCCCATGCTGGCCTTCCTGGGCCGCCTGGAAAGTGCCCAGGCCAGGGCGCCGAAGCCGCTGGTGCCGGTGCCTGATCCGGCCGCGCCGGCCCCTGCCCCCACCGACGCCACGGAGTAGGCACAGGGTGGGGGGTGAAGCGGGTCAGCCCTCCAGCATGGCCTTCCAGCCCGCCGGATCGTCGCCCACGGTCAGCACCTTGCCGCCGCGCACCAGCGGGAGCCTCAGCAGTTCGGGCGTCTCGATGACCCTGGCGATCACGCCCTCCTCGGTGGTGCGCAGGTACGCGAGGTTGGAGCGTTCGTAGGCCTTGCCCTCCAGATCCAGCAGGGCGTTCAGGCCGAACTTCTGCACGAAGCGGGCCAGCTCGCCTTTGGCGATGGGCCGCTCGTTCAGATCCACCAAATGGATCTTGACCTTGCGCTCCTTGAAAAAGCGCTCGGCCGCGCGGGTTTCCTTACTTTTCTTGGTGCCGAACACCTGCACCTGCACGTCGCTCATGGGTGAAGTCTAGCGACCCCAACCCACGAGAAGGCTGACCAGCGACCGTGCCCGGCGGGTGCCAGGTCTACAGCGTGCTGGTCGCCCGCACCCACCACGCCGGATGCTGGGCCTGGAGGGCCTGGGCCACGGCGTGGGCCTGGGAGTCGGTCGCCGCCAGGGCGAAACAGGTGCTGCCGGAACCGCTCATCAGGGGCGCGCGCAGCCCGGCGTCGGCCAGAGCCCGCAGCACCTCGCCGATGGCCGGATGACGGGCCGCCACGCCGCTCTGCAGGGCGTTCAGGTAGGGCACGGGTCGGCCGTCCTGCAGGCTGGTCAGGATGGCGTCGATGTCCAGGGGGGGCGTGAAGCCTTCCTCGGTGTCGAGCCAGTGGTAGGCGTCGCGGGCACTGACGGCCACGCCGGGGTTGACCAGCACGAGCGGGGTACGCGGCACCGGCAGCGGCGTGAGGATCTCGCCGATGCCCTGCGCCACGGCGGCGCGCCCGAGCAGGAAGAAGGGCACGTCGGCGCCCAGTGTCCGGGCCAGGGCGTGCAGATCCAGGCGAGCCGGATACAGGCGGGCCAGGGCCATCAGGGTCGTGGCGGCGTCGGAACTGCCGCCGCCCAGACCCGAGGCGACCGGCAGCGACTTCTCCAGCGTGATGCGGGCGCCCTGGGAGAGCTGCGCGGCGTCCAGATAGGCGCGAGCCGCGCGGTACACCAGATTGCGCTCGTCGCTGGGCAGGTCGGCGCCACGCACCTCCAGGCTCAGGGTCTCGGCCGGGGCGATCCTCAGGTCGTCGCCCAGCGCCAGGGGCACCATCAGGCTATGCAGTTCGTGGTAGCCGTCGGCGCGGGCGCTGCGGACGCTGAGGCCCAGGTTCACCTTCGCAGGGGCGAAATACGGCGCGGGAGCGTCGGGCGCACTGGAGGCGGACACACCGGATTCAGGCGCAGGGGACTCGGGCGCGGTTCGGTCAGGCATCGGGCTCAGCATCCCACACGGCCGCCAGGGCCTGCGCGAGGGGCAGGTCGTCCGGGGTCGTGATCTTGAACAGGCGGGCGTCGCCGCGCACGAGGCGCACCTGTCCCCCGCTGCGGGCGATCAGGCCGGCGTCGTCGGTGGCGGCGTGCCCCTCGGCGTGCGCCCGGTCGTGCGCGGCCAGCAGCAGCTCGCGGCGAAAGGCCTGCGGTGTCTGCACCGCCCACAGCCCCTCGCGCGCGACCAGTTCGCCCCAGAGGCTTCCCGTGCCCGCCGCCCCTCCGCGAACCAGGGTGTCGGCCACCGGGCGGGCCACGGTGGCGGCGCCGGTCTCGGCCACGGCCTCCAGCAGGTCGTGGATGATCCGGGCCCCCAGGAAGGGCCGGGCGGCGTCGTGGATCAGCACGTAGTCGGCGGTGGTGGCGTGGAGCAGGCGGCGCACGCTGAGCTGGCGGGTCTCCCCCCCGGCGATGAAGCGCACCTGCGGATCGGGGGCGGCCTGGAACTCGTCCCCCCTTCCCTCCGGCAGCGCCACCACGACCTCGTCGACATGGGGGCGCAGGGCCCCGATGCTGCGCTCCAGCAGGGTGCGCCCGGCCAGCGTGTACAGCGCCTTGGGGCCGTGGCCCAGGCGGGTGCCCGCCCCGGCGGCGGGGATCAGGGCGGCGACCGTGCCGGCCAGCAGGCAGGCGCCGCTCATGCGGGTTCTGGCTGGATGGACTCGGGCTGGGCAGGCGTCGGCTCCGGCTCGCCCCAGCGGCGGAAGCCGGGGACATCCAGGCCGAACTGGTCGAGCACGCGGGCGGTCACGAAGTGCAGCAGTTCCTCCACGCTGCGTGGGGCGTGGTAGAAGCCGGGACTGGCGGTCATGACGGTCGCGCCCGCGTCGTGGGCGGCGAGCATGTTGCTCAGGGCTGGACGGGGCAGGGGGTCTTCGCGCACGACCAGCACCAGCGGCCGGCGCTCCTTGAGGGTCACGTGCGCCGCGCGGCACAGCAGGGAATCGGCGAAGCCGTGGGCGATCTTGGCCAGCGTCCCGGCGCTGCACGGGATCACCAGCATGCCGCTGGTGCGGAACGAGCCACTGGCCACGCCCGCCGCCAGATCGCGGTCGTCGTGCAGGTGGGTCGCCAGGGCGTTCAGGTCGGCCAGGGTGGGGCCGGCCGCCTCGGCGCTGATCACGCGCTTGGCGCCGCTGGAGACGATCAGGTGGGTCTCGACCCCGGCCGCCTGCAGCGCCTGCAGGGTTCGCAGGGCGTAGGGAATCCCGCTGCCGCCCGAGACCCCGACCACCAGCTTCATTCGGGCCGACCCCCGCGAACCAGACTCCATGCCCGCAGGCTAGCAGGGCGCGGGGGCCGGATGTCCCCGGGTTCCGGAAGGCTCTCAGTAGGGTTCTGAAGGCCCGTGTTCCGGGGCGTCATGCTCCGGCCGCCGCCTCGCGCCGCAGCCGACGGCTGTGCCGCAGCTCGGCCGCCACGAAGACCAGCGTGTTCAGGGCGTAGGTGCCCAGCAGCAGGGCCAGCAGGGCCCCCTGGGCGCCCCCCTGGGTCAGCGGGGCGAGATCCGGGAAGGCGATCAGGCCGCTGCGGGGGGCCAGGGCGGCCAGCGCTGCACTCCAGGCCAGCAGCAGCACGCCGCCCCAGGCGCTGTCCAGCAGCGAGGTGCCGGGCAGCAGCGCTCCCAGCAGCCGGTAGAGCGGCGGACGCGACTGGGCCAGGGTGAGCGGGGCACGGGGCAGCAGCAGCGAGAAGGCCAGCACCGTTCCCAGCAGGGTCGTGAGGATCAGCAGCAGGCCCAGCCGGACGCTGCGGCCCGGCCCGGGGCTCAGGGCGCCCTGGGGCTGGCGCAGGAACTGGCCCAGGGTCACGCTCAGGTCGCCCGTGACGGCGCGGGTCAGGCTGCGGGCATCGGGCAGGCAGAGGCGGGGCTGACCGGGCCGGTACAGGCGCTGGAACGCCGTGCCCGGCGTGGACGGGTTCAGGCCCAGGTTGAAGGCGGCGGCCGCCAGTTCGGGGCGCGCGGCGAGCGCCGCACGGTAGCGCTCGCGGGCCTGGGCCTGATCCCCTCTGTTCTGGGCGATCACACCCAGGTTGTTCTGGGCGCAGGCGTCGGGCAGGGCGCGCAGGTACTGTTCGCGGGCGCTGGCGTCCTCGCCGTCGAACTGGGCGGCCAGCCCCCCCAGCAGCGCGGCGTCGGGGCCGGGGCGCAGGTTGAGCGCGGGCAGGTTGGCCGCGCTCCAGCCGCCGTAGGTGCCCAGGTTCAGGGCCGGCGACCGCAGGGCCGCGCTGGCGAGGTTGGCCCACTGCCAGCCCCCCACGGCCAGGATCAGGGCGGCGGCCAGCAGCGTCAGCAGCAGCCGCTCGCTCCACGACGCGTAGGCGACCACGGCGCGCCGGGCCCGCGACAGCGGATGGCGCAGCCACGACAGGAAGCGGCCCCCCAGTTCCGCCGTCTGCGCCCCCTGCGGCCCCCAGGCGCGGGCCAGCAGGGTCAGCAGGGCGGCGGCCAGGCTCAGGCCCAGGCTCAGGGTGGCCAGCCGGGCGGCGTCCCTCACCGAGCGCAGGCCCTGGGGGCCCAGGTTGTACAGCGTGCCGGCCCGCAGCGTGCGGGTGAACTGCCGCCACTCCTCGGCCTCGCCGCTGCGGCCCTGGGTGTCCAGGATGCGGGCGTAGCGTTCGTAGAGCGCCGGCCCACCCTCGAAGCGCGGGTGCAGCTCCCGCAGGTAGCGCATCCAGGCCTCGGCGCGCGCCAGGCGGTTCTGCTCCAGCAGGGTGCCCACGTAGCCGCTGGGGTTGCCGTAGGCAAAGAGCGCCGAGCGGCTGAGGGCGATGTCCGGGTCGATGCCGCGACTGGCCGCGTCCTTGAGGGCACGCCCCAGGGCGGCGTCGGCGGCGGCCGGGAAGCCGGCGCCGTCCAGCCGGGCGGCCAGCTGCACCCAGGCCGGGAAGGGCACGCTGCCGCTCAGGGCGCGCCGCACCTCGCTCAGGGTCAGGTAGGGGTCGCGGGTGGCCTGGGCCCGCCGCAGCGCCAGGAAGGGATTGGTCGGGTCGTCGGCCGCCGCCCGATCCAGCGCGGCCCTGGGGGTGGCGTCGGCCACGCGGGCCAGGAAACCGGTGATCCGCACGTTCGGGGGCAGCACCACCCGCTCGCGGACGTTCAGGCCGCCGCCCGTCTCCAGGCTGTACTGGCCGCTCAGCCCGCCCTCCTGCACCGTGGCGCGCACCGCGCCGCCCGAGGCGTCCAGCGACGTGACCAGACCCGGCAGGTCGGCGCGTCCCAGCAGCGCGCCCGCCGCGTTCAGCGCGTAGACCACCGGCCCGGCGCCCAGATACACCACGCCCTGCACCTCCAGCGGCCCGCTCAGGTCGCCCAGGGTGGCCGGGAAGGTGCGCTGCCAGACCACGCGGGGGCCGTCCTCGTAGCGCAGGACGCGGCCCTCCAGCACCGGCGCGGCCTGCGCGCTGAACAGGCCCAGCGCCAGCAGCCCCAGGCCGAGGCCCACCCGCCGGAGCATCCGCGCCCAGAGCGTCCGCCAGCGTCGCGCCGCGGCGCGGCCCGGAACGCTGCCCCACCTCTGTCCCGCACTGCCCTGCCCCCCACTGCCGGTCATGGTCGGTTCGCGGCGCGCGTGTCGGGGCGCGGCTCCGGCTGCGGGCTGGCGGGCGGGGTCGTGGAAGACTGTGTAGTGGACGGCTGAGTAGTGGACGGCTGAGCCTCGCGCACGGGGGGCCGGATCAGCAGGTGGGCGGCGCGCAGGGCCATCACCGCGCCCCCCACCAGCAGGTCGGCCAGACCGCCGAAGCGGCCGGCGAGCAGCAGGCCCAGCGGCAGGGCGACCACGGTCGCCACCGGCACCGCGTTCAGCTTCAGGCGAGCCTGCAGGAACCGGCGGTAGAGCGGAATGACCAGCAGGGCCGTGCCCAGCGTGCCCAGCAGGGTCAGCGGCGCGGCCACCAGCAGGGCACCCAGCAGCGGCGCGATCCCGCCGCCGCCCCGGAACCGGAAGAAGACCGGGTAGCAGTGGCCCAGCACCACACCCAGCACGGCGAGCCAGGTGGCCTCGGGCGTCAGGGCCAGGGCCAGCAGCGCCGCAAGGGCGCCTTTCAGCATGTCGAGCGCCGTGACCATCAGCGCGGCGCGGCGGCCGTACTGCCGGTAGGTGCCGCTGCCCCCCGGCAGGTCGCGGCCGCGGATGTCCTCGCCGCGCGCACGGGAATACAGCACACCGGCCACCAGTGACCCCAGCAGATAAGACATGGCAACGACGAACAGGGGCGGGGCGAGCATACGCGCTGCATTCTACGGGGCCCTGTGCCGCCTGTCCGGCCCCTGGTGCCCGGCCTCTGTTGCCCGGCGCTCAGTTGCCCGGCCCCTGGCTGCGGCGGCTCCCGCCGGCACCTTCGCCCGGCCGTGGCCCGCCTACACTGACGCCATGACCCCGGCCACCGCCGACCCGGCCTCTGCCCAGCCCCCTGTGCCCGAGCTGTCCAGAAGCGAACTGCGCCGCTACTCACGCCCGCTGCTGGTGCCCGAGTGGCTGGACGCCGGAGCGCAGGAACGTCTGAAGGGCGCCGCCGTGCTGGTGGTGGGCGCCGGGGGCCTGGGCGGGCCGGTGATCGCGCAGCTGGCCGGAGCGGGCGTGGGCCGCCTGACGATCGCCGACGGAGACCGGGTCGAGCTGAGCAATCTGCACCGCCAGACGCTGTTCGCCACGCCCGACCTGGGGCGCGGCAAGGCGCAGGTCGCGGCCGCGCGGGCCCAGGCCATCAATCCCTACGTCCAGGTGGAGCTGGCGCCGGCGCTGGACGCTGGCAACGCCGGGCGGCTCATCGGGGCGGCCGATCTGGTGATTGACGCCACCGACAATTTCCTGGCCCGCTACGCCATCGCGGACGCCTGCACGCGTGCGGGCCGGGAGTGGATCTGGGGAGCGGCGGCCGGAACGAGCGGCATGGTCAGCGTGTTCGGGCCTCAGCTGGGGCTGCGCGACGTGTTCCCGGAACCGGCAGACGCCGAATCCTGCGCCGAGGCGGGCGTCCTGGGGCCGCTACCGAACATCGTCGGCGGCATGATGGCCCTCGAGGCGCTCAAGGTGCTGGGCGGCCTGGGCGACGCGCTGCGGGGGCGACTGTGGACGCTGGACGCGCTGTCGGGCCGGGTTCGGGTGCTGCAATTGCGTCCCCCGATACCAAGTGTGCCTTAATGATTTCTTAATTTTACACATAATTTTTTTGGCCGTGCAGGACAGCGCCGCGCCGATTTGACAGCGTTTTTGTCCTTACGGTAACAGCAGAATTGACCCGCCAATGCCGACCCAGCGCAGGCCCACGGGCTTGACGGCAATGAACTGTGTGTTAAGGTTCAATTGAGCCGCACCTCAGCTCAAATCTATGCCTGGAGGTTCACACATGGCCAAAGCCAGTAAACCCGCAGCCAGTAAACCCGCCGCGAAGAAGCCCGCCGCCAAGGCCGCCCCGAAGAAGGGCGCCGCCAGCAGCAGCAAGATCGCCAAGACGCAGATCATCGACATGGTGGCGGACAAGACCAGCCTGAACAAGAAACAGGCCGGCGACGCCGTGGCGACGATGCTCGACGCGATCGTGGGCGCGCTCCGGGGCGGCCAGAGTGTGGGCCTCCCCGGCCTGGGCACCCTGAGCGTGGCGCAGACCGCCGCGCGCACGGGCGTCCGCCCGGGCACCAGCCAGAAGATCACCATTCCCGCCGGCAAGAAGGTTCGTTTCAAGGTCGCCAGCACCCTGAAAGGCACGCTCTAAGCCAGCCGTTTTCCTGGCCGGGTCATCCCAGATGGGGTGGCCCGGCCAGTCTGTGTCTGCCTGTGGACGACAGGGACAGCCGGCGACCTCCGAGACCGCCTCTCCCGAACAGCCAGGGCCACGGGCCTCTAAGGCTGGCCTCCGACGACTCCGATTCGTACCGTGGGTAAGGTCGGCCTCGCTTTCCATCGGCCCGCCCCGCCCGCCCCTTGCCCCGGACTTAACTCGGCTCCGTATGCAGCGCAGGACACGGCCTTTGAGGCGGGTGCGTACCGCCACCATCCGGGCCCGGGCCGGGCGTTTACAGAGTCTTTATCTTCCAGGCTGGTCGGCCCCGCAGGGGTTCGGAAGCGGCGCGGGTGGGGTTCCCAGGTTTGCCGTGCTGGTGGGCGAAAACGCGAGGCCCTGCCAGGTGTGGAAACGGCGCGACAGCAGACAAATCGGGCCCCCCGCCAGAGATTTTGTGATCCCCCCTACCCGGACTCCGTGAGGGGGCGGGTACGGTGAACCGCATGAAGACCATCCTGAGCCTGACGCTGGCCGCCCTGGTGAGCAGCGCCGCCGCCAAACCGATCGTGGTGGGCAGCAAACTCGACCCGGAAGCCCAGATCCTGGGGCAGATGATCCTGCTGACCCTGAAAAACGCCGGCCTGGAGGTCACCGACAAGACCAACCTGGGCGACACGGGCGTGAACCGCAAGGCCATCCTGGCCGGCGAGATCGACGTGTATCCCGAGTACACCGGCAACGCGGTCTACCTGTTTCCCCAGGCCAAGATCGGCCCCAAGCAGGCCGGCAACCCCGGCACCATCTACGGCCTGGCGCGGCAGCTGGACGCCAAGAACGGCATCACGTGGCTGAGGCCCGCCAACGTCAACAACACCTGGGTGATCGCCGTGCCGCAGGCGCTGGCCACGAGCGCCAAGCTGAGCACCGTGGCGGATCTGGCGAAGTACCTCAAGGGCGGCGGCAAGTTCAAGATCGCCGGCAGCCCGGAGTTCTTCAACCGGCCCGACACCATGCCGGCCTTCGAGGCCGCCTACGGCTTCAAGCTCTCGGCCGAGCAGAAGCTCTCGCTGGCCGGGGCGACGCCGCCGCAGACCCAGCAGGCCGCCGCCAGCGGCACCAACGGCGTGAACGCGGCGATGGCCTACGGCACCGACGGCACCCTGAGCGCGCTGAAGCTGGTCGCGCTGAAAGATCCCAAGGGCGCCCAGGCGGTGTACCAGCCCGCGCCGATCATCCGCACCGAGACCCTGAAGGCCAACCCGCAGATCACGGCACTGCTGAACAAGACCTTCGCGGGCCTGAGCGCCACGGTCATGCAGGGCCTGAATGCCCAGGTGGCGCTGGAGGGCCGCACGGCCCAGGACGTGGCCAGCACCTACCTGAAGTCCAAGGGCCTGATCAAGTGAACCTCCCGGCCACCTGCGCTCCGGCCACCTTTCCCCTCTGGGACAAGGACTGAGCGTGCGGGAGCCGGGATCACGGGGGGCGGGGGCCGGTCTGGCTGCCGCCCCTCCCCTTTCGGGGGGCCGGGCGGGCAGCGGCGCCGCTGCGCGGGGCGACGTCCAGGCGGTGCTGTGGCTCTCGGCGCTGCCCATGCTGACGGGCGCGCTGCTGCCCTGGGTGCTGCTGCGCCCCAACCGTCTGGCGCCCGGCGACTTCCTGCGGCTGCCCGCTCCCTGGATCGCCCTGGCCCTGCTGCTGGCCGTAGCGCCGGCCCTGAGTGCCCGGCTGCGGCGAGACTGGGTGTGGCTGCCGGCGTGCGCCGCTCTGCTGCTGGGGCTATGGCTGCTGGGCGAGCGCACGCAGGCGGCCCTGGTCGAGCAGGCGCCCTTCGCGCGGGCGAGCGCGGCCGGCGGGCTGTGGCTGTACCTGCTGGGGGCCGGGGGCGCGGTGTTCGGCGCGCGTCAGGCGGCTGGCGGGCCGCTGACCCGGACTCTGGCCTGGATCTGGCTGCCCGGCGCGGCGGCGCTGCTGCTGAGCGGGCACCTGTCGGCCTGGTCCGTGCTGGTCGAGGGCCGCAACGAGGGCGGGCGCTGGGTGCAGGAACTGGGCCAGCACCTGCGGCTGGTGGGCAGCGCCCTGGGGCTGGCCACGTTGATCGGGGTGCCGCTGGCGGTCTGGGCCTCGGGCCGCGAGCGCGTGGCGCTCACCGTGCTGGGGCTGGCCAACGGGGTTCAGACCATTCCCAGTCTGGCGCTGCTCGGCCTGCTGATCGCGCCGCTCTCGGCCCTGGCCACCGCCCTGCCGGCGCTGCGGCAACTGGGGATCAGCGGCATCGGGATCGCGCCGGCCCTCAGCGCCATGACCCTGTACGCGCTGCTGCCCGTGGTTCGCAACGGCATCGTGGCGCTGCGGGGCGTGCCGGCCGGCGCGGTGGATGCGGCGCGCGGCATGGGCATGACCGCCTCCCAGCGCTTCTGGCGGGTGCAGCTTCCGCTGGCGCTGCCGGTCTGGCTGGCCGGCATCCGGCAGGCGGCCGTGCTGCTGGTGGGTGTGGCCGCCGTGGCCGCCCTGATCGGGGCGGGGGGGCTGGGCACCTACATCTTCAAGGGCCTGCAGAGCGCCGCCGCCGACCTGATCCTGCTGGGCGCCGTGCCGGCCGCCGCGCTGGCCCTGCTGGTCGACGCGGCGCTGCGCGGCCTGGAACTGCTGCTGGGCCGGCGGCTGGGGAGGGTGTCGTGACCCCACGGCGTCGCCGGACGAGAGCCTCCCCGCTCCCACCTCCACCTCGTCCCCCGGCCCACCCCCTGGAGCGCCGCCCATGATCGAACTGCAGGAACTCGAAAAACGGTACGCCGACAGCTACGCCGTCCACACCCTCAGCCTGACCTTCCCCGAGGGACAGCTCACCGCGCTGCTGGGGCCGTCGGGCTGCGGCAAGACGACCACCCTGCGGATGATCAACCGCCTGACC